>JAIMBC010000239.1 GCA_023511675.1 Pirellulales bacterium
CTCCACCGCGTAGCGCGAGGGGGCAGCCTATCGAGCTGCCGCTGCCATGTCAAGCAATTGGGCGGCGGCAGCGGCACGTCGCCGCACCGCACTCCAGGATGAGATGCCCGCGGGGGGCGTGCTTCCTGTGCCGCCCGCCGAAGCGCTGTGGGGAGCGCAGCACGCACTCGTGGCGGCGTGGCGGCCTTCTCCGACGAGGCGGACGAGACCCGCGGCGATAAGACGCGGCTGCTCGCGATAAGATGTGGCCGCCGGCGATCACACGCGGCCGCCAGGCGACGCTGCGCCAGCCGTAACGCTGCCGTCGCGCGCACCGGAGGCGCCTCGGGCAACCGAAGTTGCCCAAGGTATGCCCCGGCTCCATCGCTGCAACGAAGACGGCTGCCTCGTTCGTCCCGGCAGCGCAGCCGGCCCACCCTGCCGCACGGCGTGGCTCGAGGCGGTCGGGGATGGCGCATCGCCGCCCGGCGGGCTGCACGCGTTCTGGAAGCGGGCCGGCAATCGCCCCGCTACTGTTGATCTTTGTTGTCCTGGAGAATGCGGATCACCTGTTGCGGTGCTGCCGCGTCTCGGATGTTGTACACCATCTGGGCGTCCAGCGCCTTGTCGATCCGCAGCAGCGCCTCACGCAGGTGAGCCAGCGTGTAGGGATCCAGCATGCTCTCCTGCTCGAGCACCTTGGCGATCTTGGCACGCAGGTCTTGCAACCGCAGCAAGGCCAGGTTGGAGATGGGCCGCGCCGCAGCTCCCAGCGAGGGATTCCGCAACGTGAGGTCAATCAGCCGTTCGAGATGCTCGCGCTGCAAATTACGCCGCAGGCTGCTGATCCAGGGCTTGCGTGCAGAGGCGGCCTCGGCGGGCATCTGCTCCAGCTCGCTCCAGACCGCAGCGCCCACCGTATCGAGCAGCTCAGGCAGCGTGAGGGCATCTTGGTCCGGCGGCAGGCGGGTCTCGTTGTCGAGCACCAGGCGCAAGGTCTCAGGGTTGATCAGCATTGTTAAGGTTGAGGCCTGCATGCCCACAATTCGATCATGCACGGGCCAGGTAGGCTGGGCAAAGGGATCGCTCCCCTCGTCAAACCACTGGTCCACGGACAGGTGCCGCAGCAGGTCGGGGGTCAGGCCGAAGGCTGCGTCCTGGAACATGTTGTCGATCACAAACTTGAGACACTCCCGCTGGGTTTGCGCCGGCACCACCTCCACCGGGGCGCGCCCGTTGGGGTCGCCCTTCTTGTCGCGGGCCACGAAGGCGCCTCCAATCCAGTCGGCCATGTTGTTGACGGCCCGCATCTGCAATCCCAGGGTCAGTTCGTAGCCGCGCCGCGCTTTGGCCCAGCTTTCGCCGGGCTTCACAAAGCGATCCAGCAACCGGGCGCGAAGCGTGCGGACCAGCTCCATCTGCTTCTGGGCATACTCGAGCGGGTTGGCGCTGAAGTCGTAGCGGCGGGCATACGGGTCGGGGCCCATGGTGTCCTCGTCCGTACCGTAGCGCAGCTCGGGTTCCGCCACGCGGGCCAGCACGGGCTGCAGGTTCTGGTCGAAGGTGTAGCCGTACTCGATGGCCCACATGTCGTAAGGACCGATGCCGGTCATGGCGATGTCCCCCACCAGCTTGCCGTCTCGCAGCTCGATATTGGCGGGCAGGTAGTCCATCACGGAGCCCGCAAAAGGCTTGCCGCGCATCTCATCGCTGTTGATCTGGCTGAGGGGGTAGATGGCCGAGGCCTTGAAGTTGTGCCGCAGGCCCAGCGTGTGGCCCACCTCGTGCGCGGTCAGTTCCGCCAGCAGCGGGCCGACATACTCTTCGGGCATGCCATCGAGCAGGTCGCCGGCGGTTTGCAGCTCGGGCGCAAACAGTTCAAGCTGCATGCGGAGCAGGGCCATGTCGAAGGCCAGGCCGCTGGCGGCGAGGCACATGCCGTTGCACTGGGAGGTGCGGCCGATCAGGCCGTCGAACTCGTCGTCGCCGAGCAATTTGGGATCGACGGTGGCCAGGGGGTGGCCTCCGTAGGGGCGGTGGCCGTGTTCGCGGCGTTCGGCCAGCAGACGTTCCCGCTCCACGGGGGGAGCCAGCAGGATGCGTGGGTCCCAACGGGGGTTCTGATCGAGCCAGGCCAGCATTTCGGGGGAGAAGCCTTCCATGGCCGCGGGCGTGACCACGTCGGTCTGCTGCATGAGGTAATGGCGGATCCAGCCGTCGGTGAGAATGATGTCAGCGTCCAGAATCTCGCCCGTGGCAGGATGGACGCGAGACGGGCCGATGGCCGTGCTCACGTCGTTGTTCAGCCAGCGCACGAAGTTGTAGCGAACGTCTTCGGGATCCTTGTCCATGTGCTCGCCCGTCACGGCATCCTGCTGGCGGACTTCGATGGCGTCGCGAATACCGATCCGCTCAAAGGCTGCATTCCAGTAGAGAATGCCCCGCTTGACCCAGGGCCGGTAGCGCACCGGGGTGGTGTGCTCGATGTAGAAGATGATCGGGTTCTTGGGAGGGCTATGCTTGAGGCTGGGATCGCGCTTCTCCAGCCGCCAGCGGTTGATGTAGCGTACCCAGGTCCCGTCTTCGCTGAAGCGGCCCAGGTCGTTGAAGCTGGTGGTAAAGTAGCCCAGCCGCGTGTCGGCCAGCCGTGGCTGGTAGCCGCTCTGCTCTGGCAACTCGCTGATCGAATAGTGCAGCGTCTTCAACTCCCCGCCAGCCATGGGAGCCTCAAAGCCCAACTCTACGTTGTGGGGAAACGCCTTCGCCGTGCGGATGGCGGCCAGCGCGGGATTGCTGGACTGGGCCGCCGGCCCGAAGAAGCGCGATGCCTGCTGGATGAGCATGCCGCCAATATCGATCACCGGACCTCCCTGGGGACCCATGGTGAGGATGGGTACGTCAAGCAGCACCTGATCGGTAAACAACCGCCGCACCGAACTCTGCGACTCGGCATCCCCCGTCGAACGCGTGGTGAGCTGCGGCCGAATGAGCGCCAGCCGCCGATCGTATTGCCGCCAGTAGGTCAGCACGTCGCCGGCTTGCAGCCCCGCGAATCGCTCGCCGCTCGCCACCGTCAAGGCAATGAAGTACTTCTTTGCCGCGAAGTCGCGGGGCAACTCAGCCAGCACGCGGTTGTCCTTGCGCCGCACGTAAAGCTGATACATGCCCGGCCCCGCAGGTGAAATCACCGGCTCAAATCCCTGCGTCACCTCCTGAAATGGCGGATACTCCCCGCCCGCCTGATTCTGTGCCCATACCGCGGCAGCCCACCAGGCTCCCAAGAACACTGCCAACGACGTCGCCAACACTCGGTTCATGCTCGGGGTATCCTTTGCATCGATCACTTACCACCGCCAAATGCTTGCCCGCAAGAATATATGTTGCACTATGGGCCAAGATTGTTCAACCGTTAAGCCGCCCCAGAATGACCTCATCCCCCAAGCCAGCCAAGACGCTACAACCGGCGCAAGCAGGCCAGGCCCCAGCCCGCGGGCAGGTACCCCCCATCCAGCGCTGGGGACGCTTGCCCGCCTCGCCGGCTCGACCCCTGGCGGCCGAACGCCTTGCTCTCTGGCACCAGCAGCGATATGGTGGGGGCCAGGTTCGCAAAACTTGGGCACGTAAAGCACCGGGCCGGAACGCGCCGGCGGGGTTTGTTTCCTCTTCAAGGCGAGCGTCTACCATGAACGGACGGCAAGTCATCCAAAAGTCTCTGGACCAGGCCCAATTCGTGGTCCAGGCGTACTTGCAGGATCTGACCGATGCGGAACTGCTCGAGCGGCCCGTGCCGGGCGCCAACCACATTGCCTGGCAGCTCGGCCATTTGATCAAGAGCGAACATCAGATGGTGGAGGCGGCTTTTCCGGGCTCCATGCCGCCGTTGCCGGCTGGCTTTGCACAGCGGTACACGTCAGAGACCGCCAAGCTGGACGATCCGGCCGCCTTCCACGCGAAGGCAGAGTACCTGCAACTGTATGGCCAACAGCGTGCCGCCACGCTGGCCGTGTTGGAGCGCATCACGGACGAGGACCTGGATCGCCCCGGGCCGGAGGCTTATCGGAGCTACGCGCCGACGTTGGGGCACCTGCTCGCGCTGCAGGCGTTGCATAGCCTGATGCACGCCGGCCAATGGGCGGTCGTCCGGCGGAAGCTGGGCCGCGCGCCGCTGTTTTAGCCCGCCGCTGATGCCACAGGGCAAGGCGGCACCCCTCCGCCGGCGACAACCAAGCTGCTGGCCATGCCCTCGCTGGCAACGGCTTCAGGCCAGGCTTTGGCCGCCTCGACCGACCTCGGGGCCAGTCTCGGCGGCCGGCACGCGGTTGAACTCCTAGTTCAGTTCCAGCCCCAGCAGGTAGTCGTCGAGCGCCTTGCGCTTGCTGGCGATTTGCTCGACCAGCTCGGCGATCTTGGCCCGTGCCTGCTCGATCTCGTCTTCCTGGGAGTTGAACTTCTTCACGTAGCGATTGTAGAGATCCGAGTTGCGTTCCAGTTGGGCCATGTTCTCGCGAATCCGCGCCTGCTCCTGCGAGATGGCGGCAATTTGTTGCTCGAGCTGCTGCTGCTCCACCACCAGCCCTTCGATCTCCCTCTTGCGCCGCACCACCTCGCGCAAGGCCTCTTTTACCTGGTCGCTGACCACACTCGCCCCAATGTAGAACTGAATGGTGGGGTCGTCCAGGTTGGTCAGTTGCACGGACTGGTCGACCACCTGCTGCTCGGTCACCAGCAGCTTGGCGGGCTTGCCCGGCTCTGCCGTGACGGCAAACCGGTACACATCCCGCGTCTTTTCCGTGGGCTCCTTGGGCGTGACCAGAGTCCAGCCGTATTCTAGGGGGTATTCGATGATCACTTCCCTGGGCTTCAACGAAGAGTTCTTGATGGTGTACTCCTGCCCTCGCTGATACTTGCGCGACGTGTAGAGCACGCCCTTGACGAGCCGCACACTGACAAGCTGCTCCGGGTAGCCCTTGCTTTCCGGCGCGACCTCGGTATCCAGGTCCAGGGCATAGCTGATCAGCCGTTGCGAGTCGGGCGGCAGATCCTCGATCTGGGCATCGCCAGCATATGTGCCGCCGTCAAACACGGTGATGGGGCCTTGCATCAGGTGCAGTCCGGTGGAGTTCTTGAGATACAGCCCATTCAGGGGGTGTTTGGCATGCACGGCGGGGTTGTAGATGGAGACCTTCCGGCCCTCGACGGAGCCCTGCACAATGGGGAGCATGGCCGACTGCTGTCGCGGCAAGGAGACGGGCGACTCGATGACGTACTGGAACAGCTCGCCCACGTCGGATGCTTCGGCCACCGAGCGCACGCCGCGTTGCAGGTCGATGGCGCGATCTTCAGCCGGCATGGCGCCGCGCCCGAGCCCGCCTGCAAGCGCCGCTCCGGGCGCAGCCGGTGCAGCCGCTGCGTCGAAGGCAAGTTGCCGCTCGCGCTCAGCCTTCTCGGCCCTACGTTTGAACTGCTCGTCCGCTTCGCCGAGATCCTGGCCGTAGGTCTGGGGCCGCAGCGAGGCAAACAGCTCTGGCTCCACGACCGGCCGGGGCACGTAGAGGGGATCGTAAAGGTTCATCACAAACGAAATCGGCCTGCCGCTCACCAACGTAAGCTGCACGTCGGTCCAGTCCTCTTCCGTGGTGTTTTCAACAATGGCCCACCCCTGGATGAACGGCCGGCCATCGTCTCCGATGACCAGCCGGTAGCTCGTCTTCCAGATGGGCGTCTCCTGAATGTATCCCACCCGCACGCGACGCGCGCCTTGCCCCTGGAAATTGAGCGACACCGTCTTCTTGTCCGTGGCATGCCCCAGGGCGAGCACGGCCAGCGCCTTGACCAGCTCCTCGTTCAGGGCCGGATTGACCAGCCGAATCCGACCTACGGAGGCCAGCTCCACGCTCCGCAGGCCCTGCTCCGTCAACAGGTTCAGGTACTCCACTTCCACAACCTGGTCCTTGCCCGCCGGCTGCTTACGGCGTTCGACCCCCACAATCGTTCCCACGATCTTGCTGGCCGCCTCGATCTCCACCACCTCTCCGCGAACCTGGCTGAGCAGATCGGCCAGCGTCGGATTGGTGGTCAGGTCGATGGCAAACGTCTTGAGCGTCTTGGTGATGGGATCCTTCGAGCCATACGTGATCGTGGCAATGCTCCCACCCCCTTCGTCTTGCAACACCATGCTCTTCAGCAGGTCGTTCACGTCGTCCACATTGAACTTCAGATCGACCCGCACGTCCCCCTCGATCTGGGCCTGGTGCTCGAAGTAGCCCACACCCGAGGTGTACAGCACAACGCGCTTGACCGGCAGTTGTGCCCCCGCGGGATCCTGTGCCATTACCACGCCCCCACCAGCCGCCACTGCCAACACCAGCAGGGCCAAACCAAACCTTCTTGAAGCCCCAGCCATCCCAGGGATGCCAAGGACGGGCCGCCTATCACCAGACTTGTGAACGCGATGCATGGCGTGACCTCTCCACATAAAAGCGGGGCCGCCAACCCGGGCGGGATGCCCTCCCGACCGCAATCAGGGCGGCCGAACACTCGGTCTCGGGCAATTCTAGCCCTTAGACGCACGCCAGCGCCAGAAGTTCCCCCGTGGCCCCATCCCTACCGCTCCCCCCCAAACTGCCTCGATCAAAAGCTGGGCCTGGTTCTCCCCCAGGCGCATGCCTGCGCCCGGGGAGTGCGAGCCTTCCGCCGCATACCGCCGCGGCTTCTTGACGGCCCATCCTTCGCACGCCGGGGAGTCCGAACTGCTGGCCTCGGAGGTGTGGCCAGAACTGGAGGCCCATGCTTCGCGCCCGGGGAGCCCGAGGCCACGTGCCCAGGAGGTTCGACTGGCCGCCCCACACGCCTGCTGCGCCGAGCCCTTCCCAGCCGGCGCCAACGTGCTCGAGATGTTGCCGCTGGAGTTTCCAGGCTTGGGCCGCGCCGCATCCAGTTACTGGCGGATTTGCGCCACGGAGACACAGTGCCGGCCAAGCCGTCGTGGACCGTATGGCTGCCTAGTGGGCCGTCCGGGCAAGTTGACCGGGATGGGTGGCTCCCCGTGTGCCAAGAGCCATGGCTCGACAGGATTGCCGACGGCCGTGCGCGTACGCACTAGCAGCCGTGGCGGCAAGGCGGCGGTTTTTCCGCCAAGGGGCTGATGTTAGCATAAGCGATTGTAGAGCAATCGGTTACGTGTTTCCTGCCGCTGGAAAGAAGCCAGAATTTGCGGCGCGTGGCCAGAGTTGATATTGCCCTCGGCTTGGCGAGAGCGGATACTATAGTTAGGGTACAGTGGCAGAGGCTCCGGGAGTGCACTTGCCCCCGGCGAAAGAGAACAGCCTACCTCAGGTCCGCCTCGCCTCAGTCCTCCGGCTGATCTTTTCCAAGTTTCCATCTCGGTTGCCCACGCAACACGCCCGGTTATGGGCCGGGTAGGCACTATTCCCTTTCGCGTGAGCATCCCCTTTCGGGCCTAAGCTTTTTGGGTAAGGGACCGCGCGCCGGCAGCGTGCGGCGGGCGCGCGCGAGCCACGCAGGAGGGGAACCGAGACCAGCGGGAAGGAGCAGCCGGGGAGAACATCCCTGGCACACAAGAGATCATTGGGGGGAAAACACATATGAGTAATGGACGCTCGATCATCAACCTGATCGCGCAGCGACAAGACCTGGAACAGTTCCGCAAGAAGAACTGGGAGGGGTCGTTCGAAGAGTACCTGGATTTGGTGAAGGCCGATCCGAAGGTCACGCGCAACGCGTTCGAACGCGTGTACGACATGATCATGTCGTATGGCACGGAGACCTACGAGGTGGGGCGGGAGAAGCGGATTCGCTACCGCTTCTTCCTGGATCCGGACCAGAACGGTCAGGACGCTGTGTACGGGTTGGACGAGCCGCTGGCCCACCTGGTGAATGCCTTCAAGAGCGCTGCCAAGGGCTATGGCATCGAGAAGCGCGTGCTGCTATTGCACGGGCCGGTGGGGTCCAGCAAGAGCACCATTGCCAGGTTGCTGAAGAAGGGGCTGGAGCGCTATTCGAGCAGGGACGAAGGGGCGTTGTACACGCTGGGTTGGGTAGATGTGGAGGACCGCCACAGCGTGCAGTGGTGCCCCATGCACGAAGAGCCGTTGCACATGGTGCCCGAGCGGTTCCGCGCCGAGGTGGCGGCCCAGCTCAATGCCGGCCGCGGTCCGGGTGAGTATCACGTGCGGATCACGGGCGAGCTGTGCCCCTTCTGCCGCTACGTCTACAACGACCGGCTGCGCCGTTATGGGGGCGACTGGACCCGCGTGGCCGAGGACGTGCGGGTCAAGCGGCTGCTGCTGTCGGAGAAGGACCGCGTGGGAATCGGCACGTTCCAGCCGAAGGACGAGAAGAACCAGGATTCCACCGAGCTGACCGGAGACATCAACTACCGGAAGATCGCTGAGTACGGCAGCGACAGCGACCCGCGGGCCTTCAACTTCGATGGCGAGTTCAACGTCGCCAATCGCGGCATCATCGAGTTCGTCGAGGTGCTCAAGCTGGACGTGGCCTTCCTCTATGACCTGCTCGGTGCCAGCCAGGAGCACAAGGTCAAGCCCAAGAAGTTCGCGCAGACCGACATCGACGAGGTGATCATCGGCCACACCAACGAGCCAGAGTACCGCCGGTTGCAGAACAACGAGTTCATGGAGGCATTGCGGGACCGCACGGTCAAGATCGACATCCCCTATGTCACCCGCCTCTCGGACGAAATCAAGATTTACGAAAAGGATTACAACCGCGAGAAGGTACAGGGCAAGCACATCGCACCGCACACGATCGAGATGGCAGCCATGTGGGCGGTGCTCACGCGGTTGGAGCCTCCCAAGCATGCCAACCTCACGCTGTTGCAGAAGCTCAAGCTCTACAACGGCAAGACGCTGCCCGGCTTCACGGAAGACAATGTAAAGGAGCTGCGGGAGCAGGCCGTGAACGAGGGCATGCACGGCATTTCTCCGCGCTACGTGCAGGACAAGATCTCCAACGCCCTGGTGGCCCACCCCGAGGCCCGTTCCATCAATCCCTTCATGGTGCTCAACGAGCTGGAGGCGGGGCTGAAACATCACAGCTTGATCACCAGCGAAGAAACCCGTGCCCACTACCGCGAGCTGCT
Organism: Pirellulales bacterium; assembly: GCA_023511675.1. GTDB lineage: Bacteria > Planctomycetota > Planctomycetia > Pirellulales > JAIMBC01 > JAIMBC01. Next base: position 9,101 of record JAIMBC010000239.1, read on the forward strand.
GGGCGTGGTCAAGGAGGAGTACGAGAACATCGTCAAGAACGAAGTGCAGCGCGCCATCGCCGCCGACGAGGATGCCCTCAAGCGGCTGTGCGCCAACTACATCGACAATGTCAAGGCCTACACGCAGCGCGAGAAGG
>JAIMBC010000240.1 GCA_023511675.1 Pirellulales bacterium
CCTCAACCACCTGCTGGAAGAACTCGTAGAGGGGATACAGCCGCTGCCCGAACTCGTTGATGGGATAGTTGCCATGCTCGCCGATGATCAGCACGGCATCCACGGCCAACCGCTCGCCGCCGCAGCGCAGCGCCTCGGCAATGCTGGGGTAGATGGTAAAGCCGAACTCCTCGGCCCGGCTGCGGCTCAGATCCCCCTCGGGAAACTGGTCCACGTAGGCGCTCACCACCTCCAGCGGCGGATGGTGCCAGCGCCCCTCGCGCGGATAGCCTGCCAAGAACCGCTCCCCCATGTGCCAGGCGTGCGAGCGGTAACGCCACTCCGTGGTCACAATCGCCAGCTTGCGCCTCCCACCCGGAGGCGCGTCATCGGTCCGCCCCGCCCTCGCCCTCGGCAAAACCGTGCTGGCCAAATATGCCCCCGTGCCTTGCATGAGCTGGCGACGTGTCATCATGGGCAATGCCTCCTGTTGTTCTCAACGCGGCAGGAGAGTGCAGCGGCAGGGCGACTCCAGCGGGCACCCACGTGCAGCGGGTGCGCCCGGCGCGGCACGCACCTGCACGCACGCGGCGGACGGCCCAGCGGGGCAGGACCGCACGTGCGATTGTCGCGCCGCCCCGCACCACGTTGCAAGGGGGCGCGCCGGCACATGGCTGCAGGCCAGGGCCTCGAACCCGGCAGTTGCCGCCGGCCACCAGGAGGAACGTACCCGCAGGGAGCCGCTTGCTCCTTTTGCCTCTCGCACGACTGCCTGCCTCGCGCTCGATCGACACGTGCGATGAATGGCGGCAAGACCGTGCGACGCCAAGGGGGCGGAAGAAGAAGCTGGGAACCGGCGGCACTGGCTATTGCACTCCGCTCCCGCCGCAGCCGTTGCACGTAACCTTGCCGCGACCGCCACAGCTACTACACCTAGTCCGTACTGCAACCGAGCCCCGTTGCGGCAGGAATCCAGAAGCATCGACCTCTTTCCTCGTGGCGACCGTTCCCTCGGCGCATTTTGCTGGGCAATCCATGTACCCCAGGCCGCCGCAGCGAAGGCAAATGCGATCCTCCCATGCCTGCCAGGTTGGATTCAGGGCGGCTTGCAGGCCGCTGGCATCTCCACCCGCCGCACCCATGTCCACAAATAGCCAGCCCACCCTTTGGTCGAACGGGTCGGCGCCTGCCTCGCTCAAGAAGGCGACCAGCAATCGCACATCGTTGCGGCCAAGCGCGAGGGCGCCCGCTTGCGCATGGAACACCACCTTCTGAAGATTATGAATCACCTGGCGCATCTGCGGGGCGGCCTGATAAGCCCGTTTCAGATAATTCACCGCGGTGCGCGTGTGGCCCAGACGCAGCTCGATCAGTGCCAGATTGTTCAAGGTCGGTGCATGATTGGGGTCTCGCTTCATGCAGGCCCGAAAGTACCGTTGCGCCTCGGGGGCGTCGTGCAACTCGAGCCACTCGACCAGGCCCAGCAGAAAGGCGGCTCGCATGCGGTCCGGCGCCAGGGCATTTGCCTGCTTCAACTTTGCACACGCTTCAGCCACCCTTCGCTGTTCGAGCAATTCGCAGGCCTCATCTGCGAGCTGCGCTGCGCTTACGGCTGCCTGATACAGTTCTCGCAAAGCCTGGGCTTTGGTCCGCACGGCTGTGGGCAAGAAGTTGGAGCTGGCCACGTCGTCACACAGCTCAAGACGATCGGCGTCTGAACTGCACGAGGCGAGTGCCTGCTCAAACTCGTCCACCGTTGCGAATGATCCAGACCCCGTCTCGGCTGGTGATGAAGCGACAGCATCTTCCTCCATCGCTTCCCCTGCTACCGCTGTTGCGTCTTCCTGTGCTGCTGTGTCTTCCTCCGCGGATGCCGTTGCTTCCGCAAACGGATCGGCCGAGCCGAGCGGTGCATCGGCCAGCTCCTCGCCGTCCGTCGCTTCATCGCATGCCGGTGCAGATTCGTCTTCCTGAGAATCGCCAACCTCGCTCGAAGGAGCATATGGTTCCAGCTCTGGCGGCTCCGTGTTGGCGACCGCCTCGCTTGCCAGACCGTCCTCCGGCCCGCCCGCTTCCGATTCTGTACGGGTATTGGCAGCCCACGCCGGCGCAGTGCTCTGGGAACGGGATCCGGAAGCCACAACGCCATCCGCCACATCCTGCTCTTGGGACGGCTGCTGGGCTGCTTTCGCATTTGCCCGCGCGCCCTCGCCGGCACCCGGCATTGCCGCTGCAAGGGGCTGGGCCGGCTTCGATCCTCCGCCAAGCTCTACCAGACCGTAGAGTACGAAACACAACAGCAGAGCGGCGGCGCTCGCCGCTAGCAACTTCAGCGGCGAGAGTCTGTTACGCACCGCGCCGTATCCGTCCCTCGCGCTTGCAGGTCTGGCGAGAGGCACCCCCACAGAGGATGCAGCGGCCCACGGCTGCAACAGACGAGGCGGTGGTGGTGGCACGGGGTTCGGTGTGGTGTCTGCTGCGTCGGGGAGCTGGAGGCCGGTGGTGCGGCCAGATGGCGGCAACGGGCCTTCCCAAACGGTTTGGCGGCGCACCACAGGCTTCGCGCCAAGGCCGGCCTGCGGCGGCAGGATCTCGAATTGGGTCTTGCGGGTCAAAGCCCCGCCAGCCGCGGCAGGCGCCACAGGGCTTGCCCAACTGCTTGAACCGAACGTACTACCGGTAGAATGCACGCCTGCCAGCATGCGGGCCCAATGCAGCACGCCCTCTGTGGGACGTTGCTCTGGGCGCCACGCAAGCGCCGAGCGCAACAGGGATATCTCCTCCGGCAGGAGCCCTGTTGTGTCAAAGTGTACGCTTTGTTGCCGCTGGACGATCGCCTCCGCATCATGGCCGAACGGTTCCCGGCCTGTGCGCAGGCGCACGTACGTCGCAGCCAGGCCGTACAGATCCATGCTGGGATGCGTATGTCCCAAGCGAACCTCAGGCGGCGCGTACCCTGGCGTGAAGCCGACCGAGCGGCTCGTGCCTTGCGCCGCCAATCTTGCCAAGCCCAGGTCGCCGACCTTCACTCGCCCAAAAAACAGCAGCAAGTTCTCCGGCTTGATATCGCCGTGGACAATGTCCTTGGCATGCATGGCCTGGATACCGTCCGCCGCATCGAGCAGGTACCGGCACAGCCGGTCTGGCGGCAGCCTTCCTCCCTCGCGCAGGGCAAGATCGCTGAGGCTGCCTTCCGTGCTCAGTTCCCACCGCGTGACCAGGTAGTTCTGCACCTCCCAGACATCGAACAGCGTCACGATGTGGGGATGCCCGTTCAGGCCCTTGACATGTTCCAGAGCGTCGCGTTCCTGCCGAGCGCGCCGGCTAGCCAGAATCGGCCCAAGCGAGATCTTCAGCGCACAGGCAACCCCGGAGCTGCTTGTAGCCTCCCACACCTCCGCAAACCCGCCTCGGCCCAGGCAGCGGCCGATGCGAAGGCCATATCTGCCCTCCAGTACACCTCTGACCCGCGATTCCATGGACCTGCCTCCCTTGGCCCTGTACAGCCGCGTTGCCCCAACCCTGCCGTCATTCGCCATCCCATGCCGCGAACGAAGTCGTCGGGGGCGCTACCCGATGCACTCCAGCAGTGTATAGGAAGCGGTGGGGCGGAACAAGTCGCCCCGCAGGAGCCGTTCGCAATCGCCTTCCGAGAAGAAGATGCGCCGGTCCCCAATTGCCTTCCGACAAAACATCGAGGCCGCGCTCTGACGCCGGAAGTGCGCTGGCCTCAGCGGAGGGGAGCCCGGGGCTCCGGCGCTACCCGTCAGCTCCGCCTGACAAACAGCCGTGTGCTTTCATGTCGGCGGCAGCCGCCAGGGATGCCCGCTTGACCCATGCACGCAGCTCGCATCTGGCCGGACGCACGTTGTTGCGCATGGGACAGACAGCACGGTCCGGGGCCTGTTGCGGCGAGGCGATCTAAAACCATACGGCCCCCATGCTGGCCGCTACGATGCCACCGCGCCCACGTGGGCAAACTCGCGGCCCAGCACGGTCTGGCTTGGGCAACCCAACCAGCGGTCCAGCAGTTCGGCGTATACCTGGCGGAAGTCGGTGTGGAACTTGACATCTCCCTCCTGGTCGAGGTCCGCCAAACTCGGATGCTCGCCAATCAGCCCCGCGCGCACAGCCCCCCCCGCGAGGAACACGGGTGCTGCCGTGCCGTGGTCCGTGCCGGCGCTGGCGTTTTCGGCCACGCGGCGGCCGAATTCAGAGAAGGCCAGCACGAGCACGCGCTCAAGCTGTCCGCGGGCAGCCAGGTCGTGTACAAAGGCCTCCACCGAGGAGGAAAACTCTCGCAGCAGGCCGGCATGGGCCTCGAGTTGATTGGCGTGCGTGTCGAAGCCATCCAGCGCCACATAGTAGATGCGGGTACTCAGGCCGGCGTCGATGAGCTGAGCAATGGTCTTCAACCTCTGGGCCAGAGCATACTCGGGATACTCCGCGCCGCTGGTGCCGGAGCCGATGGCCTCCTGAACCTGTTCACTGGAGGCATAGGCATTGAGCGTGCTGCGGCGGATGAAGTCTAACAGCTCGCTCTGTTCGGCCCGCGGCGCCTGGGCCAGTTCGGCCAGTGCCGAGGTGGCCATCGCTCCGCCGGCGGTTTTCAGCCGAAATCGTTCCAGAGACTCTAGCGACGGAACACTGGTGTGCTGGCTCACCAGCGCCAGCGGCAGCGGGCTGGGGCCCAGGTGGATGCCCGCCACGTCCCTCCGCTCTTCGGCCGGCACCGTGTCCAGGGCGCGGCCCAGCCAGCCGTCTCGCGTGTCGACCACCTCGGGACGGGCGGTGTGCCAGATATCCATCGAGCGGAAGTGGGAGCGGTCCGGGTTCGGGTAGCCCACGCCTTGAACAATCGCCAGACGGTTCTCTTCCAGCAGCCGGGCCAGGCCGTCCATCGAGGGATGCAACCCCAGGCCCTGCTGGATCTTCAGCACCTGATCGGCACCAAGTCGCAGCACCTCGCGGTGCTTGGCATACAGTTCATCCGCATACGGGACGACGGTGTTCAACCCGTCGTTGCCGCCCGAGAGCTGGACGACCACCAGCACGCGCTGGCCCGTGCCGGTACCGGCTGCGCGGGCGCTGCGCGCCAGAAAGGCCGGCACGTGCAGGCCGACCGACAGCAGGGCAGATGACCCCAGGGTGTGCTGCAAGAAACGACGTCGGGAGGTGTTCATGTGCAAGGCTCCCAGCCAGTGCTTAGGCTAACTGATATTCGGGCAGGGTGGCCACGGCATGAACCAGCCGGGCCAGCCGCAGCCGCTGATCGGTAATGGAGTTGTCGGCCGCCACGGCGGCAAGCTGTACCGAGACGGCCTGGGGCGGATCGGTACCTAACAGCAGTTCCGCGAGCCGGCGGGCCACGGCCGCGGGCTCCGTAACACCCTCCAGGGCCGCAAGCCGTTCCAGCGGCACCCTGTTGCCGTAGCGATTGTCTGCCCCTCCCACCAGGGCCCACACCAGGTTGGCACGGCCCACCAGCGTGGAGGAGTTGATCCACTCGCTACCGCCATCCCAGCCCTTGACGTTGGGCGGTGCAAACAGGGCTTGTCCCAGGGGTGCCAGGTCTTCCGCCAGCGCGTAGGTGTTCACCGAGGCCTCCAGCGATCTCAACAGGCCGATTGCCAGGTCCACTGGCCCCTTGACGCGCGTCCGCACCACCAAGCGGGAAAAGAACAGATTCGAGCGGAGGATCGTACCCACCAGCCAGGAGGTGTCGTAATCCCGCTGGCGGTAGCCGTCTGCCAGGGGTGCCAGCAGCGTCTCTGGGGCGGGCAAGGTCTCGCTCACCAGGTAGCGATAGAGCTTGCCGACCAGGAACTTCGCCGCCGCCGGCTGCTCGAGCAGGATCTGCAACACGTCCTCTCCGTTGAAGGGTCCGCGGACGCCCAGGACCAGCTTTTCTCCCCCGTCGTGCTGATAGGGGTTGAAGAAGTAGCGGCGGCGGCGCACCTCCCAGCCGGTGAAGGCACGTGCGGCCTGTTTGATATCTTGCTCGGTGTACTGGCCCAGGCCGAGGCAGAAGAGTTCCATCACCTCGCGGGCGAAGTTCTCGTTGGGGTGCGCCTTGCGGTTGACCGCCGAGTCGAGCCAGATGAGCATGGCCGCATCCTTGGCCATGCCGTGCAACAAGGGTCGGAAGCTGCCCAGGGCGTGCTCCCGCAGCAAGGCATTCTGGCCGTACATCAGCCACGGGTCTGTGACCTTGGCCGAAGAGGTGGCAAAGTGACCGTGCCAGAACAGGGTGATTTTCTCCAGCAGCGGATGTGGCGTACGCAGCATCACATGCAGCCACCAGGCCGGCAGGTGGCCGGCCTCGATCGGCGCACCCAGCAGCGGCTCCACGGCCCGGCGAGCCTCTGCATAGAAGGAATCGGCACCGTCTCCGCCGCGCAGCAAGCGGTCAACGGTGGCGGCAGGCCCTTCGTCCAGTGCCCGCTGGAGCGTGGCCCAATCGGCGCCAAATGCCGCCCGCCGATAGAGGTGCGCCGCCAGGTCTCGGCTCCAGGGGGCGTTCGGTCCCGGCTCGTAAGGGGCCCAGGCCCAACCGGGGTCCACCTCTGCCAAAGTAGGTGAGCCTGCACGCAGCATGGTCTCTCGTCCTCGAGCAAGTATCTGGGGCGGCCGCGTCTGGCCGCCGCCTGGCAGGCCAACGAGCCGCCGGCCTTGCGGGCCACGCCGCTGCCACAGCGGGATTGGGCAGCGGCCCAACATGGGCACCGGCCCAACATGGGCAGCGGCCTAGTTTGGGCAGCAGCCTAATATGGACACGAGCGCAACCACCAGATTGTACCGCGGCAGGCGGGCCTGAGTTTCACGCCGCCGACGTAATTCTTCATCAACGTGAAACTCGCCCCGCCGGCGTGTGGTAGGTAAGGTGGAAGCTCCCCGCGCCGGCTTCAGAGAAGCAGCGAGAAAAGCCGTACTTCTCAGCCCGCCTGGCGGCAGGCGTGTACAGCAGCGGGCCGGCGCGGCACACCCCCATGCCGAAGTTGCAGCCATGAAACGGAAAGCAATGGTGCTGGCCACAGCAGTGGCGGCCCTGTGGACCCTTGTAGCTCCCACCGTCGCCTCAGCGCAAACGGCTGCTACGGCTCGGGCAGAAGCGGTGGCACAGGCGGCGGCCGGGCAACAGGTCTTGGATCCGGCGGCCTTGATGGCACCCACCTGCCTGGCTTACGTCGAGATCACCAGACCGGAGGACGTTCTCGACCGCATCCTGGATCCCGGTCTGCAATCGCGGCTCTCGGCCTTGCCGGGCGTGCAGAACTACTACCAAAGCAGTCAGTTTGCCCAGGCGCGGATGGGGGTAGCTTTGCTGGAAGGGGCCCTGCAAACCAAGTGGGAGCCTGCCCTGCGCAGCCTGATCGGGGGCGGCATCTATCTGGGGCTCGATCCGGCCGCGGAGGCGGCATTGCTGGTGATCCGCGTGAGGCAGCCCGAATTGGCCGCCAAGCTGCTGCAAACCCTGGCGGATCTGGCGGAAGTCGATGCTCAAAACCGCGGCCGGCCCTCCCCCGTCAAGACGGCAGAGTATCGAGGGCTGAAAGGCTGGTCGCTCGGCCCCAACGACAATCACGTCCTCGTGGGCGACCTGCTGCTGGTGAGCAACAAAACCAGCCATCTCAAGGCAGCCGTGGATCGCTTGCTCGATGGCCCGCCGGCGGCCAGCCTCGCCAGCGAGCCTCAATTCTCCCAAGCCCGCGCCACGCGGGATCCCCAAGATGCCGCCTGGGCCTACCTGCGGCTCGACGCCCTCCGCGGCTATCCAGCTTTTACACAGGTGCTCCACGCCAAGAGCAACAATGTGCTGGCGGAACTGCTCGTCGGCGGCGTGGCAGAGACGCTGAAGCAAGCTCCCTATGCCACCGCCAGCCTGCGCGCCACAGCCGACGAGCTGCGGTTGCGCGCGGCCCTGCCGCGGCCGGCCGATGCCCCCGTGGGGGAACGCGGCTGGTTCTTTGCACCGGCCGGCGCAGCGGAGCTGCCTCCGCCCGCGGGTACCATCTCCACGATCCTCCTGGCGCGCGACGTGGCGGGCATGTGGCTGGCGCGCGACGAGCTGTTTGACGACCAGACCAACACGGGCTTTGCTCAGGCCGACACGCAGTTCGGCCTGTTCTTCTCGGGCCGAGATTTTGCCACCGAAGTGCTGGCAGAGCTGGAACCGCGCCTGCGCTTCTACATCATGCGGCAGGAGTTTTCCTCACCCCCGCGTCCGGCGGTCAAGCTCCCCTCGTTCGCCCTGGTGTTGGAGATGAAGCAGCCGGAAGAGTTCTTCAAGCACTTGCTGGTGGGCTACCAGAAGATCGTGGGGCTGGTGAACGTGCTTACCGGCCAGCAGGGTCTGCCGGCCTTGCTGATGGAAATCGAGCCCTATGGCGGCACCACCATCACCAAGAGCACGTTCTTGCCTGAAGGCGTGCAGGATGCCGAGGCGGCGCCGCTGTACTACAACTTCAGCCCCGCCTGCGCACGCGTAGGCAAGTACTTCGTCTATGCCTCAACGGCGGACGGGCTGCGCCGTGTCATCGACGCGCTGGGCCAGGGCCCAACCGCCACTCCCCCCGCGGAGCTGTGGGCACAGACGCTCGTCCAAACGTCTGGTCCCGAAGCTGCCCGCGCACTGGCCGATAATCGAGAGTTCTTTATCAGCCAGAACATGCTCAGGCAGGGCCACGATCGCGCCGCAGCCGAACGCGAGGTGGACATGCTGCTGGAACTGGTCAAACTGTTGCGGGAGCTGAGACTCAAGCTCGCGGCGGACCGTGCCCACTTGTGGTTCGAGCTGGCTGCGGACTTTGCTTCCACGGCGGCCCCATAGGCTTCTGAGCCGGCCGACCATGTTGCGGAGGGCGGCATGGCTCCTTGCTGCCGGCATGACGCGGCGCGTTGCTCTGCCTGTAATGCGGTGTGGAACACCTCCTGCCGCTGATCCAGCCGCTTCGGCCTTGCCGTCCTGACACGGGGGGCGATCCCCGATGATCCTTATCGCCGACCTGCATGTGCCTCGTTGCGCCGCGCTGCGGCGGGGTGCAAAGCAGGCAGCAGCCCCGCCTTTGCGAAGGGCGCCAGGGCCGCCTCATGCACCACCGTCGGCCCGGCCGCGCTGATCGCCCCGCCTCTGGCCAGGCCGCCAGGGCCGCCGCCGGCCCGCACCGCCGCGCCGCCGTAATAGAGGCTTATGCGAATCGGTGTTATCTCCGATAGCCACGACCACATGACCTACCTGCAGCG
>JAIMBC010000241.1 GCA_023511675.1 Pirellulales bacterium
CCGCTGCTGGGCGAGGCCATCAAGCGAATCCACCGCAACGAGTCGGTCAGCCGGCTGTTCACGTAAGCGGCACACGCACTCGAGTCCAGGAAAGGGAAGCGGCTGCGTCCGCCCCAGTTGAGTGAGCGATTCCTACTTGCAAAACCTGACCTTGTTGCTGGCAGAAGGCGCGGCCCGCCTTGATGAGCCGCTGCGTCGGCGTCACACGCAGTTCTTGTTGGGCTGCCAGGCGGCAGACGGCGGCTTTCCTGGCCGCGATGGTCCCAGCGATCTCTACTACACGGCCTTCGGCCTGCGCGGCCTGGCCGTGCTGGGCCAGCTTGATGGTCTACCGGCCCGTCGTGCCGCGGGCTACCTCCAGTCACGCCTCGCTGGCCATGTGCCGCTGGTCGATGTGCTCTCTCTCATCTATGCGGCATCCCTGCTGGAACTGGCTGCCGGCATTGCCGTGTTTGAGGGGGCGTTGCCCAACTGGCGTGCCGCCCTGGCCCAGGAACTGGAACGGTTCCGCCGCCCGGACGGCGGCTACGCCAAATCCGACCAGGGCGAGATGAGCAGCTTGTACCACACCTTTCTCGTGGTGTTGTGCTACCAACTGCTGGAGCAGCCGCTGGCAGGCGCGTCTCAGCTTGCAGCCTTCGTCGCCTCGCGCCGCCGAGACGACGGAGGATTCGTGGAATTCGCCCCCATGCGCACCAGCGGCACCAACCCCACGGCCGCCGGCGTCGCCCTGTTGCGCCTTCTGAACGCCTGCGACGAAGAAACCCGCGCCGCCGCCGGAGACTTCCTGGCCGCCATGCAAACCGAAGAGGGCGGCTTCCGCGCCAATGGCCAGATACCGCTCGCAGATCTGCTCAGCACGTTTACCGCCCTGGCCTCCCTGGCCGACCTCGAACTGCTGCACCTGGCAGACCTCCCCGCCGCCGCCGCCTATGTGCGGGCACTGGAGCAGCCAGGCGGCGGCTTCTCCGCCGGGACTTGGGATCCCGGCGTCGATGTGGAATACACCTTCTATGGCTTAGGTTCGCTGGCCCTGCTGGAAACCGCCGATGGCCGAACTGGTCGTTGAGGACATCGTCAAAGAGTATCCCACGCGCACGGAGCGCCTGGTGGTGCTGAAGGGATGCTCCTTCTCTCTCTCAGCCGGCCAAGCACTGGCCATTCTTGGACCCAGTGGTTCGGGCAAGAGTACGCTGCTGCACATTGTGGGCACACTCGATCGCCCAACCAGCGGCAGCGTGCGGCTGGGCGGCGTCGATCCCTTTGGACTGGCGGAAGCCAGTTTGGCCCGCTTTCGCAGTGAGCGGATTGGCTTTGTGTTCCAGGACCACTATCTCTTGCCCCAATGCACCGTGCTGGAGAACGTGCTTGTTCCGGCCCTGGCCGCCGGAGGTGTCACCCCTGCCATCGTGGAGCGCGCCCAGACGTTGCTGGCGCGGGTGGGGCTGTCTGAACGCCTGGACCATTTGCCTAGCGAGATCTCTGGAGGGGAGCGACAGCGGGCGGCGCTGGCTCGGGCGCTGGTCATGCGGCCCATGTTGCTGTTGGCAGATGAGCCGACGGGCAATCTCGACCGCGCCGCCGCAGCCGCCGTCGCCCGCCTACTGGTTGATCTGCAGCGAGAAGAGAGTCTCATGCTCGTGCTGGTCACCCACAGCCTGGAGCTGGCGTCCCACTTTCCGCGGCGTGCTGAACTGGAGGGCGGCCGCCTCCAGCCGCTTGCCGGGGCGCCAAGCCTATCCCCCCCATGAAGCCATCAGCCGCCATGCCGCGAACAGACGCCCGGCCTTAGCGCTGGCGGCGCAGCAGTGTACCTCGCCATGCAACATGCCTTGTCCAAGTGGAACGTTGCTCGACTGGCTGTGGCTGGTCTGCGCCATCACTGGCGCATCCACGCCGCGGCAAGCCTGGGGGTTGTGGTCGGTGCGGCCGTGCTGTCGGGCGCCCTGGTGGTGGGAGATTCGGTGCGATTCAGCCTCAAGCGGCTCACGCTCGAACGGCTGGGACGGGTCGAGCTAGCGCTTGTTTCGGACCGGCTGTTCCGCACCGAATTGGCCGACGAGCTGGCAAAGCACCCCGAGTTTCCCTCTCCTGTCGCCGAGGTGCAGCCGGCCATCCTGTTGCGGGGCAGCATCGACTGGCTGCCAAGCGGACCGCAAGCGGGCCGCGCGCCCCATACGGCAGGGGTGACACTGATCGGCGTCACCCCGCCCTTCTGGGAGCTGGGAGAATGGCCGGCGCCCCGGCCAGCACGCGGCGAGATTGTGATCAACGAACGGCTGGCGAACGCGCTGGCGGCGGAACTGCTGGAATTCCAAATCGAGCTTGCGGAGATGCGACTCACGCTGCGCACCCCGCCCGGCCTGCCTCCCTGGACCGAGGACCAGGCAGCAAGGTTGTCGCTGGCCGGCCAGCCTGTCCGCCTCGTGCGCGTGGGACAGCCCGGCGTGATACTCTCCAACGGCAGGCGCCCCCCCAGCACATCTGCCGGCGCGGCGGGCCCCCGTGGCCCCGGCAGCCCGTCGACCATGGTCCGCATTGCACTGGGCAAAGATTTCTGGCAGCTCGATGCGGGGCAACACACAGCACGTCTCTACTTGCGCGGAGATGCCTTTGAGCTGGAGTGGGGAAAGCTCCGCAAGCGATTCCGTCTCAACCAGACCGTGGCGGCCGACTGGCGCGGACAGCGGCTAGCCATCACCGTGCGCCGACCGCGCGTGGAAGTAGGAGACGACCTCGTGCTGCGGCTTCCCCGCCCGAGCGACATCCCCCCAGATAGCCCGCTGGGCCGCAAGAGCGGAAATATCGGCAGCCGCCGGCTGCGGGTGGCCGGTATTGTCCCCGCGCGCGGCCTGGGACGTTTCAGCCTGAATCCCAGCCAGCAAGCGCCGCGCAACGCCTACGTCGCCATGGAAGAGTTGCAACAGGTGCTGCGCCGTCCGGGCAATCCAACGACCAAGGTCGCCAATTGCCTGCTTGTCGCAGGACGCCAGGCCGATGCGACGCTAGATGTACGAACCGAGGCGGCCATCGCCCGCGCCTTGCGCCCCAAACTGGCCGACTATGGCCTCGCCCTCGCACAAAGCACGCGCGGCTACCTCCAACTTACCAGCGACCGCATGATGCTCGAGCCGCACGTGGAAGAGGCGGCCCTGCGCGCCCTTGCTCCCTGGAAGCCGCAACCCGTACTGACCTACCTGGCAAACTATATTATGGCCGGTCCAAAGGGTAAGGCGAAAATTCCTTACTCGACCGTGGCCGCGCTCGTGCCTTCGTCCGCTCCCCCGCTCGGCCCGCTCGTGCTAGCTAACGGACAGCCTGTGGACAGCCTGGCCAACGGCGAGGTGCTGCTCAATCGATGGGCCGCAGAGGATCTGGCCGCCCAGGGTGTCCCCGTCGAGCCTGGTACGGTCATCACCCTCACATACTTCGAGCCAGAGAGCACGCACGGAGAGGTCCGCGAGCGGTCCGTGCAGCTCCGCCTGGCCGGCATCGTGGAACTCTCCGGTGCAGCGGCCGATCCCGACCTAACGCCTGAGCTGCGCGGCGTGACCGACGAGGCCTCCATCCGCGATTGGGACCCGCCGTTTCCTTACGATCCGGATCGGGTGCGCAGCATTCCCCCCAACGACCAGGACGAACGCTACTGGGACGAACACCGCGCCACGCCCAAGGCCTTTGTGTCCCTGCAGCAGGGGCGCCGGCTGTGGGCCAGCCGCTTTGGTCAGGCCACCGCTGTCCGCTGCGAACGGCCGGTGTCCGTGGAGCCGGCCCGAGCCGCACTCGAGCGAGCACTCGATCCGCGGCAGCTCGGCTTCGTATTCCAGCCACTCAAGCGGCAAGGACTGGCTGCCAGCGCAGGGACCACCTCGTTTGGTATGTTGTTTGTCGGCTTCAGTATGTTCCTGATCCTGGCGGCCACGCTGCTGGTGGGACTGCTGTTCCGCCTAGGCGTCGAACGCCGCAGCCGCGAGATGGGACTGCTGCTGGCCGTGGGCTGGACGCGGGGCCGTGTTGCCCGCTTGCTGCTTGCTGAAGGCACCCTGGCCGCCCTTGCGGGCAGCATCGCGGGGGCGCTGCTCGGCCTGGGATACGCTTGGTTGATGCTGGCAGGCCTGCGCACCTGGTGGCTGGCGGCCATCCGCGAACCGTTCCTCCAGCTTCATGCCACGCCGTTGAGCCTGGTAGGAGGAGGTGCTGGGGGCGCGCTGGCCGCCCTGGCAGCGATTCTGTGGGCCGTGCGATCGACACAACTCCTCTCCTTGCGGCAGCTCATGGCTGGACAGTTCGGCCCGACTCACGTCTCGGCTGCCAGGGCGTCCCGCAGGTGGCGCGCCGTGGCACTAGCCGCGCTGGCCGCCGGAGTGGGCCTGGCGATCTGGGGCCGCGGTCTGGAGGCTCAGACGCAGGCCGCCGCCTTCATGGGTGCCGGTACATTGGTGCTACTTGCGGCAATTGGCTGGCTGTGGGGCACCGTCAGAGCCGCACCAGTCGGCGGACACATTTTTCTCGGCCGCTGCCAGCTTGTACGGCTGGCCCTGCGGAATGTACGGCGCCATCCCGGCCGCACGGCGCTCTCGCTGGGACTGATGGCCAGTGCGTGCTTCTTGATCGTCTCTCTGGCCGCCTTCCACCTTGATCCCGAAGTTGTAGGCAGGGGACGCGCCAGCGGAACCGGCGGCTACGCGCTCGTGGCCGAGGCGACCGTGCCGATCTACCGAAACATCTGCAGCCCCGAGGCGTCGGAGTGGGAAGGTCTGGCTCCATCGGACCTGCGGGAGCTGCAAGGCGTCCGTTGCATGTCTTTTCGGGTCCAGGCTGGAGATGACGCCAGTTGTTTGAATCTCTATCAGCCGACGCAGCCGCGCGTGCTGGGCGCACCCAGAGAGTTCCTCCGCCAAGGCGGCTTCCGTTGGCGGGCCTCCCCGTCACCGCAAACCGAGAATCCCTGGCTGCTGCTGGAAACGGGAGGGGGCCCGGCGGCCGACGATGGTCCCATTCCCGCCGTGCTGGATCAGAACACGGCGACCTACAGCCTGCACCTCTCCGGGGTTGGCTCTCGGTTCGAAATGCCAGGTCCGCGCGGCGAGCAACTGCAATTCGTTGTTGTGGGCCTGCTGCAAGACAGTATTTTCCAGGGCGACGTGATCATTTCAGAGGAGGCCTTCCGCCGCGTGTTCCCGCAGGTGAGTGGAGCGCGGTTCTTTCTCATCGACGCGCCGCAGCAGCGGGCAGCGCAGGTGGCCAGTGTCCTGGAGCGCGCCCTGGCGGACGAGGGCCTGGAGGTGCAAGCCGCCACCGAGAGGCTGGCTGGCTTTCTGGCCGTACAAAACACATACCTTTCCACGTTCCAGACCCTGGGAGGGCTGGGACTGCTGCTGGGGACCCTGGGCCTTGCCGTGGTACAACTGCGCAGCGTGGTTGAGCGGCGCGGGGAACTTGCCCTGCTGCGTGCCACTGGCTTTACCACGCGTTTGCTTGCCCGCCTGGTATTCTGGGAGCACGCTGCCTTGCTGGTGGGCGGCCTTGTCATGGGCGTGGCGGCGGCACTTGTGGCGGTACTGCCGCAGATTGCCGCTGGAGGGGCCGGCCTGCCATGGCCGAACCTCTCGATCACTCTCAGCTTGGTGCTGGCGCTGGGCCTGTGTGCTGGCCTGGTCGGCGTGTTCGCGGTTGCTCGTGCGCCGTTGCTTGCCGCCCTGCGTGAAGAAACCTAGACGGCCGGCTCTCGAGAATCGCGGAAAGCCACTTGCCAGTCCAGGCCAATCTTGCCATCCTTGGCATGTGGTTTGTGGCCCCTGCAAACCTGCCGCAGCCCGCATGCGTTCTGGGATTGTCAAGGCGATTTCCCGGCGAGTACGCCGGAAGGGACGTCGAGTCCAGCCCATGGCACGTGGAAAGTCTGGCGGAGCGATGCCGCTTGGCCCGATGTCAGCGGTACGCCTGGGAAGACTTCGGGACTGTGGTTTCGTCCCGCCCGGGTTTGGCTGTGACGCATGCCCGAGGCGGTCCGGGCTGCTCAGGCCGCAACCGCATCCTTGGATGCTGCGTGCTGCCGTGCCGTCATCCTCTCCGCCCGGCCGTTTGGGTAAATTCTCTCTGGAAATTATGCTTACCTGCGTGGCGGTCCTGGCTGCGCTCTGGTTGCTCGGGATAAATGGGACGCGCTGGGCCATGGCCCAGCCATCCACGGCCGAGGCCGATGCATCGGCAATGGACGTCGCCGTCATGGACGCTGCGGCACAGTCGGCCGCTCGTCCGGACGACGTGGGCGATGGCGTGCCGTCGGAGGAGGAAATCGCCTTCTTTGAGAAGCGCATCCGGCCGGTGCTTGTCGAGCACTGCTACGAGTGTCATGGGCCCGATGCGCAGCAGGGTGGCTTGCGGCTGGACTCAAGGCAGGGCTGGGCCATCGGCGGAGACTCCGGGCCTGCAATCGTCCCGGGCCAGCCAGACGCCAGCCGGCTGTTGCAAGCCATGCGTTATGACGACCCCAACTTGCAAATGCCGCCGGAGGGAAAGCTGCCCGATGCCGTGGTGGCCGATTTTGCCCGCTGGATCGAGCATGGCGCGATCGATCCCCGAGCCGCGCCGCACGCCGGCGGTGGTTCCGCTTCCAGAGATCTCGAAGCGCCGCACACGCACTGGGCATATCAGCCGCTGAGGCGGCCGGCGATACCCCCGGTTCGGGACACCACGTGGCCAGCCAATGCAATCGACGCCTTTATCCTGCAACGGCTCGAAGAGCGGGGCCTGCCGCCGGCGCCGCAGGCCCCCGCAAAGCTGCTGGTGCGGCGGCTGTACTTCGATCTGGCGGGGCTGCCGCCGCCACCCGAAGAGCTGGCTGAGTTCTCAGATCCCATCGCGGACGAAGCGTATGAACGCCTGGTCGATCGCCTGCTCGCCTCGCCGCGGTTTGGCGAGCGGTGGGGCCGCCACTGGCTGGACGTGGTTCGCTTCGGCGAGTCGCTCACGCTGCGCGGCCTCATCCTGCCAGATGCATGGCGCTACCGCGATTACGTCATCGAGAGTTTCAACCTGGACCTGCCGTTCGAACGCTTTGTGCGAGAGCAGATTGCCGGTGACCTCCTGCCCGCAGAGAGCATCTTCCGGGCTCAACGCCAGCTTGTCGCCACGAGCTTTCTGATGCTGGGCAACCATAATCTGGAAGAGCAGGACAAGGCCCAGCTCGAGATGGACGTGGTGGACGAGCAGCTCGAGGCCATCGGGCGGGCCTTTCTGGCCCAAACCATAGGGTGCGCACGCTGCCACGATCACAAGTTCGACCCCATCTCCACACGAGATTACTACGCGCTGGCCGCCATCCTGCGAGGCGTGCAGTCCCTGGAGCACGCCAACATCTCGCAGTGGCTGGCGCTGCCCCTGCCGCTGCCCGCAGAGGAAGAAAACGCGTTTCTGCAACACGAACAGAAGCTGGCAGGCATGGAGAAAAGCATTCAAGACCTCCAGGCCGCCCTGGCCCGCCTGGAGCCCTACTCGAACCACGGCCCGCCTGTGATTGTGCCCGTCTCCGCCCTGCGCGGCGTGGTGATCGACGACACGCAGGCCCAACGCATCGGCACCTGGCAGTTCTCCCAGCACTCGCGGCGCTATGTGGGCGAAGGATACATCCACGACCAGAATGCGGAGAAAGGGGCCAAAACCATCACCTTTCATCCCGACGTGTTGCCCGCCGGCCAGTACGAGGTGCGCCTGGCCTATACCCCGGGAGAAAACCGCGCCACGAACGTGCCCGTGACCGTCTTCTGCGCCGACGGCGAGTTCAGCATCACGGTCAACCAGCAACAGGAACCGGCGCTGGATGGCCATTTTGTCAGCTTGGGCCGCTACCGCTTCGAAGCCAATGGGCAAGGCTACGTGCTGGTCTCCAACGAAGGCACAAACGGGCACGTCATCGCCGACGCCGTGCAGTTCCTGCCTGTGGAGCAGCTTGGCGAGCCGGCGGCCGCCAGTGCCGAAGATGCAGCGGAGGCACAAGCCCTGCGCACCGAACTGGCCCGCTTGCAGCAAGAACTGCAGCAGGCCAAGCAGCAGATGCCCCGCCGGCCCACCACCCTGGGTGTGCGCGAGCTGGGCACGGTGCCCCAGACGCGCATCTGCATCCGCGGGAACGTGCACAACCTGGGAGAGCCTGTCGCGCGCGGCATGCCCCAGGCGATCGGCCCGCACGAGCAGCAAGCGCTGCCCCCCAGTCAGAGCGGCCGTGCCCAGTTGGCCGCCTGGCTGGCAGACCCGCGGCATCCGCTTACGGCGCGGGTTTATGTCAACCGCGTCTGGCACTGGTTGCTAGGCAAAGGGCTGGTAAGCACGCCGGACAACTTTGGCACCACCGGAGAGCCGCCCACGCATCCTGGATTGCTGGACTACCTGGCATCCGAGTTCATCGCTCACGGTTGGTCCACCAAGTGGCTGGTGCGGCAGATTGTTTGCTCGCGCACGTATCGGCAGAGCACGGCAGCGGCGGACGCCGTGGTGGCTGCTGATCCGCAGAACCTGCTCTTCAGCCGGGCGCGCCGCCGTCGCCTGGAGGCTGAGTGCCTGCGAGACGCCACGCTCGCGGCCGCCGGCACGCTCCAAACCGATATGTTCGGTTCCACCATTCGAGCCGGCACGGTGTCGGACTATGGCTATGAGCACGATTTGTCCCGCCGTAGCGTTTATCTGCCCGTGCTGCGCAACGCGCTGGACGAGATGTTGCAGGTGTTTGACGTTGCCGATCCAAGCGTCCCGACCGGCGCCCGCAACACCAGCACGGTAGCGCCGCAAGCGCTGTTCCTGATGAATCATCCCTGGGTCAGACGGCAGGCCATGGCGGCGGCAGAACGGTTGCTCGCCGAGCCGATGCCGGACGATGCGCAGCGGCTGCGCCTGGCCTATCTGCGGTTGCTCGCCCGCGAGCCGCTGCCCGGAGAAATCGACGTGTGCCTGGCCTACCTCCGCTCACAAGGCGAGCAGGGTGCTAGCCCGCTCGAGGCTTGGGGCGACGTGATGCACGCTTTGTTCGGCTCCCTCGACTTCCGCTATATTGATTGAATGCATTGGACCGACGTGCCCATGACGATCTCGCGCCGCAGGCTGTTGCAAAGCTCCGCCTGCGGGTTCGGGTATTTGGCCGCCGCAGCGCTAGCGGCCGAGCATGCCGGCGG
>JAIMBC010000242.1 GCA_023511675.1 Pirellulales bacterium
GGGATGGCCTGCTGCCCTCGGACGTCAGGCACGCGAGGGGGAATTGCCCACGGCTGTTACGCCCCTTCCCCTCTGTGAGCGACATCATGCCGGGGGGCAGCTACTGCCCGATACGCAACGCCACTTGCCTCACAGGCCCCGCTGCTGCTCGCTTGCCGGCAACACCAAGAGCACGCCCTCCTGCACGTCTTGCGGATGGCGCAAGCGGTCTCGATTGGCCTGATACAGCAGGTCCGCGAGGCTGGCATCTCCCAGCACGCGGCGGGCAACATCTACCAGGGTCTCGCCGGCGCGCATGCGGTAGGTGCGGGCAGGTGCCTCTGCTGAGCCGCCCAATTGGAGCGACACCGACCGGCTGTGCCGGCCGCGCGCGCCGGGCGGGATGGGTACCAGGGGGGCCTCTTCGCCAGCCAGCGAGCCGGCTGCGAAGGCGCTCTCTGGCGCAAGCGGGATTTCCAGCACTACCCCCAGCGGCAGCAGGTCTGGGCTGGGCAAGATGTTGCGATTGGCCTCGTAGATTTCGAGGTACCGCCGCGCCGCGCCGAGATAGCGCAGCGCCAGGAACGAAAGCGTGTCGCCGTCGCGAACGCGGTGCTTCACCGTGTGGCAGGTATCGGCCTCGGCCGTTGTTTGCCGGCGGCCGGCATCGACCTGCGCGGGCGGCTCTCGATGGGAGGCATCAGGGAGCGCATCATCGAGGGGTGCCGATGGGGCCGGCGTGCTGGCTGCCGGGTCTGGAAAGAGGTCGATGCGGCCGAGCAGTTGCCCGCGGGCGGGCTGCCGAGAGGGAGGCTGTTTCTGGTCCTGGGGACGTGAGGGGCGGGCCGCGTTCGCGTGCGTGACGGGCTGCTGGGGGGCAGGGTGCCGGGTGGGTGAGGCAGTAGCGCCGGACGGGTATTGGGCTGTTTGCTGGATCGCGGCGGCACGAGGCGTGGGGGAAGTGGCTCGAGGCGTTGCAGGAGGTGGAGCCTGAGGCGGAGGCTGGCGGAAGAGAAGTGCGGCGGCGCTTCCGGCCAGGATAATCGCCAGACTCCAGGAGATCTTGGTGCGCGTGGCAACCATGGGATGAGGGGGACAGGCGGCCCGCTTGGGCGCTGGCACGAGGTGACGAGAGGGTACCACTTCATGGCTTCGGTAGGGGACGAACCAGGGCTTAGCAGCAGCGGGCGAGGCCGAGCGACCGGCAAATTCGGTCTGGTTTGTTGGTGGTGGCGTGTAAATTGGGCCGGAGTTTGGTAAGCTGCGTTCGCCGCAGTATAGTTGTCAAATGGCCGAAAGACGCAGCAGTTCGCACATGAAGGGATCCTGACGGTGAGGCAAGCATTGCTGGCCATCTGTGTGGCAACGGCAGGCGCGTTGTCGGCGGCGGCTGCTGAGACGGCGGCCACTGACGCGACGGCGGCGCGTGATGAGACGGCGGCGGCGCCGCTGGCAGGCTGGCAGGGGATGCGGGTGATCGCCATGGAGGGGCTTCCCACGCGCATGGTCGCGGCGGATTTGTACAAGTGCGGCCGGCAGCAGATTGTGGTGGCCAACACGCGTCAATCTCGGCTGGAGGTGTATCGGTGGCTGCCGCCGGAGGAGCGGAAGGAGGCTGTTGCGCCGGATCCCGATCGGCCCAATGAGCTGGCCCTGGCCGTAGATTGGGACAAGATCGAGATCCCTCTTGACGAACTACCTCTGGACGTAGTGCCGCACGATCTGGATGGCGATGGGCAGCTCGAACTGCTGGTGCTGACCAGCCCCAACAACCGTGTGGTGGCGTACCGGCGGGAGGGGGCTGAACAGTGGCAGAAGTTCTTGACGTGGGATTTGCTTCCTGGGAGTGCGTCGGGCGCGCGTCCGCTGTTGTTGCGTGTGCGATCGGACGGTCGGCCAGAGTTGCTTGTAAGCATGGAGCAGGGGATCCAGACGCTGCTCTTGGAGCGTGGCGCGCGGCCGGCGTGGCTGGCCCCGCGCGAGGCCCGGCCACGGTTGGCGCTGTTTCTAGGGGATCTGGACGGGGACGGCGATCAGGATCTCATCGAGTGGACGCAGCAGGCCACGCAAACGGTGCGCTGGTACGAGTGCCAGGGAGAGCGCTGGCTGCCGGCACAGGTGCTGTACACGCAGCCTCTGGCCGGTGTGGAGCTGCTGGCCCCCAAGGGTGAACGCGCCTCGCTGCTGCTGCTGGGAGGATTGCAAGAGGGGCTGGTGCGGCGACAGGTGCTCGCGCAGGGCGAGGAGCATGCTCTGGGCCGCCGGGAGGTGTTGCCCCTGGGAAGTACCGCCGCCTGGTGCGGCCTGCTGCTGGACGGCCAGCCGGCTCTGGTGGCGGCCGACGCCAACCAGCCACGGTTACGCGTGTATCCGCTGTCGCCTCAGGGGTGGTTGTCGGAAGAGAGCTTCCCGGGTACCAGCAACGTCAAGGCGCTGGCAGCGCCGGCGGCCCGTCCCGGTACCCTGTTGATCTGGGCCAAGGACGCCGGCGACCTGCACGTCAGCCGCTGGGAACATGGCCGCCTCAGCTTTCCGCAACCGTGGGTGCTCTCGCCAGAAGTATCCGACAAACAGATTCTGGCGCTGGGCACGGCGGGAGACGTGGTGTGGTGGGCTCAACGAGTGGCCAGCGATCTGGACCTGTTTGTCTGGCGGCCGCACGAAAGCGAGCCGCAGCAGGTGCGATTCACCGGCCAGGGTACCAACCTGGAGAGCGTGGTCTGGCTGGGGGAAGACCGCTTGCTGGTAAAGGTCCAGTTCAACCAGGGTGCCCGGCTGCTGAGCCGCGTGGAAGGTCAGCCCACGCTGCGAGAATTGCCCCACCTCAGTCGTCTCGACCAACTGAGTGAATTCCAAGTGCTGGTGCAAGACGGACAGCTCCGCCCCTATCGACTGGTGGACGGCGTCCTGCAATGGCTGGGACTCGATGTCCAGCCTACCGACCAGGTGATGCTCACCGAGGGACAGCGGCTGGCAGGCTATGTCCCTATCGCCGGCGGTGCCTGGGCGCTGGAGCAAGGCGGGCAGTTCATGCATCGGCTCGAGCCTGACGAGGCCCAGGTACTACGCGTGGTGGAATCGGTGCGCATCGGCGGCGGCAGCACGCTCCGCGGAGATCCCGTGCTGGGGTTGCTGCTGGTCGATCAAGATAAGCTGACGCGCCTGAGCGCAGGCCGGCCGGTCGAGCTGCAAACCGTGGCCAGCCTCGATAGCCGCGTCGGCCGCCCCAGCGGAGTGAAACAGGCGACCATCCATCGTCTGCTCGTCACGGATGTTTCCGGAGACGGCGCCAGCGATGTGCTGCTCTGCGACGACGTCCGCCATCAGCTCACCGTGCTGGCCGCGTCTGGCGGCGGCCTGGTGCCCAAACTCTCCTGGCAGGTCTTTGAAGACCAGACGTATCCCTATGGAGGTGTTGAGCAGAACCAGGTCGCCGAGCCCCGCGCCGTCGTCGGCCTGGACGTGGACGGAGACCGCCGCCAAGATCTGGCCATGCTCTGCCATGACCGGTTGCTCATCTATCTTGCTCGGGAGTAAACCTTATGGGCCGCTCGGTGCTTGCATTCACCCTGCTCGCCGCGCTCGTGCCTGCCGCCGCCCGCGGAGAACAGGCAACCGTCACCCTAGTGGGCGGCGCCCGAATTTCTGCCACCCTGCTGCGCGAGAGTGAAGAAGGCGTGGTGCTCGATCTCGGCTTCGACGTGCTCCACATTCCCGCCAAGCAGGTGCTGCTTGTTGACCGCGGCGAACAGGAGGATGCCGCGGCAACGGCACAGCAGCGCGGCATCTATACGGCAGGCCGCTTGCAGCCCGCCGAGGTGCCCGAACTGGTCAAACGCTTCGGAGATGCCGTGGTGGTGGTCCGCACGGCCGGCGGCCTGGGCAGCGGCTTTATCATCAGCCGCCAAGGCCACCTGATCACCAATTACCATGTGGTTGAACAGCAAACGCGGGTAACGGTTACGCTGTATCGCCGTAGCGACCAGGGCTACCAGAAGCACGACCTGAAACGGGTACGCATCCTCGCCTTGCACCCGTTGCGAGACATTGCCCTGTTGCAGCTCGATCTGAGCGAACTGCCAGGCACCTTGCCCGAGCCCGTCGTGATCAACGATCAGGACGACGTGCGCGTGGGCGACCTGGTGTTTGCCATCGGCAACCCCCTGGGACTGGAACGCACGGTGACCCAGGGCATCGTGAGTTCGACCACGCGCACCATTGGCCATTTGAGACTGATTCAGACGGATGCTTCGATCAACCCGGGCAACAGTGGAGGGCCGCTGTTCAACGCGCGGGGCGAGGTGGTGGGCATCGTGTGCGCCGGCCATGTAACGTTTGACGGCCTGGCCTTCGGCATTCCCGCCCGGGACCTGATCGATTTTCTCGAGCACCGAGACAGTTACCTGTTCGATCCCACACAGCCGCAGAACGGCGTGAGCTACCTGGATCCGCCCTATCGGGCAGACTCGGGGTCTGCAGCGACGAGCGCCGAACCGCCGGTCGAGGCGGCTGCGACCACCACGCCCGATGGAGAGGAGACGCATCCATGAAGTGCGTAGTTGCACGTGCAAGCTTTTTCCTGGCATGGCTGGCCTGTCCGCTGGTAGCGGCCGCCCAGGCGGGGGGAACGCCCTCCAAACCTTCGGCCTACTGTTTGCCCGAGCAAACGGTGGCCGTGGTGCGAGTGCCCAACGCGGGCGCCTACGTGTCTGCCATGCGGCGCCAAACTCGGTTAGGCAGCGTGCTGCTCTCGGAGGATCGGCTGCAAAAGCTGCTTCAGCTTATGCAAGAGAGCGATCGAGAAGGCTGGGAGCAGTGGATGGCTCAGTTGGCGCGGTTCAACTTGCAACCGGTTGACTGGAAGAAACTGTTCGACGGTGAGGCCGGCCTGGCGGTAGTGCTGGAGCCTCGAGCCGGGCAGCCGCCGTTGGCCATGGTGCTGGCCTGGCTGGAACCGGGCGATGATCTCGCCGGCCGTCTGATGGCGGCCATGCAAAAGGCCATTGCCGAGGCGAGCGGCCGCGAGGATGTGCCGCGCCGTACCGATATCAACCTGGCCGGTTTCGCCGTCATGCAGCTTACGCAGGACGTGAAAGGCTCGCTCGTCGAGGAAGAAGGCATCGACGATGACGAAGGGGATGCCCCCGGCAATCTCCAACCCGCGGCGCCGGCAGAACTCGCCAAGCTGGACGAAACGCACCTGTTTGTCACGCGTGCCGGCGGCCGCCTGCTGTTCGGCATGTCCATTCCGGCCTCTCAGACCTATGTGCGCGAGCGACTGCTGGCCCAGCAGACCATCGACTGGACGGGGCTGGTTGGCGAGCCGGCTCGCAACTGTTTTGCACGCTTCCTGGCGGCGCACAAGGCCAACGATCCGGGCGTGCTGCCCCGCTTGCTCGCCACGCCGGGCCTGGCTCAGGCACTACCCGCCGGCCTGCCCCTGGCGGAAGTCGTACTCAACCCCGCCCCCCTGTGGCAGCTCTTGCAGCAGCCTGATGCAGCCGAAGCCCGGGCGATCCTGGAACCATTGGGAATCACCAAGCTCGGTCCGGTAGCCCTGCGCAGCACACTGGACGGCACCACCATGCGTGAGGGGTGGTTCGTGTCTCTGCCGTCGCCGCGCAGCGGCATCTGGACGTTGCTGGAGCAGACCCCCGTGGCGGCCGAGCCGCCCGCTTGGCTGGCTGCCAACGTGGCCGGCTTCAGTGTCATGGGGCTCGACCTGGGCAAGGTCTATGCCGCCGCCAAGGAATTGGCCCTGCAAATGGGGGGACCGCAGGCGCAACAGGTCTTTGCCCAGCTCGAGGGCCAGGTGCAGATCCAGCTTCAGGCGGGCCCGCGCGAGCTGCTCGCTGCCCTGGGAAACCAGATCTCCACGGTATCCTTCCCGCCCAAGAAGGGCGGAGCCGCCGATCTAGCCGCGGCAGAGGCAATTCCCGGGCTTGCTGAGCGCGCAGCCATCGTATGGCAGGTACGCGATCCCGCCATCTGTGCCCGGCTGATGCAATTCATCCAGGCCATCGCACCCAGCACGCAGGGCATGATGCGCGTGGCCAACGAGCAGGGCTTTACTGGTGTGCGCATCGAGCCTCCCGGCACAGGCGTCAAAGTCGGGCTGTTCTACGGCAAGGGCTACCTGCTGCTAGGCATGGGGACGGAAGTGTGCGAAACCGTGATGGCCATGATCAGCTCGCCGCCTCAGGGCAACGCCGCCTTCTCCGCCAGCCCGCTTTTGGCACGCGCCAAGACGCTCCTGCCACCTGAGCCTGCGTTCTCCTACTCCGTCAGCGATCTGAGCCGGGCCCTGCCCGATCTGCGCGAAACCATTACGCAACTGCTGCAAGCACCCCAAGCGTTTCAAGCTATTCCCGGGCTTCCCGCCGAGGCGCCTCCGCAGTTGGATCCTCAAGAGACCGCGCTCATGGAGAAACTGACGCAGCTCCTCCCCACCGCCGAGGAACTGGAGGGAATGTTGGGGGCGAGCACCTCGCTTATGCTGATCAACTCGCAAGGCATCATCGGACGCAGCGCCACGGAGCTGGCTCCTCCGTAAAATCGCTAGACTGCCCAGGCGGCGTGCCTACTGCGGTATCGCCAGCACAATCAGGCGAGGATCCTGCGTACCCACCGCCAGCTCGCGGCCGTCCGGCGTGTAGGCCAGCGACCAAACGGTAGTGGCGGGCAACTGCTGGTGGAACAGCAACCGTCCGTCGTTGGCGTCCCAAATACACAGTCCGCCCGAGAAATCGACCGTGGCCAGCCGATTGCCCGCGGGGTTGAAGGCCACTCGGTACACAGTGTCGTTATGGCCGTGGCCTCGCAGCAGCGGCTCCTGCGCGCCTGGCTCGAGAACGAACCATTGCCGAGCTGCTCCTGCGGCGGCAAGCCGCATTCCGTCTGCGCGCCAGGCCACGCTGTACAGGGGCAGAGGCGAGGGATCGGTGTACACTGCCAACTGGTTGCCGTTGGGGTCCCACAGCCGCAACTGGCCATCTCTGCCTGCCGAGGCCAGCCGCTCTCCGCCAGGCTGAAAGGCTAGCCCCCAGACAGGTCCATCATGACCGGCACAGCGTGCCAACGCACGTCCCTCGGCCGTGTCGTACAGGCCAACCTCTGCTCCTTCCGCCACGGCAAGCCGCGTGCCCTGCGCGTTCAGGGCCACGGCTTGCACGGGAGCAGGGCGGTCTGCCAGGACGAGTCGTGGGGACAAGGAGGGGGCAAACCAACGGCGCAGGGCAGGCTCACCGCCAGCGGCGTAGAGGGCATGGGACGCCTCAGCCAGGGCCACGGCCACGGCGGGCTGAGCCAGCCCCTGCAAATCGTACGCGGGCTCGATCTGCCAGCCGCCGCGCTGCGCATGTACCTCGTAGCTGCGCAGGACCCCGCTTGCGAAGGCCATAATGAGCTGCTGCCGGCCCAGCGCAGCCGCCGTGGGCGGCTCAGGGAGTTCCAGCTCCGCCAGCAGCTTGCCCGTGCCTGTCTCGAGAAGTTGCGCACGCTGCTGCGTGGCGAAAACCACAGTGCCCGCCTGTGATGCGGCCAGCGCACGTGGCGGCGTCCCTTGCACATCTTGCGGAGCATGCTGCCAAGAGGGTGCAAGACCTTCCGGCCCCCAAGCACTGAGTGCTCCGTCAGCGGCGGCCGCCACGACGTGTTGGTCATCACCCACGGCCAGCAACACAATGGGTTGCTTGGAGACGGTCACGGCGGCGCGGCCAGCAGGCTTCCACACGTAGGCCAGGCCGTCCTGCCCACCGGAGAGCAGCGTTTCTCTCTCGGCGGCATGGGCCAGTGCATGCACGGGGCCCGAGTGCCCCAGGCAGCGCTCCAGCAATTGCCGCGAGGCCATATCGAAGCGGAGGATCTCGCCATTTTCGCAGGCAGCCGCCAGATAGTTGCCGCCGGGAGTGAAACTCAGCGCGCGGGCAATCGTGGGAAGGTCGAGCACAACCGCCTGCGCGGCGGGATCGGCCGCGTTCCAGACGAACACTGACTGGCCTGCCGCCGCCGCAACCTGCCCTTGCTCCGCTGCCACACAGGCCACCGGCCCCCCGCCGGAGACACGCCAGACGGCTAGTTGCTCTCCCGTGGCCGAGTTCCACAAGCGCACGCTGCCATCCTCGCCGCAGGTGGCCAGGCGGTCCGCGTCGGCCAGACAGCACAGGCCAGTGATGGCCGAGTCGTGTGCCGCAAACAGGCGGCGCAAGGCCAGCGGCACCAACCGCAGTTGCTGGTCGGCGCAAGCCACCAGTACGCTCTCGTGCCCCGCGGCCCAGGCTGCCGCGGCGGGCACGGCCGGCAAGGCAATCTGCTCTGCCAGCCAGCCGCCAGCGGGCGTGTAGCTGCGCAGGGTCTGGTCGGCATGGGCCACGGCCACTTGGCTGCCATCGCTGTTGCATGCCACAGCGAGGATGGCGGCCGCCGTGGGAATGGCTTGGTGGGGAGCGGCGCAAAGGGCCTTGATGTCCGCCCCCGAGGCAGTCGACAGCCCCGCCATTTCCGCCACCGCCTTGGCTAGGTTGCCGCCTCCCCGCTGGTACCGGTCGCCCACCGCCTCCTCCCCTGTCCCCAACAGGTAGGGAAGGCCTTGCCAGTCCCAGTCGGGGTGCCGGTATTGCAACTCTCGGACCGCCAGCGCCCCCGAGGCCTTGCTGGCCAGGTTCTCAAGCAGCACGCTTGGCGTCAGTGACTCGTCTTGGGGATGGTCTCCCCGTATGGCACCGATGCGCTCTTCCCCCACCCAAAGCGGCAGAGTGGGATACGTAGCCTCTCTCTGCGAAGATGGCGGAGGCGGCTGCCACCCCCACATCAGCGGATGGGCCTGCAGCCTCTGCCTGAGCTCTTCCTGCCAGTCGGCCTCCACCTCTAACAGGTGAGCCACGTCGGCAGCCCACAGCGCGGCATAGAAATCCCTTTCCTCCACCAGACGCCCCCGTGCCCCGGTCGAGGTAGGCGCCGCGGGGTGACGAACCCAGGGGCGCTCACAGGCAGCCAGCACCTCTGGGCGCTCGGCACCGATAAACACCTGGTGAGGTAAGTAGGCCGAGGCCTCTTCAAACCGCCAGAGATGGCGGCGCAAGGCCTGGGAGAATTCCGGGCGGGCGGCAATCTCCCGCATCGGCTTCGACCCATATTGGACCAGGTCTGG
>JAIMBC010000243.1 GCA_023511675.1 Pirellulales bacterium
CGTAGGTGCCCAGCTTCAGCAGCACCCCCGCCAGGATGACGCTGCCCGCTGTGGGGGCCTCGACGTGCGCGTCCGGCAGCCAGGTGTGGAACGGCCACATCGGGACCTTGATCGCGAACGCCAGGAAGAAGCCCCAGAACGCCAGCAACGCCAGGAAGGGGGCGCGCGCCAGCGGCTGCTGCCCGATCAGCTCGAGGATGCCGAACGTGCGCGGCTCCGCGTTGAAGTAGAGGAGCAGGATGGCCAGCAGCATCGCGAGCGAGCCCACCAGCGTATAGAGGAAGAACTTGATGGCCGCGTACTCCTTGCGCGGCCCGCCCCAGATGCCGATCAGAAAGTACATGGGGACGATCGACACTTCCCAGAACACGAAGAACAGGAAGAAGTCCAGCGCCGCGAACACGCCGACCATCGCGGTCTCGAGCAGGAGGAACAGGAACAGGTACTCCTTGACGCGCACGTCCACGCGCCAGGAGTAGACGATCGAAAGCACGGTGAGCAGGGTGGTCAGGATGATCAACGGCAGGCTCAACCCGTCGATGCCGACGTGGTAGTGCACGCCGATCGCGGGGATCCACGCGTAGCGCTCCTGGAGCTGCATCTCGGCGCCGCCGATCTGGAAGGGCCCCAGCAGCCACAACGAGACCAGGAACACGAGCGCCGCGGTGGCCAGCGCGACCTGCCGCATGACGCGCTCCTGCCCCCTGGGGATCAGCAGAACGACCAGCCCGCCGACCAGCGGCAGGAAGATCGTGATGCTCAACAGGTACCGGTCCATCCGACTCCCGTCCCCCTCCGTCCGGCCGCTATCGGAACAGGCCCGCGGCGAGCAGCACGATGACGCCGAGCGCGATCGCCAGCAGGTAGTTCTGCGCGCGGCCGGTCTGCACGTACCGGAGCACCCCGCCGGCGGTCCGCGCGATCCAGCCCAAGAGGTTCACGACGCCGTCCACGACGTACAGGTCGAAGACGCGGTACAGCCGCGCCAGGCCGAGGCCCGCGAAGCCGAACAGGTTCACGATCAGGTCGATCACGTAGACGTCGAAGGTCCGGAGCGCGCGGCCGACCGCGAGCGTCGGCCGGACGACGGCCACGGCGTAGAGCTCGTCGAAGTAATACTTGTTGGCGACCAGGGTGACCAGCGGCCCCGCCGCGCGCCGCAGCGCCCCGGCGGAGACGACACGCCAGTGGTAGACCGCCGCGGCCGCCGCGATCCCGGCGCCCACCACGATCACCTTCAGGGCCGCCAGGCGGACGTCGAACGCCGGGGCCTTGATCCCCTCGAAGTGCAGGTAGTCGTGGAACGGGTTCCCGAAGAACGGCGCCCCGACCAGGCCGATGCCCGCCGAGAACGCGGCCAGCACCCACAGCGGCCGGGTCATGACCGCCGGGCTCTCGTGCGGGTGTGCGTGCGGCGACCGGGTCGTGCCGGTGAACGTGTAGAAGATCACCCGGAACATGTAGAACGCCGTCAGGAACGCCGCGGCCAGACCGATCGCATAGAGGCCCCGGTGGTGGTGGAACGCCTCGAGCAGGATCTCGTCCTTGCTCCAGAAGCCGGCGAACGGCGGCACGCCGGCCAGGGCCAGGGTGCCGATCAGGAACGTCCAGTAGGTGGCCGGCATGACGCGCGCCAGGCCGCCCATCGCCTTGATGTCGTTGGTGTGCATGGCGTGGATGACGCTGCCGGCGCCGAGGAACAGCAGGGCCTTGAAGAAGGCGTGCGTCAGCAGATGAAACATGGCGGCCAGCACGCCCAAGACCGTGCCCGTCCCTAGCGCCATGAACATGAAGCCTAACTGGCTTACTGTCGAATAGGCCAGCACGCGCTTCAAGTCCGTCTGGGAGAGCGCGATTACCGCGGCCAGCAAGGCGGTGAAGCCGCCCACGCACGCCACGATCGCCTGCGCCTCCGGAGCGGCCATGAACAGGGGGGTGCAGCGCGCCACCATGTAAACACCGGCCGTGACCATGGTGGCCGCGTGAATGAGCGCGCTGACAGGGGTGGGGCCTTCCATGGCATCGGGCAGCCACACGTGCAGGGGGAATTGGGCACTCTTTCCGCAGGCACCCGCCAGCAGACACAGGCAGATGGCCAGGGCCGTGCCGCCGCGCACGTAGCCCCTGGCGGGATCGTCCGCCTGGGCAACTCGCTGGTGGCCGAGCACGCCAGCCACGGCCACCTCTCGCCCCACCGCCGGGCTGCCGTCGGCGGCCACATCGTGGAAGTTGAGGGTGCCGTACGTGGTAAACAGCAGAAACACTCCCAGGGCAAAGCCGAAGTCGCCCACGCGGTTCACGAGGAAGGCCTTCTTGCCGGCAGCAGCCGCCGCGGGCTTTTGGAACCAAAAGCCGATCAGCAGGTAGCTGCACAGGCCCACCGCCTCCCAGAACACGTACAGCAGCACAAAGTTGCTGGCAGCGACCAGCATGGTCATGGAAAACACGAAGAGTGCCAGGTACGTAAAAAACCGCGGGTAGCCGGGGTCCCCTTGCATGTAGCCGGCGGAATAGATAGCCACCAGCGCCGAGACGAAGGTGACCATGGCCAGCATCATGGCAGAGAGGGGATCGGCTCGCAGGGCCACATCCACGCGGAAGTCGAAAGGCCGTACCGCGGGGGGGCCGCCCGAGGCGGCCAGATCTTGGGCGGCCGCGGTGCGAGCTTCTGGCTGCGCGGTTTCCGCAGCGGCTTCGGCAGGAATTGCGGCCCACGTCCACAGCACATGCACGTACTCGAAGCCTGTCTCACCCTGCGTCTGGCCGCGGCGTGCCTGCACCTGGGCCGCCAGCAACAGGCTGCACAAGAACGACAGCACGGTGGCCAGCACCGTGGGCCAGTGGCTGCGCTCGCGCAGCCAGCGGCGGCCGAAGAGGGCCGTGGCCAGACAGGCGGCCAGCGGCAGGGCCGGGATCAGCACCAGCAAGGCGGCCAGGTCAAACATGGCTGCGATGGAAGGTTTCCACCTCCGGTTCCACCAGGGGTACGCCCGCTCGCGGCAATGTGGGCCAGACCTGCGGCGCAGCAGGCTCGGGGGCGGGCAGCTCGCGGTCAACAAACGGCGGCTGATCAGCCTCGCGGAGGTGGTGCCACAGGGCAATGTCGAGCTGGCCGCTGCGCTGGTACAGCGCCACGACCAGTGCCAAGCCAATGGCTGCCTCGCACGCCGCCACGGCGATGATCATTACCACCAGCATCTGGCCGCCCCAATCTCCGTGGTAGCGGCCCCAGCCTACCAGGCTCAGCGAGATGCCTTGCAGCATCATCTCGGCCGACAGGAACATCACGATCATGTTCCGCCGGCACACAAACCCCACCAGCCCCACGCCAAAGATCACACAGCCCACGAACAAGTAGCGAGAGAGCAAGGCCGTTTCAGCCATGGTGGGGCCCTCCAGGCAGTGCGGGGCGCTGCACAGCTTGGCGAACGCGCGGCTCTCCGTTGCCGCCAACGTGCGCGCCCCCCGGTCCCCCCCTGCGAGTATGTGCAGCCACGGCCACGGCGCCCACCAGGGCCACCAGCAGCAATGTCCCCACTCCTTCCACGGCAATGAGGTGCGTGCCGAACAACTGCCCGCCCAGGCGGGCCACGTGGTCTTCGGCCTCCGGTCCCGCAGCGCGCGGCGGGGCGGAAGGCGGCTGCGCCCTGTCTGCCACGGTAGAGGTGCGGGGCGGGGGCAATTCGCGGCGGGCACGGGCCAGCGTCATGGTGAATGCTCCCACCAGCACGGCCCCCGTGCAGGCAGCCAGCAGCCCTTCCCAGGCCAGGCGGTCGTAGTGCGTGTGGCCGCGAGGATGGGCCAGCATCAGCACGAACAAGAAGGTTACCAGTATGGCCCCCGCGTAGACCACCACGGTGGCCACGGCCAGAAACTGTGCTCCCTGAAAGAAAAAGAGGGCTGCCACACCCAGCAACAACAGCCCGAACCAAATTGCACAATAGACGGGACTGCGCATGCTCACCGTCGCCACGGCGGCCACGATGGTGGTAACCGCCAGCAGCCAGAACAACATTTCCCGCGCCGGGCCTCCCAGGGGGGCAGGCACTTGCAAAGGCCGGCCTGGCTCGAGCGGTGTAGCACCCAGGCCCAGGGCAGCCAGCAACAGCAAACCCGCCGCGGCCAGCAGCACGCCGCCTACACGGCCGCGAGGCCGCCGCCCCGGCAACAGCCACCACCAGCCCAGGGCCGTAAGGGCCGCAGCCACGGCGAACCAGGCCTGCACGCTGGTCATCGCTCAGCCTCCTGCGCTGCCGTCCGCATCGGCTCCGCGTCCTTGGTCATGTCGTAAATGCTCAGCAGCTTTTCCTTGTCGAAGATCATCTCTTCACGGCTGCGGCCCGTCAGGTCGAACAGGCTGGTCAGCTCGATGGCATCGACGGGGCAGGCCTCCTCGCACATGCCGCAAAAGATGCAGCGCAGCTCATCGATGGTAAAGCTCTCGGGGTATTTTTCGCGATCGGGCCAGGGGCTTTCGGCACCCACGATGTCGATGCAATGCGCCGGGCAGGCCGTGGCACAGAGGAAGCAGGCCACGCACTTGACGCGGCCCTGTTCGTCCCGATTGAGGCGATGCACGCCGCGGTAGATCAGAGGGTTATCGATCCGCGGCCGCTCTTCGGGAAAGCTCACGGTCACCTTGGGGCTGACCAGGTGACGCAGCGTGGTGCGCATGCCATCCACCACCAGCGGCAGATACAGCTTCTCTGCCAGGCCCAGCCGGGGCGGCTCCACCCAGTAGATGTCGGGATCGTTCGGCTTCATCCGCCTGCTCCAGAAAAGGCCGCTACGATGGCTCCAGACGCGGCCGATTGTCTGCCGCAGAGGGCGCGGCCCAGCCGGCGGCCAGCCAGCCGGTTGCTCCGATGCCCCACAGGACCAGCACCGCCGCCAGGCTCGGCTTGCCCGCGCGGATGCCGCCCCACTCTACCACCGCGGCTACGGCCACTAGGTTCGTCAGCCCCAGCGGCAACATCACCTTCCAGGCCAAGGCCATGAGCTGGTCGAAGCGAAACCGCGGCCAGCTCCAGCGGGCCAGCATGAACAAAAAGACAATCACCATCAGCGTCTTGCCCCCCAGCACCAGCACCCGCACGAGCGCCGTGCCCCAGCCCACCTCGTTCGTGCTGCCGGTCAGACCCCAGAAGTGCCAGCCGCCCAGATACAGCACCACAATCAACACGGCCGCCATCACCATGTGCAGAAACTCCGCCACCAGGAACATCAGCAGCCGTACACCTGAATACTCCGTGTGGTAGCCGCCCACCAGCTCCTGCTCGCACTCCGGCAGGTCAAACGGCAGCCGCGCACTCTCTGCAAACGATGCCGTCACAAACACCACAAAGCCCAACGGCTGCACCAGCACGTTCCACACGCCGCTGGCCGCCTGCTGGGCGATGATCTGGTCGAGGCGCAAAGAACCCGTTGCCAGTACCACGGCCACCAAGGCGGCTCCCAAGGGCAGTTCATAGGCCACCAACTGGGCACTCGAACGCAAGGCGCCCAGAAAGCTGTACTTGTTGTTGCTGGCCCAACCGCCCAGGATCACCCCGTACACCGCCACGCTGCTCAGCGCGAACACGTAGAGCAGCCCCACATCCACGCCAGGGGCCACCACCAGTTCAATCGGCCCGCGCATCCCCTCCGGCGTGGCAGAAGCCGGCAGCACGCTGCCAAACGGAATCACCGCGAATGCAGCCAGCGCCGCCACCAGGATCGACAGCGGGGCCAGCGTGAACAGCAGCCGGTCCACGTGCCGCGGCGTGTACTCCTCCTTGAAGATGAATTTCAGCCCATCCGCCAGCGGCTGGCCCAAACCGAACAGCCGGATGCGGGAGAGGGGAATGCCCACCCGATTCGGCCCCTTGCGATCCTGCACCCAGGCCGCGATCCAGCGCTCCAGCAGCACAAGGTATGCCGCACCTGTCATCAGACCGAAGATCAACAGCCCGATCTTCACAAGTGCCACGACCAGCTCGGGGGACATGGCGCGCAGGCTCCTTCAGGTGGCTGCAAGCAGGTTGGTGCGCAGATCGATGCCCAGAGGCGGGATATCGCCGATGGCGGCGGATAGCGCCGAGACGTCGCGTGCGGCCTCGCGCAAGGCGGCGCGGGCATCGAACAGGCCGCTCCGCCCCAGCATCCGCCAGTAGAGCTGGCCCTGGGACCAGACCCCCACGGGGGGCCGGACGGCCCAGCAGAAAGACTGCAAGCGATACTGGGCGTTGACGTATGAGCCGTCCCGCTCCGCAAAGGCAGCCGCAGGCAATAGCCAGGTGGCGGCCTCCGCCAGGGGCGAGGGGAAGAGGTCCTGCACCACCAACAGCGGCACATGGGCGAAACGGGCCGCCGCGCCCTCGTCCATCCAGGGCTGGATGTAGCCGCCTGCCACCAACACGGCGTCATAGGCGCTGGTGCCGTTGCCCGCCGCCGTGGCCAATTCTTCCAGCAGCTCCTCCCAGGTGCACAGGCAGCCCATGAAGTGCCACAGCACCGCCTCCACCCCCAGCCGGTTGGGACACTTCTCCGCCCGGATGGTAAAGCCGCCAGGAAACTTCTCGTCCTGGCCGCTGCGCGGCACAGGGCCCAAAAACAACTTCGCTTGCGGATTCTGCCGGCGCAACAGCGTGGCCAGCAGCCAGGCCTCTTCCACCGTCAGATGCGGAGAGAACACGCCGGCCAGGCGCTGCGCCCCCGCAAGCTCAGCGGGAATCGCCTCCACCGCCGCGTTCCACTCCACCAGCTTGCTGCCCTCGGGCACGCGCCGGCGCACACCCAGCAGCCGATCCTCCCGGTGCACATGATGATAGCTGTACCGCCCGTCGTCGCAGATCCACCATTTGTTCACGTGCGGATTGGTGCGCGGCTTCAGCCGCCAGATGCGCTGCTGGTTTTCCTCGATCCACAAGGAGCAACCCGTAGCACAACCCGCACACACACCCTCGTGCCGCCGCAAGAACCATACCCGCTGGCGGTACAAGAAGTCCTTGTCTCCCAGGGCGCCCACCGGGCAGAGATCCACCACGTTGCCCGCCAGCTTGTTCGCCAGCGGATAGCCGGGAAACACATCGATCTCCTCGTGGCTGCCCCGCTGGACGACCATCAACTCGCTGGTACCCGCCACCTCTCGGCAAAACCGGACACAG
This sequence comes from Pirellulales bacterium, assembly GCA_023511675.1. Lineage (GTDB taxonomy): Bacteria > Planctomycetota > Planctomycetia > Pirellulales > JAIMBC01 > JAIMBC01. The sequence goes on from JAIMBC010000243.1 coordinate 7,146, forward strand.
CGGCTGCACATCACACAGCGATCGACGAACAGCGTCACGGTCGGGCCCACGTCGCGCCGCCGGCTTGTGAAGGGCCGGATGTCCGCACGCCGCTGCGGCTGCCCATGCTCAAAGTAGTAGTCCTGCAACTGGCACTCCCCGGCCTTGTCGCATATGGGACAGTCGACCGGATGGTTCCACAACAGCGCCTCCTCCACCAGGGCCCGGCTGTGCTTCACCTTCTCGCTGTTGGTAATGAACACCGTCCCGTCCCGCGCCGGCGTCTGACAGGCGGGCACCAGCTTGGGGAGGATCTGGATCTCGCCGGTTTGCGGATGGCGCGTACCCGTTTCCACCAGGCACATACGGCAGCTTGCCACCACACTCAGGCCGGGATGCCAACAATAGTGCGGGATCTCCACCCCCACGCGGCGGGCAACTTCAATGCCGTTGAGCCGCTCGTGGTCTTCCAGCTCCACGGTCTGACCGTCGACAATCACCTGGGGCATGGTTCTACCGGCGGGCGTAGCGTGGTAAGAGGGGTGGTGGCGTGCGGCAGATCTGGCAGGGCGGGGACGGGTTCGGTGCGGGCATAGCCTTGCGGGTTGGTGCGGCGGATGTAGTCTTCGAACTCGCCGCGGAACTTGCGAATGGCATTCTTGATGGGCCAGGCGGCACCGTCGGCCAGACCGCAGATGGTGGTGCCGGGAATGATGCCCATCGAGTCGGCCAGTTCCAGCAACAGGTCCAGATCGCACAGGCGGCCCTGGCCTGCACGAATGCGGCTGACGATTTGCAAGGCCCACGCCGTTCCCTGCCGGCAAGGCGTGCATTGGCCGCAGCTTTCGTGTGCGAAGAAGCGGCAACTGTTGTAGAGGAAATCCACCATGCTGACCGTCTCATCGAGCACGACCACGGCGGCCGTACCCAGCCCGAGGCACTGCACCTTGGCGAGCGAGGTGAAATCCAGCGGCGTGTCGAGTTCGGCCTCGGAGAGCAGACCCATGCTCAGGCCGCCCGGAATGGCAGCCTTGGCCCGACGGCCCTGCCACACCCCGCCGCCATAGGTCTCGATCAGCTCGCGGCAGGTGATGCCCAGGGGCGCCTCGTAGCACCCCGGCCGGTTGACATGTCCCGAGAGGCAGTACAGCTTGGGGCCGTAACTCCCCAGGTCCCGGGGATCCTGGGGATGGGCCGGCACGCCTATCGATTTGAACCACTCGACGCCGCGGTCGACGATGTGCGTCACGCAGGCCAGGGTCTCCACGTTGTTCACCACGGTCGGCTTGCGGAACAGGCCCTCCACCGCCGGGAAGGGCGGCTTCACTCGGGGCCAGGCACGCTTGCCCTCCAGGCTCTCGATCAGCCCCGTCTCCTCCCCGCAGATATAGGCCGCCGCCCCGCGGTGCAAATACATGTCCAGCGTGTAGCCGCTGCCCAGGATGTTCTCTCCCAGATAGCCGGCCGCATAGCACTCGTCGATGGCGGCCTGCATCCGCTCCCAGCAGAGGGGATACTCGTAGCGCAGGTACACGTAGGCCACGCGTGCCCGGGTGGCATAAGAGGCCAAAATGGCGCCCTCGATCACCTGGTGCGGATCCCGCTCCATCAGAATGCGGTTGTTGAAGGTGCCGGGCTCGCTTTCATCTGCGTTCACGCAGAGGTACACCGGGCCGGGGTGATTTTGCGGCAAGAAGGACCATTTCAGCCCGGTGGGGAAGCCCGCGCCGCCGCGGCCGCGCAGGTTGGCGTCCTTGACGCGCCCCTGGATCTCCTGCGGACTGAGTTGCTGGACGGCGGCGCGCAGTGCGCGATAGCCGCCTTCGGCTTCGTATCCTTTGAGGTCGAGCGGCCCGGCTGCGATGTCGATCAGCCGCGTCAGCGGCTTCTGATAGTGGGCGTCCTTGGCGCTGCGCAGGCTCACTTGTACGCCTCCAGAAGGGTCTTCACATCGCTCGGTTCCACCGGGC
>JAIMBC010000244.1 GCA_023511675.1 Pirellulales bacterium
AGCACTTTGGCTCCTTGAAAGCCATCCAGGAAGCGGACCTGGCCGCGCTGCGGGACAGCCTTTGCCGCCTCGACACCCTCGATGCGCTGCTCGCGCCCGCAGTGGCGGCCGAAGAGGGGTTTCGTGAGCGGTTTCGAGCAGAGATCGATTCCCTGAAGAAGCTCAACCATCCCAACATCGTCCGCATTTTGGGCCATGATGCCGACCATCTGTTCTATTGCATGGAACTGGTCGAGGGCCGCAGCCTGGAGGAGTGCCTCGCCGCAGGCCAGCGATTCTCCTGGCAGCAGGTGGTCGATATCGGCATCCAGGTGTGCCGGGCGCTGCGGCATGCCCATGACCGCGGCGTGATCCACCGAGATCTCAAGCCGGCCAATTTGCTGCTGGCCGAAGATGGCACCGTGAAACTCTCCGACTTTGGCATTGCCAAGTTATTTGGGGCCACGGGCCTTACGGCGGACGGCGGAGTCGTGGGTACGGCCGAGTACATGGCGCCCGAGCAGGCAGATGGCCGCCCGGTAACCTACCGCGCCGACCTGTACAGCCTGGGAGGCGTGCTCTACGCCCTGCTGGCTGGCAGGCCGCCGTTTCGTGCCCGCAACCTGGTGGAAATGCTGCAAATGCAGCGATTCGCCGAGCCAGAGCCGGTACGCCGCTATGCCCCTGGAGTGCCGGAGGAACTCGAGAAGATTCTCGCCGCCCTCTTGGCGAAGGAGCCGGCAGACCGCATCCCCACGGCGTTTGCGCTGGCACGGCGGCTGGAAGGACTTCGAGACGGTACGAGCCAGATTGTCGAGGACCGAGCAGAGAGCGAGGCGCCGCCAACCGGCGAGTGCGAGCTGGATGGCCCTCTTCAGGCAGACGAGTTGGGAGAGACTCGCGCAGACGAAGAGTATCGCATCGCGGGCGACCCGCCTCCGCCACTGTCGGAGGAGCAACTGCGTGCCCGACTGGAACGTAGCGATCTGAACATCACCGAAGAGATCACCGCCGCCGACGAGATACCAGTAAAGCCCTCCTCGCGGCCGACGTCGGGCGCCAAGGCGACGCGAGGTTCCAGTTCCCAAGGCACCGCGGCCGTGGCCACCGGCCGCAAGTTTCTCAAGGTCGATCACGATGCGCTCCGCCGCCATGAAGAGTTAGGTCATGCCGAGGGGCACGGTATTTCCTGGCAGACAGGGGCGTTGGCGGCGGCCCTGCTGCTCTTGGGCCTGGGGACCTGGTACTATCTGCAGCCCCCGAGTGCCGATCGGCTGTATCAACGCATCCGCGATGCCGCACAACATCAGGATCCCGAGCGGCTCGTCTCCGTGGAGCGTGATCTGGCTACCTTTCTCAGCACGTATCAGGACGATCCCCGCCGTGGCGAGGTCGCGCGCTATCAGCAGCAGCTCGACGAATATCGATGGGAACGCCGCTTTCATCTGCGGATCAAGACCCGCGCCGGCCGCGAAAACCTCCCTCCCATCGAGCAGGCCTACGTGGAGGCGACCGGCCTCGAGGCGACGGATCCGGAACTAGCCCTGCGAAAACTGGAGGCCTTGCTGGATCTGTACGGAGACTTCTCGGGCAACCCTTGCATTCAGGTGGCCCGTAAACGCGCGGTAGAACTTCGCCGCAAGATTACCATGGCCGCGCGCGATCACCTGGATCTCCTCCAGCAGCGGCTGGAACATGCTGACGATCTTTGGCGTGCCGGTAAGCAGGAGGAGGCGCGCCGCATCTGGAGAGGCACGGTAGCCATGTACGCAGACCGGCCCTGGGCTGCCGAATTGGTTGCCGTGGCACGCGAGTCCCTGGCGACGGGGCCGCCGCAGCGGGTCGGAGAGCCTGGCGGGCCGGCGGCCGCTTCTGCCGGACAACAAGCAGCGCCAGCCGGCCAGGGAGGAGAAGGCGGCGCGTCGCAGCAGGGTGCGGAGGATTCAACCGCAGCTCCGCAAGCGACCGGCGGCCCAGTCCCTGCGGTCGCCAGCAGCGGCACGGACGTGGAGCCAGCTTCTCAGCCGGCAGAGCCGTCCTCGCCGGCCGAGGTGCAGCCGTGACGGTTCCCTCAGGCGCAGCAGTGGGTTTTCCCATCACGCGGCTACGCCGCTTGCGCTATTTGCCGGCCATGCGCGGGCTCGTACGCGCGGTGCATCTGCAGCCGCAAAGCCTGGTCTACCCCCTGTTCGTGCGTCACGGCCGTGGCATCAAACAAGAGATTGCCTCGATGCCCGGGCAGTTCCAGTGGTCGCTCGATCGGTTGGAAGAAGAACTGGCTGGCCTGGCCGGGCTGGGCCTGGGCGGCGTCATGCTGTTTGGCATTCCCGCGACCAAGGACGCCACGGGCAGCGAGGCCTATGACGAGGAGGGCATCGTGGCCCAGGCCGTGCGTCTGGCACGGCGGGTGGCCCCCGAACTGCTGGTGATCACCGACGTTTGCTGTTGCGAGTACACCGACCACGGCCACTGCGGCATCCTGGCAGAGCGAGGGGACCGCTGCGACGTGGACAACGATGCCACACTGGAACTGTTGGCGCGGCAGGCCGTGTGTCATGCGCGTGCCGGGGCTCACATGGTGGCCCCCAGCGGAATGATGGACGGGATGGTCGCCGCCATTCGCCGCGGCCTGGATGCAGCGGGGCTGAGCGATGTGCCCATCATGAGCTATGCGGCGAAGTATGCCAGTGCGTTCTACGGCCCCTTCCGCGAGGCGGCCGAGAGCGCGCCGCAGCGCGGCGACCGGCGCGGCTATCAGATGGACCCGGCGGCACCCGCCGGCCAGGCCCTCCGGGAGGTAGAACTGGATCTGGCCGAAGGGGCGGATCTGGTAATGGTCAAGCCGGCCCTGGCGTACCTGGACATCATCCGCCTGGTGGCAGAGAGGTTTCCGGGAGTGCCCCTGGCGGCCTACAACGTCTCGGGCGAGTACAGCATGGTCAAGGGTGCCGCCGCGCGCGGCTGGCTGGATGAACGCAGCGTGGTGCTGGAGATGCTCACAGGCATCGTCAGGGCAGGCGCTCAGATAGTGCTCACCTACTGGGCGAAGCAGGTCGTGCACTGGCTGCAGCCGTAGCGGTGCCGCCGGCGACTTCTCCTTCAAGGGCTAGGGAGAACTTCGTACGCCCGTGCCACCTCGGGCGGGATGGGGCGGAGGGATCGCGTGGTGAAGTCGATGAAGGCCCAGTGTGTGGCGGCTCGGGCCAGCCGGGCGCCGTCGCCAGGACGGACCATCTCGTAACGACGGAGGGACGTCGTTCGGCGAAAGCCCGCTACCCAAGTGCGGACCAGCACTCGATCTCCCTCCCAGGCAGGGGACAGATATGTGATCTTGTGGGAACGTACAACCCAGCCAGCCCCCAGTCTCAGGTAGGCCTCCGCGGGCCAGCCCTGCGCGGCGCTGTGGGCCAGGGCGGCCTGGATCATCCATTGCAAGTAGGCCAGGTTGTGGGCATGTCCCAGTTCGTCGATTTCGTCTCCGCGAACGGTGTGTAGATACTCGAACAGGGCGGGCATCAGCGCTGCGGGGGGGCCGGCGGCGGCCAGCGGAATTCCTTGTCGAGGAGGTAGAGGTACATCACGGCCATCGAGTCTTGTGCCTGGCCGCTGGTGTTATTGTACACGCTCACCAGCTCGTAGGCGTGATCGACGTAGACCGGCACGCCCGCGGTCGAGGCGAAACAATCCACGTGTTCCAGGCCGATGCCCTGCGTCAGCGGGCGGGCACGGGAACGGAAGATGGTGCGGCCGTCGGTGGCATCTCGCAGTTCCAGGCTTTCCGCAAAGGGATGCAGATGTACGGCGATATAGTGAATGGTGGTGTCGAAGGGCAGATTCATCAGCCGCGTGACGTCGGTGCGGCGGACTTCACGCCCGGGTGGAACGACCCAGTGACCGGCAAATCGCTGGTCGAGAGCGTCTCTCACTTCGTCCGCCGTGGCGGCCCGGCCGGGGAGGCAAAGCGTCTCGCGGCCAGAGCGATCTTCTGGCTCGGCGTCGTAGGCCAGCGGCCGGCCCTCCAGAGAAACCAGCCCGAACACTCCCACCTCGAACAGCGGCCGGAATGCGCAGGTGCGGTCCCTGTCCGCCACGTAGTCGATCTCCACACGATGCCGAACGCTCAGCGCGGGTTGGGGCAGATTCAAATTGAGGACCTGCATGGTCAGGGCCAATGGCTCGCTGGCTAACAGCGGTATGCCGAAGCCCTCGGGGAATTTCAGAGCGAGCTGGCCCTGAGACAGGGTCACCAACCTGTCATCGAGCAGCTTCTGTTGCCCGAACAGCCAGCGGTGGTACTCTCCCGAAATGTCCAGGTTGCTGTGGCACATGAACTGTGCATCGCACGGAGTACGGCCATCAGGCAGCACCATGCTGGCGCGGAATCCCGTGATCCAGACCAGCTCGTTGGCCGGCACAGGCAAGCGAACCTCTTGCACGGCAAACGGACCTTGCATCGAGCGGTACAGGCGGTCGATGTGGAACACAGGTCCCAACACCGAGAGCGTCTGTTCCGCGTAACGCGGCGCGGGAGGAGGGTGGCGCAGCGGCGGCTGCGGCCGGCCTGCCACGACGGCAGCTCCCGCCAGGCACAGACAGAACAGCGCGCACACTCGGCCACGGTGACCCATCACGACGGCTCCCCTCATTGATGGTAGGATAGCATATGCAAAACCCCCAAGCCGCAGCAGGCTCAGGCGGCAGGCCCCTCAACGCCCGCAGTCGGGCCCAGAGGCATTCCCGCAGCCCGAGTGCTGGACACCGGCTGCATGCGGCTCCGCGGGGGCTGCGAGCGCCGCGTCCCGCTGGGCCACGCCCGCTAGCGCAGTGGCGTCGGCCTGGCAGGCTGGGACGGCCCGTCATCGTTGCCAAGGCCCTCAAGCAACAGCCCACGGCCTATTGGCTATAACGGCGTGGTCGCGGGGAGCGGCCGGCTGTTCTGCCGCGTGCTCGCGCAAAAGGGGCTGCCGGCGGCGCACGAGGCGATTGCACTGCCGGCCCTGTGCTGGGGCAGGCTCGTCACCCGTCCCCGCCAACAAGATGCACCGAACCACGCACCGGGGCCTGTCAGTCAGTCTGTGGCTTGGCACCGGGAATCCAGTTGGTCCCCGCGAGCGGCACGCCCGCCATGGCCGCAGCCTCCACGGTCAAGGCAACCAGGTCTTCTCGCTCCAGGTGGTGTACGTTCGATTTGCCGCAGGCGCGCGCCAGCGTGGTCAGCTCCAGCGTCAGCACCGTGAGGTAATTGCGCACGCGGCGGGCAGCCTGCTCCACATCCAGCCGCGTCTCCAACACTTCGTCCTGCGTGGTGATGCCCACGGGACAAAGCCCCGTATGGCAGTGGTGGCAAAAGCCGGGCGCTGTACCCAGTCTCTGGTAATCCGCCGTGCAGTCGGTCTCGGCCAGGCCATAGGTAGGGCTATTGCACCCGAGGGCCACGAGAATGGCCTGGCCGAGCGCCACGGCATCGGCACCCATGGCCAGAGCCTTGGCAACATCTGCTCCGGTGCGAATACCGCCGGAGATGATCAGTTGCACCACGCCTCGCATCTTGAGTTCTTCCAGGGCCTCCACGGCCTGCCGCAAGGCTGGCAGCGTGGGAATTCCCGCATGTTCGATAAACACCTGCTGCGTGGCCGCAGTTCCGCCCTGCATGCCGTCGAGCACCACGACATCCGCCCCGGCCTTCACGGCCAGCTTGACATCGTTGTGTACGCGCGAAGCCCCAATTTTCACATAGATGGGCACCTGCCAGTCGGTGATCTCACGCAACTCGGCAATCTTGATGGCCAGGTCGTCCGGTCCGGTCCAGTCTGGGTGCCGGCAGGCGGAGCGCTGGTCGATCCCCGCGGGCAGCGTGCGCATCTCTGCCACGCGGGCACTGATCTTCTGGCCCAGCAGCACCCCGCCGCCGCCCGGCTTGGCCCCCTGGCCAACGACTACCTCGATCGCATCCGCACGCCGCAAATCATCGGGGTTGAAGCCATAGCGCGACGGCAGGCACTGATACACCAGCAACTTGCTGGCCTGGCGTTCCTCGCGCGTCATGCCGCCGTCTCCCGTGGTTGTCGATGTGCCGGCTGCCGTGGCAGCACGGCCGATCGCCTCCTTGGCACGGGCCGACAGCGCCCCAAAGCTCATCCCCGCAATGGTGATGGGAATGTCCAGCTCCAGCGGCTTCTTTGCAAAGCGCGTACCCAGCACCGTGCGCGTGGAACACCTCTCCCGATATCCCTCCAACGGATACCGGGAAAGACTCGCGGTCAGAAACACCAGATCGTCGAACGTCGGCAGACGCCGCTTGGCGCCCAACCCGCGGATCTCGTACAGCCCGCGTTCCGCCGCCTGCCTGATATACGCCAGGACATGACGGTTGAGCGTATAGCTTTCTTCGTAGTCTGGAGGATGCATGGCGCGTTTCGCCGACAGCCTCGAAGGTAACAGCTCTCCCGGTACCCTGGCTAGGGGCGCCAGCCCGCTGCGGGGAAAAAACGCTACTGTCGGCGAAGCGAGCCACGCTGCCCTGTAACCCGTCCAACCGCGCCAGCCATTGCCTCCCCAACCTCGGCATGACGCAGCTAACGCCATCCGTGCGGCCGCTGCTAGACCGCAGATTATGGCCCACACGGGCCGCATCCCGGGGGCATCAGCCGTGGAGGCGTGGCCCGACCACAGGTGCCAGCCGTCGCGCCGCCCCGATCGTGCCGCAGCCCCGCCCGCACAGTCCAGCGCCCTTACTTCCTTCCCGGTCCCCAGATGGCCCTGCCCGGCTTGGCGCCGGTGTGCGCCCCATCCTTCAACACGGGCACGCCATTGACCAGTACGTGCAGCACACCTGTCGCATACTGGTGGGGATTCTCGTAGGTGGCGTGGTCGGCAATCGTGGCGGGATCGAATACGACCACGTCTGCGTAGTAATCCTTGGCCAGCTTGCCGCGCTGGCTCAGCCGGAGGGTTTGTGCCGGCAGCGCGGTGAGCTTGCGAATGGCCTGGGGCAGGGAAAGCACTTGCTCATCGCGCACGTACTTGCCCAACACCCGGGCAAAGGCGCCGTAAGCCCGGGGATGCGGCAACGATCGCAAGAAGACGCCTTCATTGGGCATCGAGGGGCAATCGGAGCAGAAGCTCACCCAGTCCAGGGCCATGATGCGGCGCACGTCGGCCTCGTCCATCAAGAAATAGATGGCATCGACCCGGCTGTGGTCTTCGATCACAAGCTGGATGGCCGCCTCTTCCGGCGAGACGCCGCGCCGCTTCGCCACCTCGGCCAGCGTGCTGCCCGAAAGGGGCTTGAGCGCCTCATGGCGAAAGCCCACCAGTAATACCTTTTCCGGAGAGCCAGCCGCCAGCAACAGGTTCTCCCACGCATCGCTGGGCGTGCGCATCTCTTGAATCACGCGTGCGCGCGTGCGCGGGTCGCGCAGGCGGGCGATCCAGCGATCCATGCCCCCCTCTTGCACCCAGGGCGGCATGGCTGCGTTCAGCCCCGTGGCACCGGCGACATAAGGGTACATGTCCGCCGTGATCTCCAGCCCCTCGGCCCGCGCTCGCTCGACCCGCTCGATCACCCGCGGCAGCTTGTGCCAGTTCTCGCGGCCAGCCGCCTTGAAATGATAAATCTCCGCTCGCACGCCCGCCTGACGTGCAATGGTCAACAGCTCCTCGACCGCCTCGTCTAGCCGATTGCCCTCGCTCCGCAGGTGAGAGATGTACATGCCCCCATAGGGCGCAGCGGCCTTACAAAGCTCGACCAGCTCTTGCGTATCGGCATAGGTGCCCGGCGCGTAAATCAGGGCGGAGGCCACGCCCATCGCGCCCTCCTCCATCGCCTGGCGCACCAGCCCGCGCATCGCCGCTAGTTCTCTTGGCGTGGCAGCCCGGTTCTCGTAGCCCAGCACGTGAATCCGCACCGTAGCTGCGCCCACAAACGAGGCCACGTTCGTCGAAATACCCCGCCGCACCAGATACTCCAGGTATTCCCCCAAAGTGCTCCAGCGCACGTCGAATTTCAGGTCGCCCTGAGCGCGAACCATGTCCTGCTGCATCGTGCGATTGAGCGGCCCCATCGACCACCCCTCCCCGAGCACTTCCAGTGTGACACCTTGCCGGATGTCGCTCATGGAACGGCCGTCGACCAGCAGCGACTGGTTCGCCCAGCTCAACATGTTGATGAACCCCGGCGCCACGGCCAGCCCCCCCGCGTCGATGACAAGCTGCGCCTCGGCGTCTGCCAGCGCACCGATCTCCACGATGCGGTCGCCGCAGATGCCCACATCGGCCACATAAGGCGCGCCCCCCGTGCCGTCGTACAGGGTGCCGCCGCGAATCAGCACATCGAACATGGGCTGGCCCCCGCCTGGTGAATCTGCAACGTGCTGCTGGGCCACGCCAACTGCCAGCATGTTCAACCACGCCATCGCCAGCCACGCCAGCGTGCGCCACGCCAGCCCAGCGAAGCTTGCACACAAACCTGCACGCGCACCGTGCGGGTACACATACGCACGCCGCACCCTCCCACCTGTCGGCGGCTTGTGGCAATGCCTCATGGTACGAACCACACGGTAAGCGAGCGTAGCGCAACGGCTCCTTCGCGCAGACCAAGCTCTGACAGCTAACAAGCCACATCAGTGTGCCGGCGCCAGGCACGCGGCACAAGATGCCCAGCCGTCGCAGCGTGCTGCCGCCACCAGCGGGCAAAGGCTCTCCCGCTCCGGCATGCCTCGGTTCGGGCGCGCGTAGCGTGCTAGACGAGCTTTCAGCTCCCCCGCTCCGCGCTATCCGGACGACTGGCCCTGGCGTTCTGCCAGTGCCTTGCGGGCAGCGCGGCGTTCGTCGTCATCAAGCTGCCCGTTGCCATTGAAGTCGAACTGCTTGAGCAGACTGCGTTCCAGCTCGCTTTCGCGGGCAGGTTCATCCTCCGTGGCACGACCGTTTCTTGATTCTGCCGTGGCTTCCTTTTCGGCGGTTGCATTCGCCGCAGGGGGCTGGTTCTCCGGCTGGTTGCTGGGAGACGTGCCCTCCTTCTGCTTCTTTGCCCCTGGCTTGCCCTTGCGCTGCTGCATGGCCTTGCGAGCCGCTTCCCGTTCGTCGGGATCGAGCTGCCCGTTGCCG
>JAIMBC010000245.1 GCA_023511675.1 Pirellulales bacterium
CGCCCAGCCATCCTCAAAGCTGGCACTCAAGCCCCGGTGTAAGATGTAGCGGCAGAAGAAGTTCACACGCCGTCGCCACTCTTCGACGCCCGCGTCAAGGGCCTCGATCGCCTCCCATTCTCCGCTGGGCGCAGCCGACAGACGGACATCCGCCATCAACCACCACAGCCCCGCTAGTGCAGTCGCCCAACGAGGGATGCCATGTATGGCGGTCGCTGACACGATGGCAAATGCGTTGCTTGAGGTGAGCGTGACCTCGCTGGACGCCGGCCGCGCCTTCAGCGGCTGAAGCAGCAACGTGCTTGGGGCAACCTCGATCGGCCTTTGCCAGTGCCAGGGAATGGGGCACTGCTGACGCCAGGGACCGTATGTGGCCACCAGTACGGCATCCGCAGCATCGGCCACGCTGTGGCGCTCTGGCACGAGGCGGAGCGCCCAGGCCCGCGACAGCTTACGCACCGATTCGCGGATCTCCACTCTGGCAGACTCCAGGGGGCGAATCTCGACCGCCTCACTAGCGACTCTCAGCGAGAGCCGATGCACCGGTTCCGCCGCCGGCTGATAGGCAACAACCTCAACTCTGGCCAGTTGCTGTCCCGCTTGTACGTTCTCAGCCGCCAGCACACGTACGTCGAGGCGCGGGTAAATAGAAGCGCTTACGGAGACGAGGAACTGAGGGTAGGTATCCAGATCCGTGCCGATCAACGCCCACTCGCGCCTCTGCCCCCGTAGATAGGGGACGCCGAAGCGGAGGGCGATCTGCGCGGCGTCTCCGGGAGCGACCGTCGCGGGCACAATCTCGCAGGTCGCGCAGCCGCAGGAGCGCTGTTTCTCGTACAACACCGCGGTCTGCCGCGGGTGAGCATTCACGAAGGTGAATCGCTCCTGGACGTACCAACTCTCGGGGCGTCCGGGTTGGAGGAACACGTTGCCGGCCCAGCGCTCCACGACCTCGGGCTGGGGTGGAGGGGGCCTCAGCCAGCGAGCGAGAGCAAAGCTCAAGCCTCCCACACCGAGGCACACGGTGCCCAGAGCGAAGATCCACCATCGTGCGTTCACGCCTGTTGCCCTCGACGTCGCCGAAGCAATCGAAAGAGCAGATAGCTGGCGGCGATGGCGGCCAATCCCACAACGACGGCGATCAGGGGCCCCCGGCCAGGCGGCTGCACATTCTCAAGCGGCCGGGATGGCATGATGGGTTGGCCGTCGTCCTTGGGCGGCTCCAGGTCATCGACCGTGTACTGGTTCAGGGCAAACCGCCGCGGCTTGCCGGGCGGCGGCGCGTTTTTCAGTCCCACGATCTCGATCTCGGGGCCCAGTTCCACGGCCAGATCCTCAGCGGTGGGCGCCCGCTGGCCCAGATCTGCGGATTCCCAGACGCTACAGATATATGCTGTGTCGCCCTGAACGGACCGGACCGGCCCCATCGCCATTCGTAATAGGCTGGCCATGTGGCCGCCCTGAACAGCAACCAGTTTCTCGGCCCGCACAATCGACCGCAGCGTGGAACCATCTGGATTTGACGTGACCGATTCCTGACGCACAAGTAGAGGGGGCATGTAATCCAGGGAGAAGGTCAGTGTACGCACGGTCTGCTTTCCTGCGATGTTGCGTACAGTTCGAACAACCACCTCCCGTTCCTTGGTCTCAACCGTCGCTATGTTGCCTGGCTGAGCCGCCTCCCCCTGCGGACCATGCAGCAAACGGCCAATGGGGCGACCCCAGTCACCTCCGTGAAAGCTGAAGGGATCCAGCGAGTCGTAGCACCCCAATCGATCCTGTTCCCCAGGCGCGCGGCCTCTCACAGTCAGCCACCGCTGTGACAGCACCAGGCCTGTGTCATGGAAAAACCACATCCCACGGCATGCGGCGCATTCGAAATCCAGATGACTCAGGGGATCGCGCTTGCCGGCCACCCTCCACTTACCCGACACACGCACACAATCCCCCAGCTTCACCACCACGCCCTCGAGCCGATCCACTTTGTTGCCGCTTGTATCGCCAAGACGGCCGGTCATCGCGTCCTCCATGGTGTCTGCCGTTCCCCGCCGCATCACGTAGTGGCCGAAAAAGTTTACGCCTTCGCGCCACTGCTGCACGCCGGCGTCCAGGGCTTCCAGCAGCGCACGATCGTCGGCAGGCGTTGCCGAAGTTAATACCGCCACGATCGAGCACCAGGGCACTGCCGAGCAACAGATACGCGTTAGGGGACGTAATGGCGGTGAACTGGTGGTCTTCACGATTCTCCCCCTCGGGTGCTATGGGTGTCTTGCTTGTTGCACCTTGTGGTGTGGGCCCTTGCCCGTCCTCAAAAGTGTGTCTGGCAACCTGGCACAAAGATGTAGCCGTAACAGCCAGGAACGTGATATTCGCACTGTGCGTCAATGTACGCCTTGTACTTCTGGCATGGAATGGTACCCGTGATCCTGCATTTGGTGGTTGGGAAAGAACGGCAGTAGGGATAATCCAACTCCACAAACATGTTACCGCTCAGGATGACGAATTCGCGATCGTCGTCAACCCTGCATGTGCCGCCGATCTCCGACCCCCACCGGCAACTTGTGTATTGTATGCACGGAGGCTGCCGATTTGCGCCCCCAGGCGGTGCCCAGAAACAGGCCTGATTCGTGTACGTTTGCGCCAGCACCACCCCGCCGATCGCCGACAGAAGACTCACCCCCACCAGCCACGGCATCACCTTCGAGATTTGCTGTGCCAACATGGCTACTCTCCCTTCATGCTGGGCCGCGGGCAAACGCGCGCAGCTCACGGCTCGTCCCGCCCGCGGCAAGGAAACCACCAAACCATACGAAACACGCAACACGTACAAAATGCCCCGCACACGCTGACGCCTCGCCGCCCGCGGCGCCCTCAACCTCTCTCTGCGCACGCTTCACCATGCCGTCCCGCAGCTCGATGACCAGCGGGGTGACGGCGTACCAGGTAAGCGATGGATCCGCGTGAAAGACTCGCAGCCACTCCCCCGTGCCTGCCGGCAATACGGACCCGGGCAACAACAGCACAGCGTATTGCGTACCGCCGCGTGCGTGCCGCGCAGCCAGCGCAAAGGCGGGCGCAGGCAACGCCGCGTCGCTGGGCGGCCGCCGAAGCGTGGCGCGAACACCCAGCCCGCGCCACGTACCTGCACGTGTGTGGCCGCCTACGTATACAGACAATCGAAGGGGCCAAATGGCGCACGGTATTTGCCGATTTTGTTGCAAACGTGCCGCGCCCAGGGGCGGCCGGTGCGGGCGTGCCGCACGCACGGCGGCGGCGACAGGCAGCCTTGGTGGGGGAGCATTGTCGCAAAGTACGATGGTGCGTGGAGTTGCGGCAGCGGCTGCCTTCCGGGTGCCCTGGGTGGCGGGCGGACCCGGCTGGGCCGCAGGCTATTCGTCGGACGGGCCGCCAAACAGCTCCCGCAGGGCAGTGCCCATGATGCGCCTCAGGTGTTTCTCTGTAACGCCGAACAGGGTCGCGATTTCTTTCACATCCATGCCGTCAAGGGCCGCCTCCAATGCGCGGTAACCGCGGTGTGTTGCGGCTCGCTCCCTGATCGTCTGGAGGTACTCGTCCAATATGGCACTGCACAGCGGGTCGTCGCGCGGGGGGGCAGGGGGTGGCTGGCATTCCTCGATGCTCTGTCGGGGAGCGGCTGGCAGCGAGGAGCGCTTCGCCTCGTCGGTGTGCAAGTTTCTCCAGGTCTTGCAGAGGTACCTTGCCAATGCCGGGCCCAAGCCGAGCGCGCACAGTGTTTCTGCGTGCTCCATCAGTCGCTGCAGGCCACTCTGCCACACGTCTTGCTTGTCTCTGTCGCGCTTCATGCCGGCCGCGAGGCTGCCAACGGCGGCGGACGCTATCGCCCCCCAGTAGCGGTCGAGGAACTGGTCCACCGCGAGGGGGCTACCTGCCTGGCACCACACCAGCAAGCACCGCACATGCCGTCGATCACAATCCATGGGAGTACTCCCCTTCGCGCCCTCCGACGATGGAGATGAGTGTACAGGCGCCACGGCGGGGCGGCAAGCATTTGGTGCAACGGGCGGTCGCGGCCGGCGTTGCGGTCTGGCGACGAGAGGAGCGTTCTCGTGCCGCAAGGAACCTCCCGCCGGCCAGGGCCAGCGGCTTGCGGGCTTGCCGCGGCACAGTGTGCGAGCCGCACAGGCAGTCCGCTGAGGCGGCTCAGCGCTGCACGGCCTGGTTCATGGCCTGGCGCCAGGAGGCGAGGCGGCGCCGGATTGCAGCGGCGTTGTCCGCGGCCTCAAGACGAGACACATCCGTTTCCACGTAGAGGAGCCGGTGCAGCGCCGCATCGAAATTCGGGTTGCGTGCGTTGCGCTGGGCGCCTGTCTCTTCCAGCCAGGCGTGCAGCAAGCCGCGCAGGCGCTGGGCCGTGGCGGTGTCTGTGGCGGACAGGTCGGCGGCCTCGCCGGGATCCTGTTCCAGGTTGAAGAGTTCTATTTGTCCGTCTTCGTAGTGCTCGATGAGCTTCCAGGCACCCTTGCGGACCGCGCCCGCGGGACGCCCTCCCTGGTTACTGTAATGGGGCTCGTGCCAGAAGAGGGGACGGGGCGCCGGCGGTTCATTGTGACGTAGCAAGCGGGCCAGACTGGCGCCGTCGCAAAGCTCGGGCGGTTCGAGCCCACACAGCTCGACCAGCGTGGGCACGAGATCGGTGCTGATCACGGGCTCTTCCGCCGCGCCACTGCTGGTAATCGGCAAGCCCTTGAGTTGGACTTCGGTGCCGCGCCAGAGCGTCTCGACGCTCACGGGCCTGCGCTTGCCCCAGGTGTCGCCATTGAGGGTGGCGGCACATGGAAAATCCAGATCGAACCGCCAATCTTTGCCACCGGCTTGAAGGATGTCCAATCTGGGCCGCTCCCGCCGGGGCTGGTCAGTGCATTGACGCTGATGGCATACCATCCCGGCTGCTGGCCCACAGCAACACCCGCCGCTGGTCGGCACGGATCAAGAAGGGGCCGGTAGTCGATACCCAATGCCTCCAGATTGAGGCTGCAAGAGAGGTCTACGAAAACAGGCAAGGTATGCGGGTGGCGGCCAAGCCAATCCCTGAGTGCGTACAGATCCTGTCCCCAGTCGGTGTTGCTGCCACGCAGGTGACGGTGTCCCTGTGTAGGGCCGCCGGCTAGCTCATTGTAGTAGCCGAGCATGTTGGGGTAGTGGTAGCACACGCTGGCCAAGCTGATGGCCAGGGCAATGGGAATGGCCACTCGCAGGGTGCGGAAACGGTGCCACGTCATACTCAGTAACACCGCCATCCAGACGAAAAAGAAGCCGGCCGCGGGAAGTAAGTATCGCGCATGGGCATTCCAGCTTGTCTGCGAACTCACCGCCACGAATACAGAGCATGCTGGCGCCTCGAGCAGCAACATCTGCCACTGTAGCAGCACCCTCGAGCCAACACGTACAAGGGCCAGCAAGGCAAGACCAAATGTCAGCCAGTGACCAAGGGGTGCCTTAACGATGAGTGCGTACAGGTAGTAGTACCAGCGTCCGCGGGCGTGCCAGCGGCCAGCCACAAACGTCCAGTTGAATCGCTGGAAGTCCTGGAGTTGTTCATCGATGCCTTGCACGAAAGCGGAGGGAAGAGGCGATGGAATGCAGGACGCGGCGCTCCAGCACGAGCGGTCCGACGCCCTGGCGTCGAGTGGAGTGCGGCCCGTAACCGTGCGGAGCGCGAGACTCCTCAAACGGAGGCTGCCAAGAGGCGTGCCCGTGCCATCGAATCCATACGCTGCATTCACGGCCAGCAGGCTAACGAACAGGAGCAACAAGAGTTGCCAGGCAGGGGGGTTGCCCGCTCCCGTAACGGGCGCCAGCGCAGGGTACCGGCCAGCCGCCAGCCTGCGTACGGACCAGACCAACAAAAAACAGGGCAGCAGCAGCAGGCAGGTAAATTTGGCGAGCAACGCCAGCCCGAGTGCGGTCCCTGCGGCGACGCACGCGCCAAGCGCCGGCCGCACAAGCCAGATATGGAATCGCCAGCCCGCTAACAGTGCGAAACTAGCCGCCGCCACATCCGCGGTGATCAGCGCCGCATGGCCGAGGATAGCGGGCGACAGCGTCCAGAGCCCAAGGGCCAATGCGCCAGCGCGTGGTCCGCCAAGGTCGGATGCCCACCTCCAGCAAACCAGCGCGCCAAGCACGGTAAAGGGTAGGCACGCGAGCCGCGCCCACGGAAGCGCCGCGACAACCCATTGATCGCGGGTCACCCTGGGGAGGCCGTCCACCCATCGCGACGGCGCCGCGTCGAGAGGAACCGAGCCTGGGAGTGGCATGGGCCAATGGAAGAGAGCGAGAGGAAGCGTGGCCACACAGCGCGCTAGCGGCGGGTTCACCAGGTACGTGGAGACGCGCCCCGTGCGCCAGCAACGCATGCCGGAGAGTAGATGAGAGGGTTCATTGAGGGTAGGTGAGAGGCGAAAGGCACTGATGGCCACGAGTAGAACGTGGCCTGCTAACAGGCAGAACGCCACCACGCAGCTCCACGACCGCCAGAACGTCAGGTGCCCGCAGCGCGCGTTGGGTGGAGGGCCGGTCATGGGCCGTACAAGATGCAGACCGGGACGACCACCCGCCGCTGTTGCTGGTGGTCAGTGGAAACGATAAGGGAGCCAAGCCTGGCTCGCTGCGAGCCTCGCCGCGCGAGAGGACGAACGTGCAGCACATGCTGCGCGGCCGTACCGTACGATGCAACTTCCACGCTGAAGTCATCCGCTGCTTGCACGCCTAAAATGGCAAAGGGCCGGTCGCATGTTAAACGAAGCTCGGCGTGCTCAAACGCCTCCACGCCAGCGCGCAAGAAGACCCTGGGAGGCTCCGCTCGGATCAACGGCTCTTCCACCCAACGTATGTCGTGCTTCAGTGCCCACTGCCCATAGGTCACCGTCAGGAGATCACGATAGCCTTCGTGCGTGCTCTGCTGGGCCTCCTCAGGGCGCGAGGCGAGCTTCAGCATCCAGCGCCGTTCGACGCGGCGCACCCCGCGCTTTGTGGTTTCGCGTTGCACACCCACGGGGCTTAGCTCGGCCCGTTGATCTCGGAGGTGGATCTGGAGTTCGCCGCGGGCGGCTTGCTTGGGCTGCCACGCCACAGCGGTGACGGGCACCTCGCGTGTGCCGCCCCACGGCACCTGGATCGTCCCCTGCACGTTTCCTCGCAGCTCAAGGCGAGGATAAACGGAAGCGCTCACCGTCACGACAACCAGCGGAAATTCCTTGATACCCGTGGCGATCAGTGCGCTCTCAGCCCGGTATTCAGGGGCATAGTTGGGCCGGATTCTCAGTGTGATCCCTGTTTGCCCTCCCGGGGGCACCGCCTCACGTCCGATTTCCACCTGGCTGCAGCCGCAACTCGTGCTGCGAACTTGTAGCCGGGCCACTTGGTCGGCGGAGCTGTTGGTGAACAAAAATCGATGCTCGACCCGCGGAACCGTTTCCGGCTCCAAGAAGACATCTCCCAGGTAGTACTCGAAGTGCTGCGGCGTCGGCATGGAAGAGCCACAACCGAGCAACGGCAGGGCGCAGAGGATCGCTAGCGGCGCGACTCCCCATGCCAGGGGGCCCTGGCATGCCGCCACTGCTCCACCGGCCTCAGACATTCTCTTTCCTCCGCCGACGAGCGCGCCACACCCCAAGGCAGGCCATCGCGATCCCAAGCACGCATACGGCGACGCCCACGTAGATCCATCGGGCGTCTCCTCCTTCATCCGGCGCCAGCACCAAGGTCGGCCTTTGCCATGCATAATCCTCGCGCCTCCACAGGTCTTCCTGGCTCATGGCCACCAGGTCGATGCGCGTGGGATCCGCAACACGGGCCCCACTGACATAGGAACCAGGGGGTAAGTTGACCACGAAATCTTCCGGCTGGGGCGGCCTGCGACCCATGTCTTCCGAGTACCATTCCTCGACCTTGAAGCCCATGGCGTCTCCCCCCTCACCCGTCAGCTCCTTCTCCGGTCCGGGGCCCATCACCCGACGCGTATGGCTGGGCAGCCAACCACCCACCACCTTCACAAACCTCAGGGCCATGATTACCGTTTTCAGATCTCTCGGCGGGCGAGTACACTCGCCGCGGCAGTGGATCTCGCGCCTTTCGATGACTGGCATCCCGTCTCGGAAGCCAAAGGTGATGCGATCCGTATACTCCGCCGCCCCGCCCCGTGCCTCGTGGACAAGGGTAACAAGGAGCCGCCCCCCTTCTTCCTGCCGCACGTCCTTGCGAAGCAAGCGCCAGCCCACGCCGTTGTTGTGGCGCAAGATCGAGCCCAGGGGAGCACCGTCGAATGCTCCCGAAAAACCCAGAGGATTAAAGGGCCAAGATAGGTACCTGGCACATCCAAGCTGGCGGCCCGCGGTCTCAGCGCGGGGCTCAATCTGTACATGCAATGGCTTGTCCGACGCCATCGCGTGAAGGCTCAAGGTCCTGGTCTCCACGCATTCCTCGCGAAAGCCCTGATGCCCGGGCGCGTCGGGGTCAGTGCGGTACGAGTACCGCACCACCTCGCCCTTCTTTGCCAATATTCCCTTGCCCTCGAAAAATTGGCAGCGGCCAGCGAGCGCATCTTGCTCGCTCCGAGCAAAGCCCGTGCGGCCCACAAACGTGGCAGTGAATTCCAAACCGTGCCGCGATGCATCGATGGCCCCATCCAACGATTCGATTACCGCATCCACGTCGTCTGGCGGAGCCCCTGCTTCCTGAGCGGCCAGGGCACAACATAATAAGGACCAGCAGAGCCACGGCATCGTTTTCTCCTTCGCTTCAGAGGCGGGCCTCGCCTGGCCTGCCCGCTGACAGGGCTTAATTGACCTTCACGTAACAATCAATAGAGGTTGAGGTGCCATTGCACATCGGGTTCCGGCATTGTAGGTCGCTGTAGCCCGTATACGTAAGGCACGTGAGTTCGTTGGCCTCCACCCCGCAATTAACCCCCGGCCAGGGGATGCACATATCTACCCCGCCCTGCACAAAGT
>JAIMBC010000246.1 GCA_023511675.1 Pirellulales bacterium
GCGATCTCCAGGGCAGGGAAGGCCGGGGGGGGGCGGAGCACACAGAGCGGGCAGGGGACCGAGGAAGCAGCAGCCCAGTCCACAACGAGAAACAGCGAGCATGGCACGGGGAAAGCGAAAGTGGGACCGGCAGGGCAGGGCAGGGGGGGGGAGAGCATGCATACGTGCGTATCGCCGGGTTGGAACTGGTGCCGGAGAACGTGCCGGCGGTGCGGCAGATGGTGGGGCTGGTGTTTCAGGATCCGGACGATCAGCTCTTCTCCCCCACCGTGGGAGAGGATGTGGCCTTCGGACCCATCAATCTGGGCCTGCCGCCCGATGAGGTGCGCCGCCGCGTGGCCGAGGCCCTGGCGGCCGTGGGCTTGGAGGGCTACCAGCAGCGTTTCCCTCATCGCTTGAGCGTGGGAGAACGCAAGCGCGCCTGCCTGGCCGGCGTGCTTGCCTGCCGGCCGCGGCTCCTGGCGCTCGATGAGCCCACGGCCAATCTGGACCCGCGCTGCCGGCGCCAGCTTCTGGGCCTGCTGCAAAGACTGGATTGTGCCCAGCTTGTCGCCACGCACGATCTGGAACTGCTGCTGGAATTGTGCCCGCGGACCATCTTGCTGGACCAGGGCCGCGTGTGCGCCGACGGACCGACGCACGCGCTGCTGGCGGACACAGCCTTGCTTGCGGCTCACGGCCTGGAAGTCCCGCCCAGTTTGCGCCGCTAGTCGCCAGGCGAACGGGGGAGGAATCCCTTGGTGGCAACCGGACCCCAGTGCCAGAGGAGTTTCGAGCTTTCCCCCACCCGTGGCCCGCCAAGACGAAGGCGCCTTTGCTTCGCTACGTGCCCGCGTTGTTTTTCTTTCACAGCACGTTCACCCCATCAGTGGATGTCATTCTCGAAGATCCGTTCGCAAAAAATTCCTGACCGTCCCGAGCTTTCAGGCCGCGAGACGCAGGTGGGTCAAGCGATGCACCTGGCAGACCGAGTCGCACTGAGTGGTTGGCACTCCGAGAACGGAACCCAGCAAATGGTAAAGCTGGTGTGCAGCAGATGAAGCCATGAGGAGGTCGGGATCAAGGTTGCGATACGGTTGGGCACCGCGGGGCAGCCCGTTACCAGCGCACCTCCAGGAACGCCTCCCTGTGCCGTGTATCCTGCTGGTACAGCTCTGCAATGTGGCGAAGGCATCTTGCCGTGCGGGGCCAGAAGATCCGGCAGGCATCGGCCCAGGCGAGGAATCGGTCGCCTTTGCCTGCCTCGTTGGAGCGGCCATGCACCAGTCCGCCTTTGAGGCCGCCGCGGTTGTAAACGGCGATCTGGAAGGCCGTTTCCAGGTCGCGGGACTCGAGTTCCTCGATCGCGTCGCGCACCGCCACGCACGGCCATGTCCCATCCGCCTCCGGAGGTGCCTGGGCAAATACCTCTCCCACATGGCGGTCGCAAACGTTCAGCAATCCGGCAGCCCGCGCGAGGGTGCGAGCCTCCTCTAACCAGGAAAGCAGCGCCTGCCCCTCCACTGTTCCATCTGGGCAGCTGCCTGGAATGGTCTGCCACGAACAGAGCAGGCGGTAGGCATTCTCGGCGCGGTCGGCATCGGCTTTCGAGAGGGCGGGAGGTGCCTGTTGCCGCTCGGGCTGCGGCGGGTAGACAAGCTTCAGCAACTCGACGAACAGCTTTTCATTGCGGGCGAGTTCGGCATGCAGTGCGGTGGGCCGGACATTGTGCGAGTCGAGCAACTCGAGGAAGCTCCATTCCACCATCGCCAGGCGCTCGCTGTTGCAGGCAGCATCGCCGTGCTTGGCACGGGCGTGTAGTTGCTGTACCAGCAGCGAGACAAACGACGCCCCATGATGTACGAAGCCTTCGTGCGGCTCGGCATGTTTCCCACCGCGTGCCGCATCCAGCACGGCGAACAAGAGGTCCGTCTCGACCTCAAGTCTATTCAAGGCCAGCGCCAAGGTGGTGCAGGCGTGAAATGGCCGCTTGTGCTTGACAAGTTGAGTGACAGCGAGGCGAAGCTGCCGCGGATCGTCGCCGGTGTACAGGCTCTCGGTTCTTTGCCAGTAGCTGCGCTCGGCCTCTGGTCCCTTCCTGGCCGCGAACTCCCAGGCGCGTTGCTCGAAGGGCAGACACAGGGCAAACTCGGCCACCTCCGTTTGAGACCAGCGGCGGAGACTCAACCGATCGACCCAGTCCCAACCGCCTGCTTGGCAGCGAGCCTCCACATAGCCGCGGGCGAAGCGACGCCTAAAATCATGCTTCGTGCGCAAAAAACCCGGCAATACCCTGCCATCATCGCCGGGCACAGCCTGGCCAGCCACGGCCGCGCCCAGCTCATCCGGAGCCTTTACCGCGCCTGCGAGCTGGAGAACGCCGTTCCAGCCAAGCTTGGCCCTGATTTCCTCCAGGGCTGCATACCGCAGTCGCTCAACCTCGCGTTGGGCCTGCTCGCTGGTGGGCAGGCGTACCTTCCACCACTGGTCGAACAGCCACGCGTGGCGCCCTATACAATCTTCGGGTTCCAACTGCTTGACCACTTCATCGAGCTGGCCAACCACCGATGGCAGCGGCGCGCCGCGGGCCTCACAAAGCGAACGAATCCTGATCAGCCTTGCACGCAGTGCGTCCGCGAACTCTTGGCGGCACGCCGTGTCTTGTTCGTGAAGACTTGTTTGTAACCGCTGCAGCTCTTGGACGAGCCTCTGTTGAGACTCGTGCGGCAGCCAGTCGAGGTGCTCCACCAACTCGGCCCAGCAGCTCGCGTCTGTGCCGACCAGATCGATGAGCAACTTGCCGCACGCGGCGGCCTGCTGGTCGATCTCGACCTGCGTTACCTCTTCCGAGACGCTCAGGGCGAAATCACGAAAGGCGGGGCGGCGGTTGTACTGGGCCGAGTCTGTCTCGCGCGGCAACAGCCGCAGCAACAGTCGCCGGACAAGGCGCCGTGTCGGCTCGCTTGTGCTACGTGCCGCCATCGCATGCAACACCTCGATGCGCTGCCGGACCGAAGCGTTCGTTTGCGGGTGCCAGGGCTTGAACACCTCCACCAGCGAATCCAAAGGAGCATTGCGTGCTTGGGGCTGATCAGACGGCGAAACAGGCTTACCCTCCGCCAGCAAGGCAAGATCCAGCAGCGCGCGGCATGCTCGGGTGACATAATTGACATCCCACGCCAGAACTTCCAGGGCAGACAACAGCCCGATGTGCAGGCAAGGCCCGAAAAGCCCTGGCCGCTTGAACAGCGTTTCGAGGCTCGCCTCGCCCGACTTGACAGAACTCTCAAGCGCGTCGAGGAACGTGTCCGGTGCCGCCTCCGCCAGCAGCGCAAGCTGCGGAGAAAGCGATGCCCAACGCTTCCAGTCCTTGCGCTCGAGCAGTTGCCGAACGATCCGGCACGCACGCTGCGAGACGCCACGTACGTTCCGGAGATGACCGCCCCGAGCGCCCGCCAGTGCCAGCGTTTCCGCCAGCCCGGTGCGCAGCCATCCAGAGTAGGCAGGTTCCTTGCCCACAAGCGGAGCAATCAGCCATTGATCCGGAGGCAGTTCGTACGCAGGGTCGTCTGCTTCCAGCACCTGAGCTGCGATCTGCTCGAACCGCTCGAACTGGTCCTGCGACACGGCGTGTGCCAACTGGTCCCAGGAATCGTCACGCGAGACCAGCCGCCACACATCGCCCGTACGCAGCAGCAGATCGTCGGCCGTTTGCAGCCGTGTGATCGCGGCCAGCCACTCGTCATAAGGCATGCCCGCCAGTGCTGCGAGCGCCTTACGGTCCGCGGGGCATTGCTCGCTCCACGCACCGGCCAGCAGCAGCGGCGATAGTTCGCGGGGAGGGGGCTGCGTTGCCCATGCCGGCACCTGGGCAGGGTTCCGCCCCAGCACGCGCTTGAGTACGGTCACACTGCCGCCGCAGTTTCTTGCCACGTCGCTCGCACGCGTACGTTCCAGGCCCGAGGCGAGCAGGGATTCTTGCAAGTCATGCCGTGCGGGGCGGGGCAGTGCCAGAATCCTTCCCTTGCGGACGGGGCCCGGTAGGACAAACTGGATGAGGTGGCAATGGGCGCGCGCGGCTGCGGCGAGCATTTCATCGGTCAGCTCCAGGCGGGGGTGTGCCACGAGCACCAGCGGGGTGCCGCAACGCACAATGTCAAGCCACGCCTCGCGGGTCTCTACGATCAGCGCCCGGGCAAGGATGGCAGCCAGGGGAAGGGCTGGGAGTACGCCCATTGGCTGGGCGACATCGAGTCGGACCACACGTACCTGGCGACCCGCGTCGTGTTGCTGCGCGGCCAAGCTGGCTTGGACCTCCGCTTCGGCCGGTGCGCAGGGTGTGCGGGCCAGATGCCGCGCTCCACTCGTCACGGCCGCTACGACAAAGTCCAATGCCTCGAGCGGCGATCGGTATTCTACGAGGAGCATGTCGGGCGGCCCGCACAGCCATTGCAGCAGCTCTGCCTGTTGCTTGTGGCGCGAGGCGAGGAACACATCGGGAGCCAATGCGGGGTAGGTAACCTGTTGTAAGATCTGCCAGTAGCTTTCGACCTCGGAGAGCCCTTCCGGCCGCAGGCCAAGCTGCTTCGCCAGCCACACGTCGACGGCGGGCGCGGTCTCTAGCCATTGCTCCAGGGATGAGCTGTCGTAGAGGTACACCTCTTTCCAGACGCCATCCTCACGGTGCTTGTTTTCCCAGTCGCGCTTGTTGGGCACACGACGAGGCGTCACGAAGATGAATGTGGCCTCGTGTTTGTCGAACGGGAGCCTTTGTCGGGTGCGTTTGGCCAGATCGGCAGCGGCCTTGCGGAGGGGAAGACTTTCTGTGCTGAGCTCCCACACGCTGCGCCCCTGAGGCACAAACGGGCTTGCCTGGGCGGCGTAGACGAGCCCATCGAATCCTGGCAACGTCACCATTTCCCCCGCAGGAAAGTCGACGAACTCCAGGCCACTGCCCGTGGCGTGAACCAGCCGCCTCACGAGTTGCGGGAGCAGATGCCGCGCTGCCCATGTCTCTGCCCACTGCTCCAAGGCAAGCGCGTCCACCCAGTTGCGATGCCCGGAACCCTGCCGAAGCTGCTGCAAGACCCGGGGCAGCTCGGCGGCGGCGCGCGGATCTTCCAAGAGATCAGCCGGAAGTCGGCCTGCCTCCGCGGCTGCCAGGATGAAGAAGCGATCCCAGTCGTGACTGCCCTCGCGTAGCTGCAGCGCCCTGGCGTAGCTCGCCAGAATTGATGGTGACTCAGGCGGGGGCGCTAGCCCGCGTTCCAACCGGCTAATGTTGCCGGGGTCGACGCCCGCTCGCCGACAAAACTCGCGCAGGCTAAGCCCCATCACCCGACGCCGCTGCCTGAAGAAAGCTCCGAACTTGGTCTGCTTGGCCATGGCACCCACCAGTTGTTGTTATTATAGTACAACAACCTAGCAATAGTAAAGCATAGTGGCCAATAGCAATCTGGCAGCAGAATACGAGTAGAAAGCGTTGACCATGATTGGATTTGAAGGCTATAATGCCCTACAAAGTCACTTTCTAGAAATATCGTACCATTGGATACATGATCGGAAAGCTCGAGGCTGCTGCCCTGGCGTTCGCCCAGGACCGTGGGTTGAAGACGGTGCGTGCGGGAGAGCTAAGTAAACCTCTGGGCTGGTCTGGCGAGCAGGAGCGCAAGGTACTCAGCCGCCTGGCCCGCAAGGGGCTGGTTCTCAGGGTACGGCGCGGGCTGTACATGTTTCCTCCACGTCTGCCGCTGGGCGGGCTGTGGAACCCTGGGCTGGCTGTGTTGCTCAACACGCTGATGCAAGAAGTGGCCGGCCGCTATCAGATCTCTGGGCCCAACGCCTTCAATCGCTATGGCTGGACCGAACAGGTGCCCAACCGCGTGTATGCTTACAACAGTCGGTTGTCGGGCAACCGACGTGTGGGGACGGTCGAGCTGGCTCTCATCAAGGTAGCCGAGTCTCGCCTGGGTTGTACGGAGGCGGTGCGTCTGCCCGAGGGGGGCGAACTGGTGTACGCGACACGCGCCAGGGCACTGGTCGACGCCGTGTACGACTGGAGCCGTTTTGACAGCCTTCCGCAGGCTTACGACTGGGCTTGTGAAGAGCTTGGGCGGGACGAGGGCTTTGCGGCAGACCTGGTGGATGCGGCGTTGGCGTATGGCAACCAGGCCACGTTGCGGCGTATCGGTGCCCTCCTTGAGCGTACCAACGCGCCAGAAGGGCTGCTGCGTCGGTTGCAGCGTGCGCTTCGCCCATCCTCGGCCTTGATTCCGTGGATACCCGATCGGCCAAAGCGGGGGCTAACGAACAAGCGCTGGTGGATCGTGTTCAATGATGAATAATGATGCCCTGGGTGCCCCAAGCTTTCACGAAGACATCCAACGTTTTCGCACAGCCCTACTTTGGACCGAGCGTCACACGGGATTCAGCGCCGTCCTGATCGAGAAGGACTACTATGCCTCTCTGCTGTTGCACGATTGGGGCCCAATATTCGCTGCGGGAGTGGTCTTCAAGGGCGGCACCAGCCTCAGCAAGATACACGCCGAGTTCTTGCGGCTCAGCGAGGACCTCGACTTTGCCCTGCCGCAGGGCACGCAATCGAGTCAAGCCGCTCGACGGCAGGCGATGGCGCCCATCAAGGCACACCTGGAGACACTGACGCGCAGGTTCCCCTGCCTGCATGTGGCGGAGCCGCTGCAAGCGCACAACCGCTCTCGCCAATATTGCGCCCGTTTGCGTTACCGCTCAGCCCTCACGGACGAGGATGAATATCTGAGCCTGGAGATCGCCCTGCGCGAGCCGATCTTGTGTGGCGCGGAGGACGGCCTGGCGAGGACGCTCCTCTGCGATCCCACAACCGCGGCTCCCATCCTGCAAGCGATTGCGGTACGGGTGTTGTCCCGGTTGGAAGCTTACGCAGAAAAGGTCCGCGCCGCGCTGACGCGGCAACCCGATCCGGCAATTCGCGATTTCTTCGATCTTGCCGTGGCGGTCGAGCGGCGGCTCTTCGACCCATTTGCTCCGGAGTTTCTCCGGCTTGTCCAGCGAAAGCTGGCTGGGCATGATCCGCCCGATCTTTCGGCGGGGAGACTTGACCGGTTACGCTCCCAACTCGAGAGTCGCTTGCGGGCGGTGTTGCGCGAGGCGGACTACCAGGCGTTTTCGCTGATGAAGGCCATTGAACTGGTGCGCGAGATTCTGGCACGGCTCAGGGCACTACCACCCGAATAAGCTGGGGGCGGGCGAACTGCCGCACGGTTGGATGCCCGATGAAGCACCGTGTCCCACCCACGGTGCCTTACCGCAAGCGAGCCAGCAGGCGTAGCGCGATTGCCCCCATGCCGCTGGAAGAGCCTCTAGCCCAGGCGCGAGCATGGCTTATGGCAGGCGCCTCGGCGGCCTCGGAAGCCGGCCGGAAGCGTTCGGCAGCGCCGGTTGGGGGCAGCCGCGTTACGGTGTGCCTGCCGCGCCGGGAGCGGACGCCACAGGGTAGGGGAGAGGCCCAGCATCCAAGCGGGGGCACCCTCTTCCGCCGCGGGCACGGTTATGTCACACTGCGCCGCTTTCGCAGCCTAGTTGACGGGAGCTGTTGTCTGGAGAGCAGAGCATGCCGCGGACCTTTCGCTGGCTGGCCTGGTTTGCCGCCTTGTTCATGCTGGCCACCATCTTGTGGGGGTTGTCGCTGCGGATGGTCGATATTCGGGACCGCACCGACGCGACGGCGCAGCGGCTGGCCACGGTCCACCGCCTGCTGGGCACGGCCTCGGCGATGGCGATCGTGTTCGTGAACAGCCTGGTGGTCACCTACTTCATCGGCACAGCGCGTTGGGTGAAAGAGGTGGCCGAGCCGTACAAGCTGGACGTGGACCTGGTGGCGCGGGCTCAGAAGTTGAAACGGGGTGTTTTCCCCTTCGCCCTCATTCACATGCTGATGGCCGTGGGCGTCGCCGCGCTGGGTGCCGCCAGCGACCCGGCTGCCCGGCTAAGACTGCAACCGCCGGGCGGCCTTTCGTGGACCACGCTACACCTGCTGGCGGCCTGCGCGGGCCTGTGCCTGCTGGTGTGGGGCTCGCTGCACCAGGCCGTGGCCGTGCGGGCTCAGCACGAGCTGATCAACAAGGTTCTCCAGTTGGTGGCTACCATTCGCCGCGAACGCGGGCTGGAATAGCGCGTCCGGCCCGCAGCCTGCCTGCACGCGGCATGCGCTGGCCAGGGTCCATCGCTCGTGCGCAGCCGCAGGCCTGCTGGTCTTGTGCGCGGCGCTATCCTCCGTTGCGTGCTCGGCGGCGTGGTCCTGATGATCATGGTACATTTCTTCCCAGGCGACAATGCCGGCGGCGAGTGCCAGACCCAGCACCAGTGCCACGGAGAGCTTGATGCGATCGTGCGCATGAAAATGCAACTCCGGCAGCAGGTCGGCTGCGGCAATGCACAAGAACATGCCGGCCGCAAAGGCCAGCGCGGGGGCAGTAATGGAGGCCCCCCGGTCCGACACCAGTCGGCTGGCCAGCAGAAACAGCAGTGCTCCGGCAGGTACGGCCAGACTATAGCCGGCATTGACCAGGTGCCTCAGCCGCCTAGAACTGCCGGCCACTGCCAGCAGCGTGCCCAGTGTTAATGCGTCGAAGGGCTTGTGCAGCACGACAGCCAAAAACACGCCCATGCCAGCCAGGGCCGTTTTTCCGTGCTCGGCCGTAGTGCTGGCCGCCAGCGCCATGCCGTCCAGGGCACTGTGCAGCGAAAGCCCTGCCAGCGCGGCGCCCCAGGTCAGGCTGCGGCGTGTGTGCGTTCCGCCCAGGCGGCCAAGCTGCTCCCATTGGCCAGGGTGCTCGTGGTAGGGAACAGAATGGGCAGGCGAGGCAGGCTCCCCAAGGCCGCCTGCAGGGTCGGCAGGCGCGCAGGCGGCATCGCCTTGGCCGCCGGCAGCTTGCTCGAGCCGGCCGCCGTGGCCGCTTTCCGCGTGGTGATGGACGTCGTGATGGTGGAAGGGCAG
>JAIMBC010000247.1 GCA_023511675.1 Pirellulales bacterium
GGCAAAGCTGGTGCGCAGTTCGGGCTGCCGTGCGAGCAGGCCGGCCACCAACCGCTGGTCCACCACGGCATCGTCTACTACCAGGACGTGGGTCATGCTCATCAGTGCGACTACGAGGGCAAGGGGGATGCGGCATCAACGGGCGCAGGCGGCTGAGCCGCGGCCTGCAGCACCTTGATGAGTTCCGCTTCCACCTGGGCGGCGATGGGATCGCTACCGGTTAGCGTACCCTGGGACGCGAGCGATTCAAGCCTCCAGGCCGCGGCCACGGCCCGCGCGGCGGCAATGCTGGCGGCGGCTCCCTTCAGCGTGTGGGCCGTGTGGTGTACCAGCTTGGCATCCCCGGCGGCCAGTGCCGTGCGCAATTCTTCCAGCCGGCGCGGCACCTCTTCGCGGAACGCCTCCAGGACCTGCCGCAGCAGCTCGTGATCGCCAGCCACGCGCCGCAGCGCCAGCTCCCAGTCCACCGGCTGTTCGCCGTCCGCAGTCGCCGCTGGGCTAACGACGGCTGCGCGATCGGCCAGGGCGGGCTCCTTTGCCGCCGCACTGCCCGCAGGCGGCGTGGCCGCCGTCCCCCCTCGAGAGGGCCCTGAGAAAGGGGGCGTTGGTGGAGCAGATCCCGTCGCAGACTCAGGCGGCGCCGCGGCAGTGCGAGGGGCCGCGCCCGCCAGCGATTCCACCACCGCGAACAGCTCTCGCGGATTGACCGGCTTGGAAACATAGCCGTCCATGCCGGCATCGAGGCAACGTTGGCGATCTCCCTTCATCACATGCGCCGTCATGGCGACCACGGGGACGCTTCGGCTGAGGCTGTGTTCGTCGCGTCGGATGGCCTGCACGGCCTGAAAACCATCGAGTTCGGGCATCTGCACGTCCATGAGGATCACGTCGAACTCCTGCTTGCGGGCCAGCTCCACGGCCTGGCGTCCATTGCTGGCGCAGACAACGGTATGGCCGCGTTTTTCCAGCAAGCCCTGGGCAACCTGTCGATTCACCTCGCTGTCTTCGGCCAACAGCACGCGGAGCGAACGGCTGGGGGGCAGCGTCTGGCCCAGGTTCACCGAGGGGTAGACCACCTCTCTGCCTGCCGCCAGCGCCAGCATGCTGGCGTAGAGGTCTTCTTCTTTAACGGGTTTCAGCAGCGAGGCGAACACGCCTAGTTCTCGGCAACAGGCTGTTTCGGCAGGCGAGCCGGAGGCCTCCAGCAGCACGATCAGACCACCACAGCCAGCATGGCTGCTCAGACGGCGCAACGTGTCCAAGCCCTCCGGCTGGCCCAATGCGCCGAAGAGTGCCAGGGCGAAGCGGCGGTTGCGCGCCGCACGCTCGCAGGCGGCCAGGGCCTCCGGCAGGGTTGCCACAGCATGCGGCTGCACTCCCCAGCCGCGCAGGCTCTCCTCAAGAATCCGGCGCGTGGCTGCGTGCGGCTCAACGATCAGTACCGGCAGCCCGGCCAAGAGTGCCGCATCGCGCGGCGCGGGACAGAGGTGCGCCGGCTGTTCGGCCTCGGCCTGCACCGCGAAATGCGCCGTAAAGCGGAACGTGCTCCCTTGCCCGGGCACACTCTCGACCCAGATGCGTCCCCCCATCATCTCCACCAGCTTGGAGCTGATCGCCAGCCCTAGTCCCGTGCCTCCGAAGCGGCGGGTGGTGGAAGAATCGCCCTGCTCGAAGGCGACGAAGATGGTCTGTTGCTTTTCGGGCGGGATGCCAATGCCCGTATCGCGCACCTCGAATTGCAGCTCGACCTCGGCGGCCGAAACGGCCAGCGGCCGCACCTCCACCACCACTTCGCCCCGGTCCGTGAACTTCACGGCGTTGCCGGCCAGGTTGAGCAGGATCTGCCGCAGGCGTCCCGCATCTCCCACCAGGGAGTTGGGCACCTCGGGCAGGATGCGGCAGGCCAGATCCAAGCCCTGGCGGTGTGCCCGCGGCGAGAGGGAGCGCAGGGCATCGAACACCAGATCGCGCAGGCTGAACGGGGCGGGCACCAGTTCGAAGCGCCCGGCCTCGATCTTGGAGAAGTCGAGAATATCGCTGATCACATCGAGCAAGGCCTCCGCAGACTCCTTGACAATGCTGAGGTATTCGCGTTGTTCGGGCGAGGGATGTGTTTCCAGCAGCAGTTCGGTCATGCCCAGCACGCCATTCATAGGCGTGCGGATCTCGTGGCTGATGTTGGCGAGGAACGTGTTCTTGGCCCGGTTGGCGGCTTCAGCCTCTTCTTTGGCCTGGCGGAGGGCGGCTTCGGCGCGCATCAGGGCCGTGATGTCCCAGGCCATGCCCTGGGTGCCGATCACCTGGCCTGCGGCATCGAACACGGGCGCCTTGAACACCTGGATGAAGATCTCCTCGCCGTCCGACTTGCGGAAGCGTTCGATGTCGCGAAAGGTGGCGCGTCGCGCGACGACGGCGGCATCGTCCCGCCGGTATTTCTCCGCCAGCTCAGGCGGGAAGAAGTCGAGATCGGTGCGGCCGATAATCTGGTCCAGCGGCTTGCCGAGGAACTCGCACAGCAGGCGGTTGCCAAAGGTGAACTTTCCCTCCAGATCCTTGCTCCAGGCGGCGAGGGGGAGGCTTTCCACCAGGGAATGGTAGCGTGCCTCGGCATCGAGCAGTGCGCGTTGGGCCCGTTCTCGCTCAAACAGGGTGGCCTCCAGCACGCGGGCCTGGGTGCGGAGTTCTTCGTGGGAGCGGGCCAGGTCGCGCGTCCGTTCCGCCACGCGCTGCTCGAGCAATTCGTAAGAGGCTGCCAGTTCTGCCGTCATGCGGTTGAAGGCCGCGGCCAAGGCGCCCAGCTCATCGCCGCGGCGGTCGTCCACGCGCACCCGCAGATCGCCGTCAGCAACGCGGGCTGCCGCCTCGGCCAGCGCGCGAATCGGCCGCGTGAACCGGCGGGCCAGCACATGCGAGATCAGCAGGCCCGTTGCCAGCACCGCGGCTTCCACGGCCACGAGCAGCCTTCGCAACCGTGCCAGGGGAGCGTAGGCCTCATCCCGTCCCACCTGCACGACCAGCCCCCAATCCTCGTAGCCCAAGGGGCGATACACGGCCAGCACCGGCCGGCGCGACGCGTCTCGATCCTCGACGAATCCCGACTGGCCGGCCAGCGCGCGCGACATGGCCACGTCGTCCGCGGGTCGCACCTCTGCGGTGCTGGAGCGAAACAAATAGCGGATGCGGCCGTTCCGCTTGACAGCCAGCGACACCTCTCCCTGCGAGCCGGCTGCCCGCCGCTCCGCCAGGGCCTTGGCCCACGTGCTTACGTCGATCGCCAGCATCGCCACTCCCAGCAGCTCCCCCCCCTCGCCCCGCACCGGGGCCGCGCACCGTGCCTGGTAGCCGCTGGAATGGGGCCGTGGCACGTCGAGCCATACTCGCTGCGCGCCTTGGCGAAAGGCCTCGCTGCCGGCATAGCTCCGCCCGATGCGCGCGGGGCTGGTGGCCGCCACGGCCGTGCCGGCGGCATCCACCACCCACACCTCCTGGTAGCGCCCCTGGCCGGCGGCGCGTATGTCGCCAACGATGCGCTGCAGTTCTTCCTCCGCCGCGGCTGGCCACTCGCCCCGCCGTCGCTGCTGCAACAGGGCGCGCAACAGCGTGCGGCTGGTAATCAGCTCCGCTTGCGGTTCGAGCTGCTGCACAAAGTTCAGCAGCATCGTTTGCCAGCCTGCCGCCACGGCATTCAGCCGCTGGTGGATCTCCGCCCTCATCACGCGATGGGTGTAGACGTATCCCAGCCAGGTGAACAGACCGGCTGTGGATACCACTCCCGCCGTGACCAGCAACGTCAGCCGCAAGGCGAGCCTTTTTGCCTTGCGCACCGGCTGGCTCGCAGAATCTGCCGAGGTTGATGAACTCGAAGGCTGAGACACGGCGCCTCCCCGAAGTGCATATGCTGCCGCGCGCGGGTACGCCTGAGAAGCCCGCCCACGCGGCCGGGACACGGTCCGCCGCCCGGGCCCAGGGCAAGCGCGCTACGTATATTGTAGAGCAAGGTGGCGGGCAGCGCCACCCAGTGCCCCCTTGCCAGCCGGCAGCGCGATACCGAGGCCTCCCGGCCAGCTAACGCTTGCCGCCGGGCGGCAGCGGCTGCTGCCTCAGGTCAGCGCCGCAGGTCGGGCACCAGTGGTCGCCAGGGTGCACGTCGCCGCCGCACTTGGGACAGGGGGAGGTCAAGCGGCGGCTGATCTCCGAGAGATCCGTGAAGTAGGTGCGGCAGTATGGGCAGATGTCGTAAGCCAGCCGCACTTCCTTCTTGCACTTGGGACAGGTCTTCATCCCCCGGTTCAACACGGTGGACCCCAGCAAGCTGGAGCCCGACATGGCGCTGGGGTCGGCGACCGGGCGCGCGTGCCTGGGATCCTGGTGCACGGGCAGGTCCGCGGTCGTCTCCGGTGGGGGCGGCGGCCCCAACAGGTCCATCACCTCGTCTTCCGTGAGCTTGGCGGGGACGTGCACCTCGGCTCGGCAATGCGGGCAGTAGCCGCGCTGACCGGCGTACTTGTCCTTGACTTTCAGTTCGTGGCCGTTTGGGCACTTGACCGTGATCGACATCCCATCCTCCCCCGCGGCACAGCCACACCGCGTGCGGTTGGCGTTTTTCCTCTCTGCGAGCGTACGCGACCTGCCGCGTATCGGGGCGGAATCCTCCGCAAGGCTGATATCTCAAAGCCGATGGCAGGCAGCCCCTGCCATGGATTGACCATATTGCTGCCGGGGTTACAGCCCGTAGAGGGTACTGGCCCGGAGTCGAAGGTGCGGGCGGCACGCACCGAACCGCCTCGGATGATATTGCCGCTTCCCATAGCCTACCAACAAATGGCTCAAGCCCCAAGGGGGTTTGCGAAAAACAAGGGGCCTTCCCGCAGGCTGCCGATGGCATTTCCGCATGGCGGCCCGCCCCCCTTGCAAACACTTGGACGCTCCACGCTCAGCATACGTTCGCCGCGCGGAACGGAATCTTGGCTGAGCGGCCCTCGATGGTCGTTCCCCGGGGCTTAACAGCTTACCGGCCGCGTCGCGGCCAGCAGCTACGCCTCCCCCTCCAGAATCCGAATCGTGGCACCGCTGTTGGCCGGCGGCGCCACAACCACACGGCAGCCGGCCGCAACGCCATCCGCGCTCAACCGGCCTGCCAGCCAGGCGGCCCGATCTTCAGATTCTACCAGGGCGAACACGGTCGGTCCCCACGAACTCTGCCCCACGCCACGCACTCCGAGCGCACGCAGGTGTGCCACGCGCGCCGCCGCGCTGGGCGTTGTAAACACCCCTCCTTGCACGCAGGCAAACATCTGGCCCGCCTCACGGCCAAACTCGTACAACGCCTCGCTGAATGCCGCAAACTCTCCCTCCGCCGCTGCCGGCAAGATGCCCAGCAGCACCACGCGGCAGAGCCGGTCGACCGCCCCCTCCGGCACACGTGCAAGCTCTCGGAAGGCCGCGCGTTCTTTCTCCCCCCACAAGCCTTGCTCGTCCTCAGGCGTGATGAGCACAAATCGCCACGCATCGGGCAGCGCGACACGGGCGACCAAGGGCGCTAGAGAAATGGCATCGCGCTGGCCGCCCTCGACCAGCAAGCCACCTGTGAAAAAGCCATGCACGCCGATGGCGGAACGCTGACCGCGGCCCGTCAGCTTCGCCAGCTCTGACGGCCCCAGCTCAGGTAGCTTGGCATAGGTCCGCCAACCAGCAGCAATCGACAGGGCGAGCTGCGTGCCCGTCCCCAAACCTGTGTGCTCTCGGGGCGCATCCACGATCTCCACCGCTGCAGGCGGCAGACCTGCTGGCCAGCCGGCCGCGCAGACGCGCTCGAGGACCTGCTGCGCCCTGGCTGCCAGCGGACCACAGACGGAGCAGGGGGCTGCATTCGGTACGGCAGGGCGCACGCACAGGCGAATGGCTGGCTGCTGCACCATCGCTCCCACGCCGCCAAACTGCCGCGGTGAGTGGCCGCAGGGCGCCAGCAGGCCGAAGTGCAGGCGGGCAGCCGCCTCCACCAGCACCACGCGGCTGCTCCGCGCGGCATCAGGGCGGCTGCGAGGCGCCACCGTCTCTCGTTCAGCACACATCAGGCCAACCCATCGTGCGGGCGTTCCCCCCCCTTTTCGCTGCGCATGCGAACCGCGCCGTAGGAAGCGTCCACATATTCCTCCAGCAATCGAAAGGCCTGCTCCTCCGCCTCGCCACCCGTTTTCGCCACCAGGGGACGCAGCCGCGCCATTTCGGCCAGCACCTCCTCCGCGGGGAGGAACCGCACGCGTGTGGCAAGGATGGCGGCCTCCACCACCGCATGGCGGGCCCGATGAAAGCCGACAAAGTCCCGTTGCCAGCCTTGCTCGACCACCTCGGCACTCATGCTCACGCGGGGAGGAGTGTCATCGATCGCGCGCACCTCAAAGGCATACCAGCGGCAGGCGTCGGCCAGCACCCAGCCTTGTGCCCGTAGCGGCCGCCGCAGAGGAGGAAGGGAAGCCAACCCTCCAATCGCTGCCCGCGCCAGCAGCAGCACGTCGTCCGTGACGTGAAACACACCGCAGCGCCCGCGGCACAGATTGGCGTACGTGGTCGAAGTGACGTAGGGCCGCAACACCAGCCGGCTCCAGGCAGCTTCGACCCGCGGTCCCATGGGCGCCAGATGAGGCGTGCCGTCTTCGTTCTCCGTGGTTACCAGGCCTTCGATGATCATGCGCGCTAGAACGTGAGGGGTCCGCTGGGCACCACCGGTTCCGGCCGCGGCTGGACCAGCTCCTGAAAGCTGCCAGGATCCTCAGCATGTAAACCGGCCAGCCGCAAGAACGCGGCTAGCAGCAGGGGCCCTTCAGGCGTCAAAATCGACTCGGGATGAAACTGCACGCCCACCACCGGCAGCGAACGGTGGGCCAAGGCCATCACCACACCCTCTTCCGTGTGCGCCGTGGCTTCCAGACAGTCCGGTAGCGACGCCTCCTCCACCACCAAGGAGTGGTACCTGCCCGCCGTCAACGGATTGGGCAGCCCCGCAAAGATCCCCTTGCCCTGGTGATAGACCCGTGAACTTCTGCCATGCATCGGTTGGGGGGCACGCACCACCCTCCCCCCCAGCGCCGCGGCAATGGTCTGGTGGCCCAAGCATACCCCCAGAATGGGCAAGCTTTGGTAGAACGTCCTGACCAACTCCAGCGAGCAGCCGGCCTGC
Source organism: Pirellulales bacterium (assembly GCA_023511675.1). Taxonomy (GTDB): domain Bacteria; phylum Planctomycetota; class Planctomycetia; order Pirellulales; family JAIMBC01; genus JAIMBC01. The sequence continues at coordinate 7,178 of JAIMBC010000247.1, forward strand.
TCTGGCCCGCATGGCCCCGGCGACAGCACCAGTGCCTCCGGCCGCAGGGCGCGCACGTCTGCCGGTTGCAGGGCGTCGTTGCGCAGGACGAGCGTCTCGTGCCCCAGGCACGCCAGATAGCGGGCTAGATTGAACACGAAGCTATCGTAATTGTCGATGATCAGAAGCATGGCTGCCGGATGCGCGTGCATCTCTAACAGGGGGGAAGGCAGGCCGCCACGGCGGGGCGTGCCTGCCCGAGACCCCCAGCACGTCCCCTGGAAGCTGCTACATGGCCCGCAGCAGCCCCGCTGCCTTGTGCCAGGTCTCCTCGTACTCTACCGCCGGATCCGATGCGGCCACAATTCCCCCTCCTACCGGTGCTTGCCACCAGCCCCGGCCCGCCGTGATCGTGCGGATCAAGATGCTGGAGTCCATGCTGCCGTCGAAGCCCAGGTAGGCAAGCACTCCGCAGTAGGCCCCCCGGGCTACCTGCTCCAGCTCACTGATGATCTGCATGGCCCGCACCTTGGGCGCCCCCGTCACAGAACCGCCAGGAAATGCCGCGCGCAACAGATCCATCGCCCCCATGCCAGGACGCAACAACCCCCTCACCGCGCTCACCAGATGCTGCACGTAGGGATACGGCTCCAAGCTGCACAGCTCGGTGACCCGCACGCTCTGCGGCTGGCAGACGCGAGACAGATCGTTGCGCAGCAGGTCGACGATCATCACATTCTCGGCACAATCCTTGACGCTGGCCTGGAGTTCGTCTCCAGCGAACAGATCGGCCTCGGGCCAGGAGGTGCGAGGACGGGTGCCCTTGATGGGGCGGGCTTCCACGGCGCCGTGCTGCACTTGCAAGAACCGCTCGGGACTGGCGCTGACAAGCTGGAAGCGGCCCAGATCGAAATAAGCCGCAAAGGTGGTGGGATTGCGCCGCCGCAAGCGGAGGTAAAGAGCGAGCGAGGACCCCACCGCAGGATGCAACAGCCGCTGAGCCAGGTTCACCTGGAACACATCCCCCGCGTAAATGTACTCGATGGCACGCTCCACGGCCTGCAAGTAGCCCTCTCGGGAGAAGTTGCTCGTCAGGCGGGGCAGACTGCCCGCTTGGAACTGTGGTGCTAACTGAGCGGCAGCTAGCAAGCGCGTTCTGCCGATCGCCTCATCGGGCTGAACCGCTGGTGCCGCCAGCCAATCGCGAAACACCCGCAACCGTGCTGCCGCTCTGGCCTGCCGCTGGCGCGGCGTGCTGGCCGGCAGACCCTGCGAAATGATCCAGGCCCGCTGCTGGCGGTGATCCCAGGCCGCCACCACATCGTACAGACCTACGGCCAGGGCCGGCACGCGAAACTCGTCCCAACGCGCGGCGGGTACGGGTTCGAGTTGGCGATTCAGATCATAGGCGAACAACCCCGCCACCCCCCCCTGAAAGGGCGGCAGCTCCGGCAGCGGCTCGGCCCGCCCCGCTGCCAACAGGGCGGCGGCGGCGTCCAACGCCCCCGGCTCGTCGCTCTGCCGCACCAGAAACGCCGCTGGCTCGCACGTCAAGAAGGAGTATCGCCCCAACCGCTCGTGCCGCAGCGCGCTGTCGAGAAACAGCACGTGCCGACGCCGGGCCAACCGCAACAGCGCCTGTTCTGGATCCGGTGCCGGCAGCAATTCCTCCGCCAGCGGCACAAAAGGCTCGTTCGACTCCACCTGAGGCCGATCGGCGTTCCGCAGCATACGTGCGAGCCTAGCGGCGTGCGTGTCCCCAGACAAGCAGCAGGGGCACGCAGCCACTGCGTAGCTGGCGTCCCACCCCGCCAC
>JAIMBC010000025.1 GCA_023511675.1 Pirellulales bacterium
AGGCGGCCCTTGCACTGTGATGCAGGCATCCCCGCCCGCACTGGACTGGATCATCCCCACGCCTCCCCGCCCGCACCCGTTTTGAACGCAGCAAGCCTGGTGTGTGCACCACGAGCACGCCAGCCCCGACACCAGGGCGCACTTGGCTAGCAATCTTTGCCGTCGTCCTCTCAACTCACCACGTTGCCGGAACTGGTGGTGTCAGCCTGTTGCATGATTTCACTTGCCGGGGCGTGCGTGCAGCGTTGCGAATCGCGGCCGGTGGGAGGCCAACGGCGCCCGGCAGGGATGCCAACTGCGGCGGCGGGCAGAACGCGAACCACGGCGGGCGGGACGCCCCCCCCCCGGCCAACCAACTTAGGCACCCAAGGCGAGTTCGAAGAGTGTTGGCTGGCAATGGGCATGTGGGGGGCAGTTTTTTAGCAGCATCCTTGTCGCCACGGTGAAGGTGTCGCTGGGGTGCGGGCCGGCCTCAGGCTGGGGTGAGGTTTGGTGTGGGGGGGCGGTAGCGGCGCAGGTCGATGTTACGAAACCACTCGATGGTGCGTGCCAGGCCCTCCTCCAGAGGGACCTTGGGTTCCCAGCCAAGTCGCTGGCGAGCCAGTGTGATGTCTGGGCGACGTTGGGCGGGGTCGTCCGCGGGCAGGGGGCGATACTCGAGTATGGAAGAGGAGCCGGTGAGCCGCAGCACGAGCTGGGCCAATTCCAGGATGGTGAACTCGCGCGGGTTGCCGAGGTTGACGGGTCCCACGAAGTCGTCGGGGCCGTTCATCATTCGGACCAGCCCTTCCAGCAGGTCGTCGAGGTAGCAGAAGCTGCGTGTTTGGCTGCCGTCGCCGTAGATGGTAAGCGGTTTGCCGTGCAGGGCCTGCATGATGAAGTTCGAGACCACGCGCCCGTCGAAGGGGTGCATGCCCGGGCCGTAGGTGTTGAAGATGCGCACCACGCGAATGTTAATGCCGTGGCAGCGGTGATAATCGAAGAAAAGCGTTTCCGCGGCGCGCTTGCCTTCGTCGTAGCAGGCACGCGGGCCGATGGGGTTGACGGCTCCTCGGTAGCTTTCGGGCTGGGGATGCACTTCGGGATCGCCGTAGACCTCGCTGGTCGAGGCCTGCAAGACCTTGGCGCGGCAGCGTTTGGCCATGCCCAGCACGTGGATCGCGCCCAGGACCGAGGTCTTCATGGTCTTGATGGGGTTGTACTGGTAATGGCCGGGAGCGGCGGGGCAGGCAAGGTTGTAGATCTGGTCCACCTCGAGCCATATGGGCTGGGTGATATCGTGCCGAATGAGTTCGAAGTTGGGCTGGGCCAGCAAGTGGGCCACGTTGGACTTTTGGCTGGTGAAAAAATTGTCCAGGCAGATCACGTCGTGCCCTTCGGCCACCAGCCGGGCGCATAGGCCCGCACCGAGAAACCCTGCGCCGCCCGTCACCAGAATGCGTTTGAAACCAGCCACTGCCATCACGCTCCGCGAAGCCCGCCGCCGAGTATAATCCCGCATGGGAATGAGAACCAGCCACATGCCAACCGCCCCGCACGAACTGCTTGCCTCGCTGACCCGTGCCCAGCAAGAGGCCGTCACGCACATCGACGGCCCGCTGCTGGTGCTGGCCGGGCCTGGCAGCGGCAAGACCCGCGTGATTACGCACCGCGTTGCCTGGTTGCTGCACCAGGGCATACAGCCCCAGCATGTGCTGGCCCTGACCTTTACCAACAAGGCGGCAGAAGAGATGCAGTCTCGGCTGGTCCGCCTGGTGCCGGAGGCCAGGGTGTGGGTCGGCACGTTCCATCGATTCGCCGCGGGGCTGCTGCGGCAGCACGCCCCGCTGGTGGGACTGGAGGCCGGCTACAGCATCTACGATACGGCCGTGGCGCAACAGGTACTTGCCCAGGCCATGGAGGAGGCTGAATGCCACCTGGTCACGCCGGCCCAGCTTGGCGGCATGATCAGCCGTGCCAAGAACGCATTGATCACTCCCGAAGACAGCGTCCATGCCGGGCTGCACGGGCCGCAGGCGGCCGCCTATGCCCGCTACCAGCAGCTTCTAAACCGCGCCAACGCCGTGGATTTCGACGACTTGTTGATGCTGGCCACGCTGATGCTCAAGGAGCACCCCGAGCTGCGGGCCACGCTCGATGCACGCTATCGCTACATCCTGGTGGACGAGTATCAGGACACCAACCTGGCCCAATACTTACTGGTCCGCGCCATCTCGCAGGACTACCCCAACCTGGCGGTGACGGGCGACCCCGACCAGTCGATCTACGGTTGGCGCGGGGCGAATCTCAAGAACATCCTGGAGTTTGAGCACGATTATCCTCAGGTACGCGTGGTGCGGCTGGAGCAGAACTACCGCAGCACGCAGCGGATCTTGAGTGCCGCACGCCGCCTGATCGCCTTCAATCGGCTGCGCAAGGAAAAGGCCCTCTTCACCGAGAACGAGCAAGGGCCGCCGGTACGGCTGGCCCATTACTCCACCAGCGAGAGCGAAGCGGCCGGCATTGCACGCCAGATCGCTGATGCCGTGGCCGCCGGCCGCCGGCGATACCGGGATTTCGCCGTGTTCTATCGGGTCAACGCCCTCTCCCGCCCGATCGAAGACGCGCTGCGACGCGCCGGCATCCCCTACCAGATCGTGAACGGCCTGGCATTTTTCGACCGCCAGGAAATCAAGGATCTGCTGGCCTACCTGATGCTGCTGCACAACCCCCGCGACGACCAGGCCCTGCTGCGCATCATCAACTGCCCGCCCCGAGAGATCGGCAAGACCACCGTCGAGCGGTTGCGCAGCCATGCCAGCCAGCAGGGCGTGCCGCTGCTAGAAGCCTGCCGGCAAGCCGGCCTGATCGAAACCCTGCCCAAGCGAGCCGCCGTGGCCGTGGCCCGCTTCGTCTCCCTGTACGACCGCCTCAGCACCCACGTGCACGAACCGGTCGAAGCCCTCATCGGCCATGTGCTCCACGAGACGGGCTACCAGGAGTTTCTCAAAAGGTCCGAGCTGCCCGAAGACCAGGAGCGGCTGGTGAACCTGCAAGAACTCCTCTCCCTCGCCCGCCAGTACGACGAGGGCGATCTGGAAGAGCGGCGGCTCGAAGGCTTCGTGGAAAGTTGCGCGCTGGTCAACGAAGCGGATGCGTGGGAAGATGCGGCAGATCGCGTGACGCTGATGACGCTGCACGCCGCCAAGGGATTGGAATTTCCTGTGGTGTTCATCGTGGCGGTGGAAAACAAGATCCTGCCGCACGAGCGGAGCCAAGAGGATCCCCAGAGTTACGAGGAGGAGCGGCGGCTGCTGTTTGTGGGCATGACGCGAGCGCGGGAAGAGTTGCACCTGAGCCTGAGCTACCGCCGCGAGTATCGGGGGCGACGCGGGACGGCTGTCCCCAGCCCCTTCTTGAGCGAGCTGCCGCTGGATGAGCTGGAGAAGTACGACGAAGGGCCGCCGCTGCCCGAAGGATTGGCAGACGGTCCCATGCCGACTGCGGGCACTGCCCACCGCGACGAATACTGCCACGAAGAACCGCCGGAAGCAGTCTACGCACCCGGCCAGCCGGCAGCCTATGCACCCGACCAGCCAGCAAGCGAGGGGCAGGCCTTGCCTGTACAAGCGTGCGCAGCCCCCAGCGGGGCGCGTCCCGCGGCGGCTCGCATCGCCACAGCGGCCGACCTGGCAGCGGCGCAAGGGCTACAGCTTGCCTCTCAAGCTCAAGCTGCCGCGCGCCGTGCGGGCGAAACGGCTGCTCCGCCGCGCCTCTCGCCCGAGCTGTTCTATCAGGGCATGATTGTCCGCCACCCCGAGTATGGCCTGGGCAAGGTGGTGGCCCTCTCGGGCAGCGGCCGGCGGCGCTTGGCCACCGTGGCGTTTGCCACCGGCAGCGGACAGCAAAAATTCGTGCTGGAACACGCGCCCCTGGAGCCGGTAACGCCGGGGGGACAGGCGATGTCTGAAGACCAGGAAGCGTGTACGGATGGATGAGTTGCGTGCGGAACACGCAGTGCTGGGCTGCGTGGGGAGGCTGGGCCGGATTTCGGTATTCCCGGTCAAATCCCTGGATGGAGAGATGGTGGGGCAGGCCCGGCTGCTGGCGGCAGGCTCGCTGGAGTATGATCGCCGCTATGCCATCGTCGACATGCAGGGCAGCGTGGTGAACGCCAAGGGCACGGAGCGCATCCAGCTTATCCGATCCCGCTTCGACCTGAAGCAGGGCAGCTTGTCTCTGGCAGCACCCGGCATGCCGGCTCAGAGCTTCTCCCTGCCGTCGCAGCAAGCCGCCGCAGAGGCGTGGCTGTCTCGTTACTTTGGCTTCGACGTGCGGCTGGAAGAAGATGTCCAGCACGGGTTTCCGGACGACAACTCTGCTTTAGGCCCCACCGTGGTGAGCACGGCCACCCTGCAAGAGGTAGCACGCTGGTTCGACCTGGACCTCGACGAGGTACGACGGCGATTCCGCGCCAACCTGGAGGTAGAAGACGTGCCGGCCTTCTGGGAAGACTGCCTGTACGGGCCGGCAGGCCAGACCAGGCGCTTTCTGGTGGGGGAGGCGGTGCTCGAAGGCACCAATCCCTGCCAGCGCTGCGTGGTGCCCAGCCGCTCCGCGCGGGACGCCCGTCCCTGGCCGGGCTTTTCTCGGCACTTTGCCGAGCAACGCGCTGCTACGCTGCCCCCCTGGGCCCCGCGCGATCGCTTCGACCACTACTACCGCCTGGCTGTGAACACCCGCCTGTGTTCTGGGGCAGGATCCGTGCTGCGCGTGGGGGACAGCGTCCGGCTTGCCGAAGGATCCACGTAGTCCCGGGGGCCGGCACGCCGCCGAGGCGATCAGGTTCGCAGCCGGGCTGCGCAGGTTCGCAGAGGTGCCGCACCGAGCACCGGCACGCCCCGAGCACCACGGAAGGGCTGCAACCTGGCGGCCCGACGCTCCCGTCAGCCACTTTACGCTCGCGCCGCAGCGGCCATGGTTTATACTGAGTCCTGGTCCGGCTCGGCGGCCACGCCGCGTTCGGCCGGTGAGCATGAAAGGCCGGTCCGCTTTGCTGGGCGCTTGCCGGTGTTCGTCGGCGCGGCAGCTCCGCTGGCACACGCTTCCCACAGAGCCCTTCGACCTGGCAAGGAGCGTGCCCGGCCGCAGCGGCTTGTCCAACTCCCTACACGCCATGATCTGCAACACACTGCTCGAGGCCTCTACACGCATCCGTGCGGGCCAGCTCTTCCCCAGCGAGCTGCTCGAAGAGAGCCTGGCCCAAATCGACCGGCTGGAGTCGAACGTGCATGCCTGGGTGATGGTCGACCGCGCTGCGGCCCGGCAGGCTGCCATGATGCTGGATCATGAACTGGCCGCGGGCATCTGGAGGGGGCCGCTGCACGGCATCCCCGTAGGAATCAAAGACATTTTCGATGTGGCCGGCTGGCCTACCCGTGCCGGCTCTCCCGTCAGCAGCGCGCAGCCTGTCCAGCAGGATGCCCCCTTGGTGGCACGGCTGCGCGCTGCCGGAGCCGTAATCCTCGGCAAGACAGTCACCACCGAGTGGGCCTCCTTCGACCCGCCGCCCACACGCAATCCCTGGCAGCTCGATCGCACGCCGGGCGGCTCGAGCAGCGGCTCTGCCGCGGCCGTCGCTCTGCGGATGTGCCTGGGCGCGCTCGGCTCGCAAACGGGCGGCTCCATCACGCGCCCCGCCAGCTACTGCGGCGTGGCAGGATTAAAGCCCACCTGGGGCCGGCTCTCCACCCAAGGCGTGGTCCCGCTCGCCTACCACATGGACCACCCCGGCCCCCTTGCTCCCACCGTGGACGATGTGGCCATCCTGTACGCCGAGCTTGCAGCCGAGCTGCCCAGCCCGCAGCCCCCAGGCCGCCATTGGCCCTCTCCACCAAGCACCCCCTCGGCAAAGGAACGCAGCCGCATCACTTACCTTCCCGGCTGGTCCAGCCTCCAGCCCCCAACCCTGGGCACCATCGAGGCCTTTTTCCTGGAACGCTCCAGTGCTGACGTCCGCCAGGCCATGCTGGCAACACTCGATTCTTTGGAGGCGCATGGGGCACGCGTCAAACGCCTTCCCCTCCCCCCAGAGTTCGCGCACGTGCATGCCTGCCACCGCACCATCATGGCGGTCGAGGCTGCCGCCGTACACGGAGAACTGTTCTGCAAGCATCGGCAGCAATTCGGCCCTCAGATAACGCTGCTGCTGGAAGAAGGGCTGCGCGCTTCCGCTGTCGATTACAGCCGCGCCCTGCAATTCCGCCGTCAATTCCAGCAGGCCGTGGCGCACTGGTTCGCGGAGGTCGATGCGGTGGTCCTGCCGGCAACTCCCACGGCCGCGCCCGCTCGAGACACGACCGGAGACCCTGCCTTCAATTCGCCCTGGAGCCTGGCGGGCGTGCCGGTCGTCTCCTTTCCCTGTGCCCTGGCTGATGACGGCATGCCGCTGGCAATTCAACTGGTGGGGCCTGCGTGGGGCGAGGGCCAACTGCTGGCGGCCGCACGGTGGTGCGAGCACTTTGCCGGCCTGCGGCAGAATCCACCGCTGGGGCAGGCGTGAGCCGCACCCTTGCCGCTGCTTGCGGCGCGCCCTCTCAGAAGGTGGTGCGGCAACTTCCTGGACCAGAGGATGCGCGACGGCGCGACCTGGCCCTGCTTGCGGCACGCTGCTCAGAAGTGTTCATCTATTTCCCAGCGCAGCAGTTCGCGGCGCCAGCCGGGCTCGTAAGCTGGCCAGGCAGCGACGGCACCGCAGCGAGCAGGCCGCATGCTGCGCCGCACGCGGCGCACGCAGGAGAGTTCGTCGGCGCCAGGCGGGGGAACGCTCCCGGGCAGGTTGCTGCGCCGCAAGGTCAAGCGGCCCTGGTCGAACACGCTGATCACCAGCGCCACGTCAAAGTCCAGCATGCGGCGTAGGATCAGCTCGTGGCTGGCCGTGGCAAAGGAGGCCTTGATTTGCAGCAAGTCCCAGCCGGCTTGCTGTGCAAGTGGGCGCAGCCAGTTGGCCGGCAGCAGCAAGCGCGCGGCAAGCAGATTGGCCACACGCTCTCTCCAGGCAGGCGACACCAGACGGAGATCGGCTCCCAGCCGGTCGAACACGCTCCAGGCCGCATACTCCGCCAGCTCGTGTGCGGCGGCCCACTGCTGCCGCTCGGGCCGGGGATCGGGCCGCAACACCACCAGCGGCTGAAAGCCAGGCCGTTGGCCTGCAAACACGCCCGAGCCATCCCGCAGCCGCTGCGCACACACCTTGCCATCTCGCGCCGCCGCCGTTCGATGTACCGCGTGCAGCAGCACCAGCCGGCCGCGCTCACGCTGGGCCGCATCGAAGGCCACCGTGATGCCCAGCGCCTCCGCCACGGCAATTGCATCGATGGGCGGTGCCACCCAGCCGGCGCGTGTTAAGAGTTCCTCGGCCGTCTGCTCCAGGGCCGCAGTCAACTCTTCCCTGCTTACCTCGCAAAGCACGGCAGACCCCTCCGCCACCAGGAAAAGTGTACACATGTACACTATTCCACGGGTGGCGGCCCAATGTCAACGCCCCCGCACAGGCCGTCTGCCAGCACGTCACCTCCCAGCACGAGCCCACCCCACCCCTGGAACCCGGCAGCCGTTGCCGATACAGTTGAAGCGCGCCATGGATCCGTACCATCCAGACCCGTGGGCGGTGCGGTCCCCAACGCGCGCCAGCGCGGCGCACGCACCATCCCGGCCGTCTCCACTTTTTTGGCTTCAGAGAGAGCATGTCGCCCAACGAAGGGCTGTGGAAAGTCCGCATCGCCGGCGTGGCGTGCATTCGCCCCAACCCAAGCAGGCAAAACAGCCATGACGCGTCGCAGCCGGTGCCGCACGCAGATGACTGTTTGCCGAGGAATTCTGCCTTGTACACACTGCCGCATGCGCCACGCAGGTGCGATGGGCAACAGCGCCGTCTCCTTGCCCTGTTCGTGAGCGAGTCGCCGGGACCGCACTTTGGACAGTTGCCGGCCTCGCTCCCGCCGGCCCTTCATCGCCACGCACCGCTGTCATGAGTCGGCCTACCTACGCCTTCATCAGCCTCGGTTGCCCCAAGAACCTGGTCGATAGCGAACGGATGCTCGGCCTGCTGCACCTGGAGGGATACACCTTGCAGGCCGACCCGGTAGGCACCGACTTCGTGGTGGTGAACACCTGCGGCTTCATCGAGCGTGCGCGGGAGGAGTCTTTCTCGGCGATCCGCGAGATGCTGGAGCTGAAGCGGCAGGGACGTACCGGCGGCGTGATCGTCTCGGGCTGCCTGGCGGAACGGGATAGGGAGGCGCTGTTGGCCCGCTGGCCGGAGATCGATCAGCTTGTGGGCGTCTTCGCCCGCGAGGAGATTGCCCGCGCGGCGGATCGGCTGGTGGGCCGGCTGCATGAGCAGCGCACTCTGTTCCGCCCTGCTGCCTCGGTGGCGCTGGACGACCGATCGCGCTTGCGCATCACCCCCCGCCACCTGGCGTATTTGAAGATCTCGGAGGGCTGCGACCGGCTGTGCACCTTCTGCGCCATACCTCGCATGCGGGGCAAGCACGTCTCCAAGCCTATCGAGGCGGTGGTGGCCGAGGCGCGCGAGCTAGCGGCGGATGGTGCCCGCGAGCTGGTGGTGGTGGCGCAAGATACCACCTATTACGGCATGGATCTATACGGGCGGCCGCGGCTGGCCGACCTGTTGCGCGAGCTGGCGGCCGTGGAAGGGGTCGAATGGATTCGGCTGATGTACCTCTATCCCATGTATTTCACGGACGAATTGCTCGCGGTGCTGAGCCGTGAAGAGCGGATTGTGCCGTATCTGGATATACCCTTGCAGCATATCAACGACGTGATGTTGCGTCGCATGCAACGGCGTGTGACGCGCGCCGAGATCGAGGCGCTGTTGGCCCGGCTGCGCGGGGCGATTCCCGACCTGGTGCTGCGCACGACGATGATCGTGGGCTTTCCGGGAGAGACCGAGTCGCACTACCAGGAGCTGGAGGACTTTGTGCGCGCGGCGCGCTTCGAGCGGCTGGGTGTGTTCACCTATTCGTACGAGGCAGATACTCCCAGTGCCCGCCTGCCGGACCATCTGGACGAACAGATCAAGGCGGCCAGGAGAGATCGGCTGATGGAGGCGCAGCAGGAGGTGGCCTTTGCCTGGGCGCGGGCGCAGGTGGGGCGGCGGCGCGAGGTGCTGCTCGATGCCCCGCTTCCCGGCGAACCAGATGTGTGGCTGGGCCGCTCCTATAGCGAGGCACCCGACGTGGACGGCGTGATCTACGTCACGGGACGCCGGCTGGCCGCCGGAAAACTGGTCCCCTGTGAAATCGTCGCGGCGCAAGGGTACGATCTGGTGGCAGCCCCCGTGGGGCCGGCACGCTAGAGGAACTGCCTCATGAGCACCAGCACCAAGGCCGCGCGAGCCGCCCTGCTCAATCTGCCCAACCAGCTCACCGTCTTGCGATTGCTCCTCTCCCTCGTCCTCTTCGCGCTGCTCGAGCTGCGCCTCTATCTGGCCAGCTTTCTGGTGTTCGTCATCGCCGCCAGCACCGATTGGCTCGACGGTTATCTTGCCCGCAAGTACCAGCTCATCACGACCCTGGGCCGGATCCTCGACCCCTTCGTCGATAAGATCATCATCTGCGGCACCTTCATCACGCTGGCCGCCAATCAGGCATCGCGCGTGATGGCCTGGATGGCCGTGCTGATCGTGGGCCGCGAATTGCTGGTGACGGCGCTGCGGAGCTTCCTCGAGCAGCAGGGGCGAGATTTCTCCGCCAGCCTGTCCGGCAAGCTGAAGATGGTCGTGCAGTGCGTGGCGGCGGCCACGTGCATGGCCTTGCTTTACCTGGATGCGGCCGGGCCAGCCGTCCAGGCAGCGTGGCCGGCCCCCCTGGCGAGTGTGCTGTGGAAGGGCCTGCTCCCGCTGCTCGATACTCCCTGGCTCGGGCCATGCACCAGCGTGGACCTGCTGTTGTACCTCACCGTGGGGATCACCTTGTACTCGGGAGTGGAATACGTGCGGCGGGCGGCGGCACTGGCGTCGGGGTAAGTTGTGGACGCGGCTAACCCATCCATCCCGCCGGCGCTGCTGGTTCTGGCACTGCTGGGGTTGCTGGCCCTTCTCGCCGGCAGCGTGGCCGTGTGGGTGCGCGCCTTGGTGCGCATCTCTCGGGGGGAGCCGATGGTGGCCCGCCAGCCCCACCGTCCCGTGCCCTGGGGGGCGCTGGAGCTGCTGCTATGTGCTGCCATCTACATCTTGGTTCTGGCGGCCGCCAGCAGCCTGCTGCGGCGGTTGCATGGAGACGCCGGCGAGCAGGCCGCAAGCGACCCCGCACGCCTTGCCGAGATCGTCACGCTAAATGCGTTGGCCACGCTGGCCGGCACGGCCTGCGCCGTGGCCGTCCTGCGGCTGCGCGGAGCCACCTGGCAAGACCTGGGTCTGGCACGCAGCACCCTGCTTGCCGACTGCCGCCTGGGCCTGGCCGCCTTCTTGTTCATTGCGCCGGGCGTGTATGCCTTGCAGTTCTTGCTCTCGCTGTTCATCGAGGGGCATCATCCGTTGATCGACATGGTGCAAGGGGGCGGTACCACGGCCCTGTTGCTGGCCGCTGTCTCAGCCATACTGGTTGCGCCCCTGTGCGAAGAGTGGTTGTTCCGCGTGATGTTTCAGGGTTGGCTCCAGAAGCTGGAGCTGTTGCTGGCCAGCGTGCCACGGGCCGCTGGAGGCGCTTCGCAATCAGCAGCGGGCCCGCCGCCAACACCGCTCTCCGACGATGCAGCCACCCAGGCCCCCGTCGCCTCACCGGCTCTCCCGCCCTCTCTGCCTGCGGCTGGGGAAGACCAGGAGAATCCCCACAGCCCGCCGTCGGCCCAGCCCACCACCTCGGCAGAGGCCAAGGCAGGTCTGCCGCCCGCGCGAGGATTGCTCGGCCTGCCCCTGGGCACACTCCCCATCCTGATGAGTGCCGCCGTCTTCTCCCTGCTGCACTCCGGCCAGGGGCCGGCGCCCATACCCCTCTTCGTGTTTGCCCTGTGTCTGGGCTATCTCTACCGCCAAACCCACCGCCTGATGCCATCGCTGGTGGTGCATCTGTGCCTGAATTCGCTCAGCATGCTCATGCTGTGTCTGATGGTCCTCTATGCGCCGGCATGACGTGGCCGCGCATCGCTACTGGTGGGGCGCTCTATAGCGGTGGCATCTTGGCCGAGGGATCCAAGAATGCCGGTGTGCTCAGAGGGCAGTCCGCCCAGGGCTCCCAGCCTTTGCACTTAGCCAAACTTCTCTCGTGGGTCGCCCTTGGGCAGCAGGGGGGGCGAGGCGTATAATCCGCCGCCCCAGAAACGGGGGCAACATCGAGCAGTTGGTACAGCGCGGAGGGCGGCAACCATCCTCTCGCGCAAGTCCAATGGAAACGGGGGCAACGTGGAGCAGTTGGTAGCGTAGCTGGAAGAAGTGGGGTCTGCCATGCGTTCGATCGCCATCATCAACCAGAAGGGCGGCGTGGGAAAAACGACCACGGCGGTCAACCTGAGCGCGGCTCTGGCGGCCATGGGCCGTCGCGTCTGCTTGCTGGATATGGATCCGCAGGCCCACGCCACGCTGCATCTGGGCGTGGAGCCGGGGCGCACGGGACACAGCATCTACGACGTGCTGGCCGGAGATTGCACCCTGGAGCAGGCCCGCCTGCAAGTGGCGGAGAACTTGTGGCTGGCCGGCTCGCACATCGATCTGGCGGCGGTAGAGGTGGAACTGGCTGGGGTGGTGGGCCGAGAGCTTGTGCTGCGGGACCAGTTGGCGGCTGACACGGCCACGTTCGACTACTTGATGATCGATTGCCCTCCTTCTCTGGGCATTCTGACGCTCAACGCCCTGGCCGCCGTGGACGAGGTGTTCATTCCATTGCAGCCTCACTTTCTCGCCCTGCACGGCCTGAGCAAGCTGCTGGAGACCATCGAGCTGGTGGCCAGGCGGTTGAATCCGAGGTTACGGTTGAGCGGGGTGGTACTGTGCATGTTCGAGTCGGGCACGCGCCTGGCGGCAGAGGTATCTCACGACGTGGCGGAGTTCCTCAGCCGCACGCGCGGCCGCGCGGCGCCGTGGGCCGAGGCCCAGATATTCGCCACGCGCATTCGCCGCAACGTGCGGCTGGCCGAGGCGCCCAGCCACGGCCAGACGATCTTCAGCTATGCCCCCACATCCACAGGGGCCGAGGACTACCGCTTGCTGGCAGAAGAGGTGCTTGCTCGGGCCGCGTGCAGCGAGCAGCACGCTGCGGAGCCTCGCGTTGCGGCATGAGGCAGTGGGCTTCAAGGGGCGTCAGCGGCAGGCGGTGATCGCGTTGCTGCCCCGCGCGGCAGCGCGGCTGCGGCGTTAGGCAGTTGGCCCGGAGTTCGCCGGCGGGGCTGTTGGCAGGCTGTGGCGCATAGCGGCAAGCCTGCGGTGTTTGGCAGTTCAGCGCGTAGCATCCGCCGCAGGCTGTTCATGGCGTGCCGCGCTCATGCACGGCGTCTGTCGCGCCCCCGGCAGGTAGGGGAACAGCGCGCTCGTGCGGCAGGTAACGTGCCGGCCAGGTATCGCGCCCCCTGCACGTAGGGGAACAGCGCGATGAACTCACCTGACGCAATCAATGGCAACATCGCGCCCTTTGTACGTGGGGGACCAGCACCTGGAGGGGAGCCGCGCACTCTTTCGCTCGCTTCGCCCAAGTCTTGCTGCCGAGTCTTGCTGCCTACCCGCCGCCAATGGCGGGGATGAAGTGTACCTCACTCTCGGGGCCTACTCTGGCCAACAGTCCGCGCGAGCTGATGGCGCCGTCGATGGAGACGGCCAGTCCCGCTGCCAGCTCGTCTTGCTGGCGCAGCCTGCCCTGTAGTGCAGGCCAGCGAGCCTCCAGCGCGGCGATGACCTGCCGCACGGTGGAGGCTTCTACCTTCACGCACTCGACCCCCTCTGTCAGCTCCCGCAGGGCGGCGGGGATGTAGACGGTGGCCATCTACGAACTCTTGCCCGCCGCGGCCAGTGCCGCCCACACTCGGGGGGGAGACATGGGCAGCTCGCGCAGCCGCACGCCCGTGGCCCGATAGATGGCATTGGCGAGGGCCGCCGGGGGGGGTACGATGGGCGTCTCTCCCACGCCGCGTACGCCGTAGGGATGGTCGGGGTTGGGCACCTCGACGATGATGGTTTCGATCATGGGCACGTCGAGCGCGGTGGGCATACGGTAGTCCAGAAAGCTGGCGTTGCGCATCTGGCCGCGGTCGTCGAACCAGTATTCTTCGTTGAGTGCCCAGCCGATGCCCTGAACGGTGCCGCCCTGCATTTGGCCCTCCACATAGCTGGGATGCACGGCCTTGCCGGCATCCTGGACGGCGGTGTAGCGGAGGATCGTAACCTTGCCGGTATCGGGATCGACTTCCACATCCACGATGTGTGCGCCGAACCCGTGGGTGGGGCCTTCGGGATCGACGGCCGCCCGGCCCACCACCGGCCCGCCCGTGGCGTGCAGCTTGGCGGCCAGCTCCTTGAAGGTGATCGAGCGGCCGTCAGTGCGAAACACGCCGTCCTCGAAGCGCACCAGAGCGGGATCGCACTCCCAGAGCAGGGCTGCACGCTCGGCCATCTGGCGGCGGATGTCCAACCCCACCTGATAGGCCGCCAGCCCCGTGGCAAAGGTGACCCGGCTGCCTCCTGTCACGTCGGTGTAGCCGACGCTGTCCGTATCAGCCACCTGCGGGCGCACATCTTCAGCGGCAATGCCCAGCGTTTCGGCGAGCTGCATGGCCACGCTGGTGCGGGTGCCGCCGATATCTGTGGAGCCTTCAACCAGCGTCACGGTGCCGTCGGCATTCACGCTGGCCGAGGCACTGCTCTTCAGGCCGATGTTGAACCAGTATCCTGCGGCAACGCCTCGGCCGCGCCAGGGGCCTGCAAGGGGCGTGTTCCAGTGTTCGCTGGCGCGGGCTGCTTCCAGCACTTCCACCAGACCGATGCGGGGGTAGACGGGGCCATCCACGCGGCGCGTCCCCTCCTTGGCGGCATTCTTGAGCCGGAACTCGATGGGGTCGATGTTCAGACGCTCGGCCAGCTCGTCGATCACGCTTTCGCAGGCGAAGGCGGCCTGCGTGGCCCCCGGTGCGCGATAGGCGGCCGTCTTGGGCTTGTTGAGGCAGACGTCGTAGCCATCGACCCGCGCATGGGGAATCTCATAGCAACTGAACACGCACATGCAACCGGGGCCGATCATGCCGCCGGGGAAGGCGCCGGCGTCGTAGGCCAGCCAGGCCTCGCCCGCCACCAGCTTGCCGTCTCTCGTGGCCCCCAGCTTGACCCGCACGAAGGAGCCGGGCGTGGGACCGGTGCCCTCGAACACATCGCTGCGGGTCATGGTGAGCTTTACAGGGCGGCCGCACTTGCGGCTGAGCAACACCGCCACCGGCTCGAGGTAGATGGGGATCTTACCTCCAAAGCCGCCCCCGATCTCGCACGGCACCACCGTGACGCGAGACACCGGCAGCTCCAGCAACTCAGCCACCTGCTGCCGGCAACTGAAGGAGCCCTGGGTGGCTGTCCAGATGGTCACATGCCCGTCCTGGTTCCAGAGCGCCGTGCAGGCGTGCGGCTCGATGTAGCCCTGATGCACGCTCGCCGTGCGATACTCCCGCTCGATCACCACATCGGCCTGGGCGAAACCGCGCTGCACATCTCCCTGCTCGAAGTGGATGTGCCGGGAGACATTGCTGGGTTTGTCTGAAAGCTGGCCCATCGACTCGGTGAACACGTCGTCGTGCAACAGGGGCGCGTTGGGCTTCATGGCGTCCAGCACCCAGGTGACGGCCGGCAGCGGCTCGTACTCGATGCGCACCAGCTTGGCTGCCTCTTCCGCCACGTGCGGGCTGACCGCGGCTACTGCGGCCACGGCATGGCCGCGGTAGAGCACCTTCCCCTGAGCCAGGCAGTTGGCGCCCAGGTGTGCCAGGTTGACGCGCCCTTCTCCCAAATCGGCAAACTTGTTCTTCAGGTCCGGCATGTCCGCGGCACTGGTCACGGCCAGCACGCCGGGTAAGGCCAGCGCGGCGGAGAAGTCGATGGATCGGATGCGTGCGTGTGCATGAGGGCTGCGGATCACGCGGCCATAGGCCATGCCGGGCAGGTGCAAATCAGCCGCATAGATGGCGCGGCCCGTGACCTTGTCTGTGCCGTCATGCCGAATGGGCCGCGTGCCCAGCACCTTGTATTGGGGTGCGGAGGAACTCGCAGCCGGTTTAGCTGAAGCTGTCATCAGGTTCGTGCCTCCCTGAGTCTCGCGGCGGCATGCTGCACGGCGCGGACGATCTTGTCGTACCCCGTGCAGCGGCAAAGATTGTTTGCTAGTTCAAAGCGGATCTCTTGTTCACTCGGATTGGGGTTCTTGTCCAACAGGGCCTTGGCAGCCACCAGAAAGCCAGGCGTGCACACGCCGCATTGCAGCGCGGCATCTTCCAGAAAACACTGCTGGAGCGGGTGCAGATGCGTGGCGTCTGCCAGTCCCTCCACCGTGGTGATGCGGCAGCCGTCTGCCTCAACGGCAAGCACCAGGCAACTGTTCACCGGCAAACCGTCCAGCAGGACGGTGCAGGCACCGCAGTTGCCGTTGTTGCAGCCTTCCTTGGCGCCGGTCAGGTGCAGCACGTCGCGGAGTACTTCCAGCAGGCTCTGGCGGGCCTCGCAGAGGAACTCCACGGGCTCGCCGTTTACCACGGCAGAAAGATGATGCTTCTTGGCCACGGGGCGGGCGTCCTCCAATTCCTTCGTCTCAGGCCCTCTCGGGCACTGGGGTCACGCAGTTGACTTGCGTCTCGTTCCGCATCCGGTATGGCGCACCGACGGCGCCGGCACGCCGGCCGCGGCACGAACGCACGTATCGGGCAGCGCTGGCCGGCCAGCGTCCGCTCGGCCGCACTGGCTCAGACGTACTGAATCGGCAGCGCACCCGCAGCGGACCGGCGGCAGGGGCCATGCGTATCGCACTGGGCTTCGCGGCCCAACCGAAGCGAGTGTTCACTCTGCGGCAATCGGTCATGTTGGTCCTTTCAACCCACTCCCCTTGCCCTGCCCACGGCGTCCGCCAGTGCCCGCCGCGTGAGCACGGCAACCAGATGGCGGCGGTACTCCGCCGTGCCGCGCATGTCTGTGATGGGCCGGGCAATGGCCTGGGCCATGCGGCCCGCCTCGGCAAAGCTTTCCGGCGTGGCAGGACGGCCCGCGAGCCAGGCGGCAACCTCTGTAGCCTCCAGAGGCGTGGGGGCCACCGCAGCCAGCCCAATCCGCGCCTCCTCGATCTGCTGCCCCGTGGGATCCAATCGTACCCACACTCCGGCGCCCGCCACGGCAATATCCATCTCATTGCGGGGGATGAAGCGTAGGTACCGCGCCCCGCTGCGAGGCACCGGCGGGGGAAACTCCAACGCCACCAGCAGCTCTCCTCGGCCCAGCACGTTCTTGCCGGGTGCGGTGCAAAACTCAGCGGCCCGCACACTGCGGCGGCCGTCAGGCCCGGCAATGTGGCACACGGCCGCATGGGCAATCAAGGCCGGAATGGTATCCGCCGCCGGCGAAGAGTTGCACAGGTTGCCTCCCACGCTAGCCCGCGTCTGGATCTGCCAGCCGCCGATGATTCGTGCAGCATCGGCCAGGGCAGGGTAGGCTCGCTTGACCTGCTCATGCTCGTAAATGCGGTAGCAGGGCGTGGCCGCTCCCAGCAGCAGCCCGCGCGCGGAATCAAACTCCAGTGCGGTCAACTCCGGGATGCGCTTCACGTCCAGCACTAGGTCGGCCTCGCGCAGCCCTTCGCGAAGCTGCACCAGGATGTCGGTCCCCCCGGACAGTATCTTGGCCCGCGGCCCGTGAGCCGCCAGCAGGCTTACCGCCTCGTCCACACTGGCGGCGGCGGCATACTCGAACTCTTTCAAGCTTGCTTCTCCGTCTACCGCAATACCGCTTCGATGCAATGACGCCTTCGATCATACAAGACAGGCTGGCCGCGCACACCCCCCTCGCAGCCGCGCAGACCCATGCCGTTCCCGCGATCCTAAGAACGCGCCTCACGGGCAGGAGATCACCCCTCGCAGCCAGCATTTGCCAGCAGCTCGCCCAGGGCCTCCAGTGCCACGGCCCAGCGGACGGGACCTGAGAGGTAGGTCTCCCACCAGGTGGTCAGTCGTTCGGCCAGGGCATTGGCATCGAGCAGCACGCCGGAGGGAGCGTCGGGCAGAGCGGACGGCGCGCGCCCCTCGCCACCGCTTGCCGGTTCTTTGCTGCGTGTCGGCTGCGGCAGGCCATCCTCCTTCCCGGCGGCCACCACGCGATCCGCTTCCGCTGCCAGACGCCAGAGAACCAGTGCCCGCGATAGCAACGTTGCCGGGTCGCCCACCAGTTCGCACTCTCGCGCGGCAGCCAGCACCGGCGGCACCATGGCCAGAGGGCCAATACGTTCCAATCTGCCCTGCGGCAGCCGCTCGCCAAAGCGGCCGCTCTCCAGATGTAGCGACGCAAGCAGCCAGCCCAGCCGTACCACCTCCGGCAGCTCCTCGTGCGGATTCGCCAGCACTGCCTCAAAGGTCACGCTGTTGTAGATCAGGTGGGCCAGCCCGTGGCCGCCCAGCACGGGCTTCACCAGCACGACCTCTGCCTGCGGAGCCAGAAGCTGCGGGTCGACCAGCCGGCAGACCGCGGCCAGCAGGCCCGGACCACGCGCTTCCCACTGCTGCCGCAACGGCCCGCTTCGCAGCTCCAACTCTTCCGCCAGGTCGGCAAACTGCCCCAGGTAGGCCCGCACCAGCTCGCGCAGCGGCCTGGCCAGTCGCGCCGCCAGCACCTCTGCGCGGGCACGCCCCACGGTCTTGGTGAGAGCCATCTGTGCCAACTGCCGCGGCTCGGAAATGCCGGCCGCCAGCGGCAGCGCGTGCCCCCACCAGGCCGGGGGCACTCCTTCCTCGGTGAGTGCGGCCGTTAGTTCCGCCAGGGGAGCAGCCAGCTCCTCGGCGAGCTGCGGATCGATAAGCGGCCGCCCTGCCGCCAAACACCTGGCGGCGTACACGGCGGAGGCCATGGGGCTGACGAGCCAGCGTATGTTCATGGTGGTTATGGGCTGTTGCGGGCCCTAGGGATGAAATCGGGCGCGGCCGCCTTGGGGCAAGGCGGGAGGAAAGCGTTTCGCTCGGCAGGCAAAAATGCCGATTTTTTCGTGCGGGGGCGCAGACGCGCCGGCGCACGAGGATAAGATACTTTACCTTGAGTTGTTCACTGTTAGGCTTTTCTCTGGGCTGCTGCCCACACACGGGAGTGGTGGATCGATGCTGCTGGAACAACAGGTCAAGCCGTGGAGCGTTGCCGACGCCGCCGAACTCTACGAAATCGGCCGCTGGGGAGCCGGCTACTTCTCGATCGACGAGCGGGGGCACTTGCGGGTGCATCCAGCGAAGGATCCGCGCCGCTCGATCGACCTGAAACAGCTCGTGGACGACTTGCAGGCCCGCGGCATCGACCTGCCCATCCTGATCCGCTTTGGCGACATGCTTCAGTACCGCCTGCGGGAGATCCACGATGCCTTCCAGCAGGCCATGAAGGAGCATCAGTTCCGCGGGCGGTACGTGTGCGTGTATCCGATCAAGGTCAACCAGCAGCGGCAGGTGGTAGAGGAGGTGCTCGAGTACGGCCGGCCCTATCGGTTTGGGCTGGAAGCGGGTTCCAAGCCTGAACTGCTGGCCGTGGTGGCGCTGGCCTCCAACGACACGCCCATCATCTGCAACGGCTTCAAGGATGCCGAGTTCATCGAGATGGCCATGCTGGCACACAAGATCGGCCGGCAGATCATCCCGGTCGTGGAGAAATACACCGAGCTGGGGCTGATTCTGGAGTACTCGGCCAAGGTGGGGGTGCGGCCCACGATCGGCATGCGGGTCAAGCTGGCCACGCGCTCCAGCGGCCGCTGGCAGTCTTCTGGAGGCTACCGCTCCAAGTTTGGCCTCACGGTCAGCGAGCTGTTGCGCGCGCTGGCCGAGCTGAAGGAGCGCGGCATGCAAGACTGCTTCAAGCTGCTGCACTTCCACCTCGGGAGCCAGATTCCCAACATCCGGCATATCAAGCAGGCGCTCAACGAGGCGGCGCGGATTTACGTCGAACTGGCCGCCCGCGGAGCCGGCCTGGAGTATCTGGACGTGGGAGGCGGCCTCGGCGTCGATTACGACGGTTCCCAGACCAACTTCGAGTCCAGCGTGAATTACTCCCTGCAAGAATACGCCAACGACGTGGTGTACCACATCCAGAGCGTCTGCGATGAGGCGGGCGTGCCGCACCCCACGATTGTCTCGGAAAGCGGCCGTGCCGTGGTGGCCTACCACAGCGCGCTGGTGTTCAACGTGCTGGGCGTCTCGGGGCTGGGAGAGTTCGACGTGCCCCACGAACTGCCGCCCGACGTGGAGCAGCCGCTGGTCGACCTGCTGGGTGCCTACCAGAACGTGAACGTCCGCAACTTGCTGGAAAGCTGGCACGATGCCCAGCAAGCGCTGGACATGGCCATGAACCTGTTCAACGGCGGCTACCTGCCGCTCGATCAGCGCAGCCTGGCGGAGAATCTCTTCTGGGCCATCTGCCGCAAGATGCAGCGGTTGGTCCATCAGCTCGACTATGTGCCCGAAGATTTGCAGGGCCTGGATGCCTTGCTGAGCGACACCTACTTCTGCAACTTTTCCCTGTTTCAGTCGATGCCGGACAGTTGGGCCATCAAGCAGCTCTTCCCCGTGATGCCCATCCACCGGCTCAACGAACAGCCCACCCATCACGCCGTGCTGGGCGACATCACCTGCGACTCCGACGGCAAAATCGACCTGTTCATCGACCGCCGCGACGTGAAGCGCACGCTCCCCCTCCATTCCTTCAACGGCGAGCCTTACTACCTGGGAGCATTCCTGCTGGGCGCTTACCAGGAGATCCTGGGAGACATGCACAACCTGTTCGGAGACACCAACGCCGTCCACGTGCGGCTGGACGCCAACGGCGGTGTGCTGCTGGAGACGGTGATCAAGGGAGACACCGTGCGCGAGGTGCTGGATTACGTGGAGTTCGACCCCGATGCCCTGGTGCGCAAACTGCGCACGGACGTCGAAACAGCCGTGCGCGAGGCACGCCTCGACTTCCAGCAAGCCGGCCGCCTGCTGCGCTTCTACGAGGACGGCCTGCAAGGCTACACCTACCTGGAAGAAGTGCGCGAACGGTAAGACACCGGCAGCGGCACCAGCCGTTCCAACGCTACGTTAGGGAGGCGTGCATCTTGCCCGCCTGCTCCTTCCGGTTAACAAGCGGCGGATAGGGGGTTGTACCACAAAGGGCCATGAGGCATAGCCGCCCCGTCGCCGGGCCCGCCTCCTGCTTCCCCCTGAGCAAGGGGGGCACTCCGCCACCAGCAGGGCACCCCTGCGCAGTCCCTCGTGGTGAACGGCTGCCGCCACGAGATGCCAGAGCGGCACTCGGCCCTACACGCTTGCCGTGGCCGCCAACAAGGAGCGAGCACCAACCGCACCAGCGCGGCGCGCAAGCGAGGAAATGTGCTGCTCGCCCGCCTGCCAGGGGCAATTGCTCACCATTGTCCTGGCCTGCTGTCAGTCGGCTCCGTCTTCGTCCTCGTCCCATTCGTCGTCTTCGTCTTCAGCATCCTCGTAGTCGTCTTGTGCTTCTGCCTCGTCGTCTTCCTGTTGAGCAGACTCGTCGTCGTCCTGCTCGTTGTCGGCTGGTTCGAGATAATTTTGAAGTTCGCCCAAATGCTCGCTCAGCACTGCTTCCATGTCGCTCACGACCGTGCCGAGCTGTGCAACATCAATGCCGTTTAGCGGACACGATGCCCTCAGCCAAAGATGACGGTCCTCCCAGAGCGTGAATCGCGATAACGGGAAGTTAGAGTTGAGATGCAACAATGCCGCGAGGAACGTCGCATCGTTCTTTGCTGAACTCTTAAGCCTGCCCAGGGAGTACAAAACTTCCACTTGCTCATCCGAGGAGTACAGTAAAAGAACAGTGCCTCGTGACGTTGTCACAACGTAGCTATTCTCTTCAATGCATTTTACTTCTTCGAACAGGCCCAAGGCGCGGTTAACGGCATGCGCCGAATGAATGCGAATGCCGTACTCAAGGATCTCCTCATCATCTGGAACCTTACGTTTTCCCTTGACAAATTCCTTCATGACCCGGTCGACGTAGGCCCGCGCCTCGACGGCGGGAACAGCAAACCCCATCCCCTGTGCATCGGTTAGGCCGCTCGTCACGATGCCCACGAGCTTTCCCGCACGGTCGATGAGGGGACCGCCGCTGCTTCCAGAGTTGCTGGGTACATCGTGCTGGATCAGGATCCCTGCTGGCGTGCGCCTACGTGGAGCGCTCACAATGCCCGAGGTACTGGTAAAGCGGTGGCCGCGGGGATGCCCAATGGCAACAATGGCCTCTCCGGCCTCCACAGATTCCGCGACATCTGTGTGAAGATCCAGAAATGGGCGGGAGACACTGGCAGCCTTGACCAGCGCCAGATCGTGCTCGGAGTCCAGATCGATGACCAATCCCCTCGTGACCGTGTTGTCAGCAAAGTCGATGTGGACCACGCTCGCATCGCCGACAAGATGCGCTACGGTGAGGATCAACCCCTCGGCGCTGATCAAAAGCCCTGCACCGATATAACACGAATGCTGAATGACAACCACCTGCGGCAGGCGATGCGCGATGACCTCTTTCCACTCAGGAAGTTGTCGCGTCGGCCGGCTTGCGGGAGCACTCTGGTTTGACCCTGCCGATCTAACGTGCGAGCCGCGGTCGGCTCCCCGGTTCGGTCCGGGCGGCGGGGGAGGCGCCGGCATCGTAAACAGGCCCTTCACCTTGGCGGCAGGCGTCCAGTCGGCAAGGCCCTCGCACCAGACAAGGTCGCTAGGCGCAATCTTCCTGGCATAGGCCAGGGCGCTCAACTGCTGGCTGGAAACCGGACCATGGCGCACGCCGTCTCGCAGGTAGTACCACGCCTTGCTCATCGTTCGACTCGCTCCCGTGAAACAGAAGAATTGCCCGTGGCTGATGGGTGGCGCGTGCCCCCATGGAGCGAACGATATTCTGCCCACAGCCGCCATACCCTAGGGGCCCGCAGCTTGCCAAATGGCCCGACGCGGAAGGCACAGTCACCAACCCCAAAAACCTTTCCCCAAGCACACCTACGCCCGCTCGGCGCGGGACGGCTCATCGTATGCACGCACCCCCATATGTTCAAGGGCCAAACCGGAGGCACGCTCTTGCGAGATGCGGCCTGGCCTCCCAGCGCAGGCGCAGTCTGCATCACCGCCCGGAACGCTGGCCGCCGCCGATGGGCGAGAGACAGGGCGGGATCTGACCCACGAGCCCCACGCCGTGCTGGCGTACGTTGCTCCCCGTCGCGCCTGATGAGATCGCGTGACTGCGGCATGATCTGCATGCACTTTACGTCGTTGCGTCGCGCCCGTTCGTCCGTGCCATCAGGCAGCGAGGCGTCGCGCGCACCGGGCTGCCAGTGGATCCGCTGCACGTGACGCATGGCGAGGCGTGCCCGTGCCTGCACGCCTGTCTGTCCATCGGCGGCGCGGCCGTTCACATCCGCCTCGAGGGGGGATGAGCTAGTACGTGCGGCGCAGCAGCGGCCAATGGCCGCCGTATCGTGCGGATCCGCCGGCCCCGCCGCGCTTTTACTTTGGCAGAGAGCGGATCCACTCTCCGATCAACTCGACGGCGCGTTGATCGACCACGTTCGAGGCGATGTGTGGCATGCGGCCCAGCCCCAACCGCTGCATGCGCAGCCAGACGAGCGAGCGCTCCGGCTCGCCCGGTACCAGCACGCGCCCGTCGGATACGCCGAACGTGCCATGCCCCACTGGCGTGTTCAGCGTGCCGGTCTCTTCCAGCGGCAGGGTGGCCAGCAGTTGGAACTCTGCGTTGCCGCCGCCCCATTTCATGTGGCAGTGGCTGCAATTGGCATGCAGGTAGGAGCGGGCACGCGCATCCAGCGGCTGTGATGCGTCTGTGTAATCGACCAGCCGCGGCAGGTCTTCGGGCCGCTCAGCAAGCGGCTCGGTGAACAGGCCCAGATGATCGAAGGTGGCAAGCTGGTTGGCAATCACGCCGCCGTAATCGTGATCTTTGTTTAGTTGTAGCGTATTCAGGCCCAGGATGTACTTGGCGGGCACGGTGTGGCACAGGTTGCACTCCGTGCGGCTGGGAAAATGCCACACCTGCTGGCGCGTCCCCCCATCGGCCGTGCGGATGATAAATGTGCGGTCCAGCCCCTCTTGCTCCAACAGGTAGGCCTCGGTTTGCTCGTCGTTCCAGATGTAGGTGTAGCCGCGCCACACCTGATCGCCCACCTCTTCTGTACCCGCCAGCCGCTCGTGATGCAGGATGCGCGTCTCTAGCCGGCGGCGGCTGGCAGGGTTGCCCTCCTCCAGTTCGAGGAAGAACGTCTTCACCACCACCGTGCCGTCCGGGAACCGCCAGCCAGGCGGCGCCCCCGGCGCTGGCTGCGGGTAGAGCACCGTATTGTATTCGATCCGAGCGTCGCCGGGCAGGGCTAGGTATCGCTCCTTCTCTGCACCATCTGACCAGAGAGGCGCATTGACGCTGTAAGGGATCAGTCCCGGGGCGGGCACTAGCTCGGGCACAGATGCGAACAGGCCCGTCTCGCTCAGCTTGCGGGGAAAATCATGCTGCTGCCTGCTGGGCAGCGCGGGCACCAGGCGGTGAATTCCCCCCATGAAGTCGAGCAGGTAGATCTCTCCGGCGGCGTCCTCGCCAAAGTCGATGATCCGCAGCGTGCTGTCCACCAGCTCGCGATTGTCCAACGCCCGGCTGCCATCCCAGCGGAACGACCACACCTTTCCCGTGTCGTAATCGCCGTAGATATACTGGCCTCTCAGCTCCGGCAGCCGCTCCCCATAGTAGACATGCCCGCCGGTGATCGACCGGAACATGCTGTGAGGATGCTCCACCACTGGCGGCAGAATCGGCGTGGGGCCACGCGGCCGCTCCGGCCTGAAGGGATGGCTCCCCTCCTGCACGCTCCAGCCGTAGTTGCCCCCGCGCTCGATCCGATAGATCATCTCCCACAGATCTTGCCCGACCTCGCCGGCCCACAGCTCGCCCGTGCGGTAGTCGAAGTTGATCTTCCACGCCTGCCTCAGGCCGTAGGCGTACACCTCGGGGCGTGCCTGCGGCGTGTCCACAAAGGGATTATCCGCGGGAATCGAGTAGTTGCGGCCCTGGCTGGGATGATCCACGTCGATGCGCAGGATGCAGGCCAGCAGGTCCGAGATGTCCTGCCCGGTGACCAGTTCGTCGGCGATGCCGCTGCCGTCTCCGCAAACGACGTACAGGCAGCCATCCGGCCCAAACTGGAGGCAGCCGCCATTGTGGCCGCCAGAGGGCCATTCGAGAATGATCAACTCGCTGGCAGGATCGCAGATCGGCGGATTCCCCGGCCGCACCTTGAACCGAGACAGGCGGGTGCCCCGCGGCTCGGTCGCTGCCGGGTCCAGCACATAGGTCAGGTAAATATAGCCGTTCTCGGCAAAGCGGGGATGAATGGCCAGCCCGTACACGGTCTTGCCCACATCCAGCAACAGCTCGGCCTGTTGCCACGCGGGATCGTTGGGAAACGTGTAAATGCGGCCATACCGTTCGGCCAGGTACCAGCGGCCACCGCTCGGCTCGAAGCACAGCTCCAGCGGCTGAAAGAAGTGCAGTGCCGGGAAAGCCGGCTCGGTACGATAGGGAGGCGGCGGATCAGGCGTGCCCACGATGCGGCTGGTGGTCCAGGGGACACGCTTCTCAATACCATACGGCTTGCGCACGGGCGGGCGTTCGCCCGCCTCGGCCAAACGAGAACCCAAGCCCGCTAACAGAATGGCAAGCAACAGCGTGCGGCACATGGGACGACCTCAGACGCGAACTTCAAGCTGTGCAAGGCCAGACGCACTTGCATGGGGCCCGGCACCTATAGCTTGGAGTATAGGTCCCTGTGCCAGCCCATGCCAGCAGGCACACCAGGCGCCTGCTCGTGCCAGCGCCGCTGAAGCGTGCATCGACCGCGGCAGCGGGCCACAACGCCCTGCTCTCGGCCGCCAACCGCTACCAGCCGACGAGGCGTTCATCCACCCCACGCCAGCCGCCGCGCACCGTCGGGGCGCGTGCTGAGCGGCCCATCGCCCAAGCCGGCCAATACGGCGCCCGGCAATACGGCGCCCGAGAATACGGCGCCCGAGAATGCGGCGCCCACGAATGTCGTGCCCGCCAAGCCGCCATGCACCAAGCCCCCCGAGCAGCGGTCGACCGAGCCGCCCTCCGCCAGGCCGCCACGCGCTAGCCCGCCGCCCACCAAACTGGCGTTTCCCACGCGGCGCCCGCCAATCCGGTGCGGCTTTGGCCTTCACGTACGACCGCCAGCCGATAAACTACGCTATCTCTGGGGCATGCGAACGTTGCCAACCAAGGGTGAAACCGCGCCATGGAGATGGAAAAACTGGTCTCGCTTTGCAAGCGGCGAGGCTTCCTGTACCAATCGAGCGAGATCTATGGCGGCCTGAACGGCTTCTGGGACTACGGCCCGCTGGGAGTGGAACTGAAGCGCAACATCAAGGAGGCGTGGTGGCGAGACATGGTCACCAGCCACGACGAACTGGTCGTTCCCTCTGGCGCCCCCTGTGCTTACGAGATGGTGGGCCTCGATTGCACCATCATCATGCACCCTCAGGTGTGGAAGTGCTCTGGGCACTACGACGTGTTCCACGACTTCATGGTCGATTGCCGCCAGAGCAAGCGCCGCTACCGGCACGATCAGGTGCAGGGCCGCTGGGTGAGCTGTCAGGGCCGGCGGATCTTTGTGGCCACAGAGGCCGATGGAGAGGAGGCCCTGCAAGATACCCAGCACAAGGCGCTGAAGTTTTTCAACTTGCGTGCCAAGGATGCGGACCGGCTCGCCTGGGAAAGCGACCTGCTCTGCCTGACAGAGGTGAAAGACTTCAGCGCCGTGCTCGGGCCGGATGCCAAGGAGCTGGGCACGCTCACCGAGCCCCGCGAATACAACCTGATGTTCAAGACTTACGTGGGCGCCCTCAGCGGTGAAGAGGGGGCCGCCTTCCTCCGGCCCGAGACGGCCCAGGGCATCTTCGTGAATTTCAAGAACGTGCTCGATTCGACGCGGGTGGCCGTGCCCTTTGGTATCGCACAGATTGGCAAGAGCTTTCGCAACGAGATCACGCCGCGTTACTTCACCTTCCGCTCACGCGAGTTCGAGCAGATGGAGATCGAGTTCTTCTGCCATCCCAGCCAGTCGCGTGCCTGGTACGAGTACTGGCGCAACCGCCGCTACCAGTGGTACCTCAGCCTGGGACTGGCCGGCGAGCGGCTGCGCCTCCGCGACCACACGCCCGAAGAACTCAGCCACTATTCCTGCGGCACGGCAGATATCGAGTATGCCTTTCCCTTCCTGCCGCCGGGCAAGTTCGGCGAGCTGGAGGGAATTGCACATCGCGGAGACTTCGACCTCCGCAGCCACATGGAGGGCAAGCTGGTGCGGCAGGACGGGGGATACGTCGTGGAACTAGGCCCGGACGGCAAGCCCCGCCATCCCGGCAGCGGCAAAGATCTCACCTACTTCGACGACCAGACCCGCGAGCGCTACATCCCCCACGTCATCGAGCCCTCTGCGGGAGCCGACCGTGCGGCCCTGGCCTTCCTCTGCGAGGCGTACCAGGAAGACCAGGTGCCCGACGAGCACGGCAACCCCCGCGACCGCGTTTTCCTCCGCCTCCACCCCAGGCTGGCGCCCATCAAGGCTGCCGTGTTCCCCCTCGTACGCAAGGACGGCATGCCCGAGGCAGCACAGCGCATCTACCGCTCCCTCAAGCCCCACTTCAACGTGTTCTACGACGAAAAAGGCGCCGTGGGCCGCCGCTACGCCCGCCAGGATGAAGTGGGAACACCCTACTGCATCACGGTCGATGGCCAGACCGCGCTCGACGGCACCGTGACCTTCCGAGACCGGGACACGCTCCGCCAGTGGCGGGTACGCGCCGACGATTGCCTGGGCGAACTGCGCCGTCTTGTGGGCGTAAGCTGAACACAGCCGACCAGGCGGAGCGGCCGCCGCTCTCCCGCACCAGCCCGCCGCCCTGCCTGCTGCGATACCACGCCGCCTACGCCAGCAGTTCCTGGACCACCTTGCCAAACACGTCGGTGAGGCGGAACTCGCGGCCCTGGTAGAAGTAGGTAAGCCGCTCATGGTCGAGCCCCAGCAGGTGCAAGATGGTCGCTTGCAGATCGTGCACATGCACGGGCCGCTCGACGACGTGGAAGCCGATCTCGTCCGTGCGCCCAATGGTTTGCCCTCCCTTCACGCCGCCGCCTGCCAGCCAGACCGTGAACGCTTGTGGGTGATGGTCCCGGCCCAGCTTGCGGCCCAGCGAGACGTTCGACTCGACCATGGGCGTGCGTCCGAACTCGCCCCCCCACACCACCAGCGTTTCTTGCAGCAGCCCGCGCGCCTCCAGGTCGCGCAGCAGGGCGGCGCAGGGCTTGTCCGTCAGCCCGGCCTGCGTGCGCACGCCACCCTCCACATCGGTGTGGTGATCCCAGGCCTCATGAAACAGCAGCACGAACCGCACGCCCCGTTCCACCAGCCGCCGGGCCAGCAGACAGTTGTTGGCAAAGGAGGCCTCGCCCGGCACGGCGCCGTACGCTTGCAGCACGTGTGCCGGCTCAGCGGCCAGATTGATCAACTCCGGCGCACTCTGTTGCAGGCGAAAAGCCATCTCGTACGCAGCGATCCGCGTGGCAATCTCAGGATCGCCCACAATCTCCTGCCGCCGGCGGTTGAGGCCCTCCAGCAGCTCTTGCGTGTCGGCCTCCAGCCGGCGGTCGAAGCCCGCCGGGCTGTTGACGTTCAGGATCGCCTCGCCCTTTGAACGCAGCGGCACCCCTTGATACGCACTGGGCAGAAATCCGCTCGACCAACTTGCCGCTCCGCTGCTGGCCCCTCCGCCGCTGGAAAGGACCACAAACGCCGGCAAGTCCTCGGCCTCGCTCCCCAGGCCGTACGTCACCCACGCTCCCATGCTCGGCCGGCCCGGCCGCGGAGACCCCGTATTCACAAAGAGCTGGCCCGGCGCGTGGTTGAATTGCTCCGTGTATGCGCTCTTCACAATCGCCAGCCGGTCCGCCACCTTGGCCAGTTCCGGCAACACCTCGGACAGCTCCGCGCCGCTCTCACCATGTCGCGCAAAGCGAAAACGCGGTGCCAGCAGCGCTGCGTCCCGGCGAATGAAGGCATAGCGCTGGTCCTTGACAATCTCGGCAGGCACCGGCTGCCCGTCGTAGCGGGCCAGCGCCGGCTTGTAATCAAACAACTCGAGCTGGCTGGGCGCCCCGGCCATGAACAGGTAGATCACGCGCTTGGCACGCGGCGCAAAGTGGGGCGGACGAACCGTGCTCGCCCCCCCCGCGGGCAATGCCCCTGCCTGCCGGCCCAACGCCCCCGTCAGCAGCCCCGCCAGGGCGATCTTGCCCAGGCCCAGCCCACACTCGGCCAAAAAGTACCTCCGCGCTAAGAGGCGGGCCAGGACGTCACCGCTTGGCGTGCGAGCAAACGTGGTCATGTTCAGGCTCTGGTACTTCTCAGCGCCCAGCTCCAATAGGGCAGGGCAGTGTGCGTCATGGTTTCGATCGCAGCCGCCTGTCCAGCTCCGGGCAGGGCAGGGCAGGGGGGGGCAGTTATTCCTTGGTTACGGTTTCATCCAGATTGAGCACGGCGCGGGCCACAGCGGCCAGTGCCGCCAGCTCGGCCAGTTGTTCGGCATCCAGCGGTTGCCCGTCGAGCATGGGCGGCGTGCCGGAGAGGCCCGCGGCTTGGGCTGCATCGAGCACGCTCGGGGGGCGGACGGCCATTGCCTCGTGCGCCGCCTGTGCTGTCTCAGACGCCGCCTGTCCTGCCTCTGGTTGAGCGGCGCGTGGAGGGGGCTCCGCAAAACGGGCTTGCTGGTCATGATAAAAGGCCAACAGGGCGGCCAACTCGTCCGGCGAAGACGGCCGCACCAGGCACAGCCGGAAGATGCGCGCGACCCGCGCGGCGGCGTCTGGCGCCTCTTGGTAGGCGCGGCGGGCCAGGGCCTGCGCCGCTTCGACAAATGCCTGATCGTTGAGCAGCGTGAGCGCCTGCACGGCCGTGTTGCTCCGTTCGCGGCGGGCCACGCAGGCCTCTCCGGTGGGGCCGTCGAACAGAATGAAGGCCGCAAAGGGACTCGTGCGCTTGGCAAAGGTGTACAGTCCGCGCCGATAGCGGTCTTCTCCCGTGCTGGTGGGCCAGCCAGGCCCTCCCCATGCCAGCATGGTCACGCTCTCGGGCTGCGGCGGGTACACCCCCGGTCCGCCCTGCTTGCGGCTCAACAGACCGCTAGCGGCCAGCGCCTGGTCGCGCAGCATTTCGGCCTCCAGCCGCACGCGGGGACCGCGTGCCAGCCGCTCGTTCTCTCGATCTGCCGCATATGCCTCCGGCGTGGCATGCGAACTCTGCCGATACGTGGCGCTGGTCACGATCAGCCGGTGCATGGCCTTCATGCACCAGCCGCGCTGGATGAACTCGGCCGCCAGCCAGTCGAGCAGGGCAGTGTGGGTGGGCAGATCTCCGCGCGTGCCAAAGTCTTCGGTGGTCCGTACCAGGCCGCGGCCGAAGAAGGCCTGCCACTGGCGGTTCATCACCACGCGGCCCACCAGCGGGTTGGCGGGATCGACAAGCCAGCGTGCCAGACCCAGGCGGTTTCGCGGGGCGTCTGCGGGAAAGGGATGCAGCATGGCGGGCACGTCTGGCTCGACTTCTTCGGTGGGCTTGAGAAACTCTCCCCGATGAAACACGAAGGTGCGGCGGCGATGCTGCGGCGCGCGCTCCTGGAGCACCAACGTGGTGGGATGGCGCGGCCGGCTGCGGCGCCGCTCAGCCAGGGCCTTTTGCTGCTCGGCCAGTTCAGGTGCCAGATGCACATAGGCGGCGGCAAGGGCCTGGGCCTGCTCGGGCGTGCGTTCTGCGGCAGGTATCAGCAGGATGCTTTCGATTTCTGCCGGCACGCGGCACGCCTCGTGCGAAGGCTCCTCCGCCGTGAACGACCAACGGAAACGTCCGATAACCATCTGGTGGATGTACCGCTGGTGCATGGTGATCACCAGCCTCTCGCCCGGCTGCGGCACGTACGGCTCGCGCAGCACAAACACCGCCTGATGCGGCTCGCCCGTGCGGCCCTGAATCGACCAGCCCGTATCCAGCTCGCCATCGATGGCCAGTGCGGCGGAACGTCCCTCTTGCGCATAACTGTGGCTGGCGTGAGCCAGCGGCAGCGGCGTGCGGCCCTCCGCCTGGGGGTCCTGCGGCCTGGCCACAGAAACTTGCACCTCGCTCAACAAGAAGTCTCCCACGGAAAGCAAGGGCGCACGGCCCGGACCGCCGGCCGGTAGACTTGGGTCCGGCAGCACCTCGAGACGCAGCGCGGTAATGCGGGGCAGCGTAGGGATGCACTCCAGCACGTACGTGTCGTAATTCGGCCTGTCGCCCGAGACCAGCACCGAACCGTCTGCCAGCAGGCTCATGGTGGCATGGTATTCAGACACAGCAGACTGCGGCGGCACGATCGTCCAGCGCCGGGCACGGCCCGCCTCTTCCGCCTGCCAGGCCGCGAACTTGCCCTCGGCTTCCAGCCGTGGGAGCTGGGCCAGCAGTTCCGCCTCAAGGCGGGCAATCTCGGCATCCACCTCCGCCTGCCGTGCAGCCACCTGCGGATCGAACAGTTCCAGCTCCGGCTCATCGCAATTGTTCAGAAACGCCATGAGCTGGTAATACTCGCGCTGCGTGAAGGGATCGTACTTGTGGCTGTGGCACTGGCAGCAGCCCAGGGTCAACCCCAACCAGACCGTGGCCGTGGTGTTCACCCGGTCGAAGAGCGCGGCCACGCGAAACTCTTCCACGTCGATGCCGCCCTCTTCGTTCTCCATGGTGTTGCGGTGGAAGCCCGTGGCCACCTGCTGTGATCGCGACGCCCCAGGCAACAGGTCGCCGGCAAGCTGCTCGATGCTGAACTGGTCGAACGGCATGTCGGCATTGAGCGCCTGCACCACCCAGTCGCGATACGGCCAAATCGACCGCGTCCGATCCTTCTCGTAGCCGTTGGTATCGGCGTAGCGCGCCAGGTCGAGCCAGGGCCGTGCCCAGCGTTCGCCGTACGCCGGCGAGGCCAGCAGCCGATCCACAACCTTCTCATACGCCTCCGGCGAAGGGTCCGCCGCAAAGGCATCTGCCTCCTCCGGCGTGGGCGGCAGGCCGATCAGGTCCAGGTACACCCGCCGCACGAGCGTGTACGGGTCGGCCTCAGCAGCGGGAGCCAGCCCCTCTGCCTCAAGCTGGGCCAGCACAAAGTTGTCGATCGGGTTGCGCACCCATGCCTGATGCTGCACCTCGGGCGGCACCGGCTGTTTGCAGGGCCGAAATGCCCAGTGCCGTGCCGGGTCCGACCCGGCCAGGGCGTCAGGCCAAACCGCCCCCTCATCAATCCAACGAGCGATGACATCGATTTGCGCCGCATCCAGCGCCTCGCCATCAGCAGGCATGCGCAGCTCGGCATCTTCGGAACGCAACCGCTCCACCAGCACGCTGGCTGCCGCACTGCCCGGCACAATCACCGCCCCGCTGTCCCCCCCGCGCATGGCCAAAGAGCGCACGTCCAGCCTCAGCCCTCCCTCGTGCCGCTGCGGGCCATGACACCCATAGCAGCGAGCTTGCAACACCGGCTGCACGTCGCGCCCAAAATCGACCGCCTGATCCCCCCCAACCGCCAAGCGCACCCCATCCAGCACCAGCAGCACGCCGCAGGCCAACATCATCCGCAGGCACGTGCGTATCGCCATGGCTCAGCTTGGCTCAGTGCAGCTCAGGGCCGCTACAGCCCAGGGCAGGGTAGGGGAGGGGAGAAAGTAACCTCATCATACCCTGCCGACATGGTGCCTGGGAGGGGGGCAAGCCCACCCCTCGGCTTCGCAACCCCACGGACGTGTATCGTCGATCTTGGCCCACCTGCACGGTTTGGCAACCCGCCCCGTTCGTGCTACCGTAACTCCAGCAGCCCGCGCTACCCCCTGCGATCCCGTGCGCCTCTTGTCATGCGGGCCCAGGCGCGCAGCCGCCTTCTTCCTGCCACACCGTGCACCAACCCACTGCTTCAACGTGCTTTCATCGCCTGCCCACCACGCCCAAACTCCTGTGCGTGCTGCTGTTCGTCCTCCTTGTGGTGGCGCTGCCCGGAGAATGGCTGGCCCTTGGCAAACGCCTGCCGATCTCGCTGGCACACGTGGCGGCGTTTGCGCTGGCGGCAGCCTGCTTGGCCTGGGCCATAGTCGCCTGGCGGCCCCTGTGGCTGCGGCTGTTGCTCTTTGCCGCTGGGTGGGGCTGCTGCCTGCTGGGCATGCTCCTCTGGACTCCCGCGGCCGGACGCAGCCACCTCTGGGAGCTTGGCGCCAAGGGCATGCTTTCTTTCCTGGCCCTCTACCTGCTCGCCGCCACCACCCCACCCGCAGCGCTGGCGGCAGCCCTGCACCGACTCGGCTTGCCGCGGCCCCTGGCAAGCATTGTGTTCTCGGTAGAACGTTTTCGGCACGTGCTGCGCCAGGAAGCAGAACGCATGCAGCGGGCGCAGAAGGCGCGCACGTTCTCGCAGTCGGGCCGCGCTCGTCGAACCGCCGCGGCGGCCGCGCTGGTCGGCATGCTGCTGGTGCGGGCAACTCGGCGCGCCCAGCGCGTCTACGCCGCCATGCTGGCCCGCGGCTACCAGGAGATTCCACAAGCTGCCGACCCACAGGCAGGGTAGGGGAGCATGCCGCTGGTCGAGGTCTCGCACCTGTGGTACGCCTATCCCGACGGCACTGCCGCCCTGCGCGATGTGAGCCTCTCGCTCGATGAAGGCGAACGCGTGGGGCTGGCCGGGCCAAATGGTGCCGGCAAATCCACGCTGCTGTGGCATCTGAACGGCCTGCTGCCCGACGAGCCCGGCTGGCGAAACCGCGCCCGCACGGCCGCCGTGCGCGATCTCCAGGGCAGGGAAGGCCGGGCCATGCGGACCTCGCGCAGGGCATCGGCGATGTTGTCCTCGGTCAGGCGGGCCTGACCGCGGAG
>JAIMBC010000248.1 GCA_023511675.1 Pirellulales bacterium
CGTATGCGCCCAACTGGCCGCCGTTTGCCGTGACGCGGATGGGCCGGGGCCGGCTTCGTCGGTGGAACTGCGGATCGACCCCCTGGTTCTGGCACTTGTGGGTTTGGCTTTGGCACGCGAGCAAGACGATGTCGCCCGCCGGCACTTGCAGCGGTTGCAACAGTGGCTGCTTCAAAAGCAACAACGCTTCCCGGAGGATCCGCTGGTCCACGGCTCGTGGCGTGGCCGTGCGGCGCTGGGGCAGCCCTCGGCCGCCGCCACCTCCGCCGCCGCCCTGGTACTGGCCATGCACGAGCGTCTGTTGCCCGTCTTGCCGTGACCTACCGTCTGGGGACTCCGCCGCGGTGATCGAGTTCGGTAACAAGTCGTTCCTGTACGCAGGCCTGGGACTGGCAGCCCTGGCGGTGTGGTTGCATCTTGTCCCACGGCGGCGTGTGCGGGTCATCGACTGGGGCGCGATGCAATTGCTGGCGCGCGCCTATGCGGGCCGCCGCCGCGCTGTGCGGCTGCGCGATACCGCGCTGCTGGCGTTGCGTGTGCTGGCCGTGCTGTGCATCAGCCTGGCTGCGGCACGCACGACATTGCGTGAGGCCCTTGTCGCGGTGCCACGTAACCGCCCCGTGGCCGCGGCGATCCTGCTGGACAACAGCCTGAGCATGGGCTGGCGCGGCCCGGCCGGTACGCTGTTGCAGCAGGCGCAACATCAGATTGCCGACTATGTGTCCCATCTGCCAACAGGCAGCCAGGTGGCGGTGGTCCCCTTGTGCTCGAGGGGCACGCAGCCTGCCGCCTTTGTTGCGCCTGCTGAGGCAAGGCGTGCATTGGACATGCTGCAAGTCGCCGACCAGTCCGCGGGCCCGGCGGAGATACGCCGCGCGCTGGCGCGCTTGCCGCCGCACCCTCTTGGTCGGTACCTGACTGCCAGCCTGTGGACCGATGCGCAGCTTGGCGTGCGCGATGCGGATCTTCCGGCTGCCTGGCGGCATCGCCTGGCCGTCGTGCGCGTCGGTCCTGCGCAGGCGGACAATGTCTGGATCGAGCGTCTCGAGTTCCCAGACGGCGTGGTCGAGCCGGGCGGCGAGGCGCCCATTCTGGCAGAGGTTCGCTGCACGGGCCGAGCACGGCGGGTACAAGCCACCCTGCTGGTCGACGGACATGTCGTGGCCGTCCAGCCAATGGAAGTTCATCCGGACCGCCCCGGAGTGACGGTGTTCGTCCACCGCTGGGATGTACGCTCCCCGGAAGGCAGCCTGCATCGTTCGCGAGTGGAGCTGCGTCTGCCCCCGGACTCCCTGCCCATGGACAATCAATGCACGCTGCTGGTACCGCTGGTCGCCAACGCGCTGATCGTCGTGGTGCAGGGCGAGTCGCCGGCGCGAGCTGCCGCCCCCACCGCGGCATACTCGAAGGGCGCGGCAGTGCTGAAATGGCTGTTCGCGGCGCCGGATGGCGAGGACGCGAAGTCCGCGCTGGTGCAGGTACGCGTTGTGTCCCCAGCCGAGCTGACCAGCCAGGTGCTTGCAGACGCTGCTCTGGTAATCCTCGCAGGCGCGGTCTTGCTGCCCGAACAGGTCGGCGAACTCACAGAGTATGTGAAACGGGGAGGCCACCTCTGGTATGTAGCGGCGTCGGACCCGTCCAGCCTCTTCGCCTTGAAGACCAAAGCGTGGCGCAGCCTGCTGCCGGCTGTTCCCCGTTTGGCAGTGCGTCCGCAGCCAGCAGCCGCCTTCCCGGCCCCTGCAACTGGCGCTGCCGTCGAGCCGCCAGTCCCTGCACCGCCAGACCAGGTACCGCCCGTGCCCGCGCCGCCATCCGACCGCAGGGGTAAACCGCTCGCGGCTCGTATGCCAAACCAGCGCGGAGCCGCGGCCGCTCCCCCGCAGAGCGATGTGGGACAAACCCAAGCCGCCCAGCAGCGGAGGCAGCCAGCCCCCCTGGACATGAAGACGCTCGATCCTGCCCTGTTTTCCTTTGCCGGCTGGTCCGCGGCTGATGCTGATGACCTCTGGTCCGAAGTAGCGGTGGACAGGGTGCTGCGTGTCGAACCCATCCACCTCCACGCCCAGGTACACGCCCGCCTGGAAACGGGAGAGCCTCTGCTGCTGAGCCGAACCATCGGCCAGGGCCGGGTGTGGTTGTGGACAACCACCCTCGATGACGCATGGAACAATGTGTGCCGCACCCGCGGCGTGCTGCTGTACGACCGGCTGGTGAGAAAGGCCGTGGCAGCACGCTGGCCGGTCTTGGCGGCGCAAGCAGGCACAACCCTCGAGTGGCAGCCTCCTGAAGGCGTGCTGGTGGCTCAGGTTGCCGTGCGCGGGATGAGGACGTCGCAGCCGCGGATGGTGGCGAGCAACGACGGGGTGCGGTGGAGGATTCCTACGCCGCGCCGGCGCGGCCTGTACTGGCTGGATGCCTTTGCCAGCTCGACGAGCCGGTCTCCTCCCGTATGGAGCGAAGTACTCGCCGTGAGCGGCCCCACTCAGGAAAGCGCGCTGGTGCCCCTGGACAATCCGCTACGGCGTCCCTCCACGCGGGCGCAGGGGCGTGTGGTGGAGACAACGCCGGCAGAATTGCTCTCGGCAGGGCGGCCGCTGTGGCCCTGGTTGCTGATTCTGGCCCTAGCAGTGCTTGCCGCGGAGCAGGGGCTGCGGCTGGCGGCAGCTTGGCGCGGTTCAGCCCCGCTTGTCACTGTGTCCGAGATCATCAGCGCAAGCGAATTGCCAACGGGGGCACGCGCGGCGAGCCTGCCGCTGTTGCTGGCGGCGCCCGCACGCAGCACCATCGCTGTCAGCTTGAACTGGCAGTCTCCCTGGGGTGGCTGCTGGCCGTTGGCCCTGTGCCT
This sequence comes from Pirellulales bacterium, assembly GCA_023511675.1. GTDB lineage: Bacteria > Planctomycetota > Planctomycetia > Pirellulales > JAIMBC01 > JAIMBC01. Next base: position 2,846 of record JAIMBC010000248.1, read on the forward strand.
GGCCATAGTGGTAGGCGTGCTGGTTGCGCTGGTCCATGTGCGTGTGCAGCGAGGCTGCTGCCGGCGCCGCAAGTGGCTGCTGGCCGCCGCACGTGCCGCGGCGGCCGCAGGGTGCGTGACGTTGGCCTTGGATCCGGTCCTCCGCCTGGAACGGAGCTACGCCACGCCGCCACACATCGTGGTGCTGTGTGATGCCACGGCCAGTATGACCCTGGAGGACGAGCCACAGCCCGAGGGCCTCGGACAAGATCCGCGGCGCGGCGCTGGCAGCCAGGGAGCGGACCCTCGTGCGCCAGGAAGCAATGCTCCCAACAGCAAGCTGGACGCCGGCGGGGAGAAGGCGCATGAGTCGGCGGCTGCGGCGGGCGGGGGTTCTTTCCGCGCAGGACGCATGCGGAGGGTTGACGCCGCACAGCGTTTGCTGGCGAGAGGCCCCGACGCGCTCTTGCCGCGGCTGCAACGGCGATTTGAGGTCTCCATCTACTCGTTTGGCCAGGGGGGCCGTTTGCAGCGGCTAGACCCAGCGTCGCCCGTGTGGCGAGCGGACGGGAGCGATACACAATTGGGTGCCGCCCTGGAGGGACTGGAGCACTTACCCGAGTTCGCTCGGGCGACGGCCGTGATCATCCTGAGCGACTTCGATCAGAATGCTGGTCCATCTCCCGCGGCAGTGGCGCGCCGCTTGGGCCTGCCGTTGTACACGGTTGGCTTCGGCCGCGCGGCGGTAGCGGAGCCGCCGCGGGCCGAGACGGTCTTGCCCTCCTCGCGGCCGCTCAGGGTGCTGTGGGTCGAGTATGAGCCTTCGTGGGAATGGCGCTTTGCGGTCCGTGCTCTATCACGCGGCGAGGAGGCGGTGCGGGTACGCAGCTATGTGCGTTCGGCCGATGCGCGGCTGCGCGAGGCCGAGCCCCGTTGGCTGCCCTCGCTGGCCTTGCCACGCGCAGAGCTGTTGGACCAGGACGTGGTCGTGCTGGGAGACGTGCCCAGCAGCATGCTCACCTCGCACTTCACCACGCTGCTGCGGGAACTGGTGCTGCGATTTGGAGGAGGCCTGGTGTTGGCCTGCGGCCCTCGCTTCGGTCCCAGCCACCTTGCTGATACGTCGCTGGCGGATCTGCTGCCCGTGCAAGTCGAGCCTGGCAGCCGCCGTGCCGATGTGGCAGCGTACGCGCCCCGTTTTGAGGCGGCGGCCAACGACTACGCTTTTTGCGCGCCCTGGAAAGAGGCACAACAGGGGCCGGCGCCACCGCAGTTCGAGTGGTACCATCCGCTGGCGGCGGCGGGCCGCGACGCGCATGTATTGGCCGTACATCCTGACGCACGCACCGCGCGCAACGGGCAGCCCCTGCCCCTGATGGCTGCGGGGCGGGCGGGACGCGGCCGTGTGGTCTTTCTCGGTACCGCCGAATCATGGCGGCTGCGGCGTGCTTCGCCGGAATGGCACGCCCGATTCTGGTCCAGCTTGATACGCTGGGCGGCAGAGGAGCGTGTGAACGGTTTAGCCGGGCGGATGACCCTCCGTGCGGACCGCGCCGAGATCTCGGCGGGGCAGGCCGTGACGCTGTTCGTCGAGGCCTACGATGCCCAATTTCAGCCGCTTGGTTCGAACGAGGCCGGCGAGCTGTGCCTTGAGCTGCTCCCCCCATCCAGTCCGCCGGTGCCGCTGCGGCCGGCATGCCAGCAGCCGGGAAGTTTTACAGCCCGGGTGGTGCTCCCTGCTGCGGGCGAATACCTTGTGCGGGCGCACGATGCGGCTACAGGCTCTCATGTGTCCCTGGCACTGCGAGCCTGGGCTACTTCGCCGGAGCGGCGTGGGATGCCGCGTCGGCAGGATTTGCAAGACGAGCTGGCACGGCGGACAGGCGGCCGCAGTTACACAGGTGCCGAGGCCGCTCGCCTGAGCGACGATCTGCCTCGCACGGGACGTCGGCAGATCCAGGTGCGAGAATGGGCGTTGGCAGAACAATGGCCGGTGTATCTGGTGCTGATGGCCCTGCTGTTCTGGGACTGGAAGCGGCGAGGGTGAGATATGCCGAACCTGCCCCTGGCTCCCTTGCACGCTCGCTTGCAGGCGTGGCGGCGTGTGCGCCGCGTCCGCCGCGTGGCGGCTGCCGGCAGTGCCTGGTTGCTGGTGGCCATCTGGAGCCTGGCCGGCCTGATCTGCCTGGACGCCTGGCTACACCTTTCGCGTGCAGCACGCCTGGCCCTGGGCCTGGTGCTGCTTTGCGCCCTGGGCGGACTGGCCGCGCTGATAATCGTCAAGGTCATGCGTGGCCGCGAAGACTCGTTGTGGCTCGCTCTGCGCTGGGAGGCGACCCTCCGCAGCGAGGGGGACCTGGTCGCGGCCCTGCAATTCGAGAAACGGGTGGTGGATGGCACGGCCTTGCCGCTTGAGCGGGCCGTGGTGGAGTATGTGGCTGCCTGCGCACCGCACTTGCCGCCGCCTCCACAAGAACAAGGACTGCCGCTTCCCGTAGGCTGCCTGGCGCTCACCTTGCTGCTGGCCGCCGCCTGGTTTGCTGCCGCTCCCGGCGCCGTCGCCACGCACTTGCAGCGCTGGGCTTTGGCCGATGTGCCAGCATCAACCCGTACGCGACTAGTGTCCCTGAGCGTGGCTACCCCGCACCAGCGCCGGCTCGACCCAGCCGCAAACACTGGGACATCCACGCAGCTCTACCTGGTGCAGGCCTGGCAACCGCTGCGTCTGCGAGCGGCCGTTGCAGGCCACCGGCCGCCGGCAGGAGAGGTGCTAGTACTATCGGCCGGTTCCGTCCCTGCGGTACGATTGCCGTTGCTGCCCGAGTCTGCGTCCCACGTTGGCAGCACGTGGTATGCCGCGCGGCTGCCGCCCCTGGGACAGCCTGTCACATGCGAGGTGCACGTGGGAGACGCACCCCCTCGGCGCGTGCGCCTGCGACCCCTTTCGCCCCCCATGCTCGCGCTGCGGTGGCAGGTGTTCCCCCCGCCAGGATCTTCGCGTACCTTCCAACAGATTTCATCGCCGGAGCTGGTGGTGCCGCCGCATGCCCGCCTGCGGCTGAGCGTCCGCTAGCCCCTCAAACTCCAGCGTGCAGAACTGCGGATAGCCAACCAACGCCACCCCCTCCAGCACACGCAAGATGGTCGGTGGGTGCTGTCCGTGCCGCTCGATGTCTCCGCTTCACCGGGACGGCATGCATACAGCCTACACGTGCAAGACGCACACGGCCTGGTCTGGCATCAGCTCGTGGAAGGCGGAATTCGCGTGCGTGAGCCGCAACCGCTGAGGGTATCACTGGAGACGTCTGCAACAGAGGTTTACTTCCAGTCCCAGGCAGAACTCCGATACGCTGCCAGTGCGGCTAGCGGCGTGGCGCAGCTTGCGCTGCACCTGCACCTGTGGCGAGAAGATGCACTCGCCGGGCGCCAGCAGCGCATCCTGGGCGTGGGGCCCGGCAGGCCGACCATGGTTGCTGGTGCGATCTGGCTCGACCTCACGGAACTGCGCGCCCTGCCCGGCGACGAGGTGGAACTGCTGCTGGAGGCCGCTGGGCCCGATGGCCAACCCGTATTCTCCGAGTCCCAGCGGCTAGCCGTAGTAGACACGCTGGCACTGCTCGAGCAGCTTCACAGGCCCGAGGCCTGGTTGGGGGAGATCGGCGGAGCACCCCGGCCGTCGCCAGGGGAACCGGCAGCAGGAGCGGCTCCATGAGGTGCGTGCCTATGGTTGTACCACCACGGCCCGCGCGTGGCGAAAGAGCGGCCGCCCGCCTGGACGGACTGGCCCACATGGCCAGGCAGGTGGTGGCGGCGTGCGCGGCCGGCATGGCATCCCTACTTGTGCATGCGGCGGAACCGATAGACCCGCAACACAGCGAGGCACGCCTTGCACAATACGAGCGCGAGGCAGCCGCTCGGGACTGGCTGATTTCCACGACGGACGAGATGCTTCGCCGCCAACAGTCACGGCTGTCAGCCGCGGGTCTGGCAGCGCATTTTCTGGCTGCGCGGTTACAGGCGGCCCAACGGCAGCTCGATGGCCTGGTACACGTCCTGCTTGCCGAAGAGGCTGCGGCGGCCACAGAGGCGTGGTTGCTTCCCCCGGAGCGCCGCGTTTTAGCCCTGGACGCCTTGCGGGTCCAAACGGCGCGGCGGCTGACCGCCCTGGCCGGACCAGAGGCCGTGCCGTTGTGCGACCTGTGCATGGCTCAACTGACCACTGGGGTTGATCGCTCTTGGAAGCACCTCGCCCTGGGGGCGGAACTGTCCGTCGCGATCCAGGCCATACCGGCAGGGGCTGACGCGGCTGTGGCGGAGGCCCTTCGCGACCAGCACGTTCGTGCTGCGGCACTGGCGCACCAGAGCACTCGGGCCTGGCTCGCCGCGCTCACGTCGGCCGCTCAAGGCGGGACGGATGATGGCATCGGACGCATAGCCGCGGCTGCGGCGCGGCACGTCCTGAGTCACATCGATCCAGCAGAAATCGAGACGCTGCTGGGCGCCACGACCGCAGACGCGGCGCAACCCACCGGCGCGGAAAGGGCCTGGCAACGACTGGCTCAGCTTGCCGAGGCAAGCGCAGAGCTGCTTCGGGCACCTCAGTTCGCCGAGCTGCTGACAGAAGAGCGGCGGCTGGAGGAGCTACAAAGCGCCTACCAGCGGCAGGCCTTACTGGGCACCATGCTAGACGCGCTGGCCGAGCTGACCCCAGCCAGCTCGCAACAGCGCCGCCGCGAACTGCTGGACCGGTTGGTAAACGAGCAAGCTGGCATCCGGCAGCTTCTGCTGCGGATGGAACCTCTGGTGGCCGAGGGAGAAGATGCTCGCGGGCTGGCAGAGGCCGCGACCGCGGCGGACGCCTGCCTGCAAGCCATGTTCGCGGAGCAGATGGCGGCGGCACGGACCTTGCATACAGAAGCACTGGCGGCGCTGGCCACGTTGCTGGTGGCGCGGCAGGCCAGAATGGAGCAACGCCTGGCCGACGTTGCCACCGATCCGCCGCATGCGGCGTCTGCCCCACGGCACGCAGCCGCAGCGAATGCGCCAGATGGGCTGCCGCCCGCCGCCGCCAAGCAGGCCGTGCCCGTTGCCGCACGTCCCATCCCGCCGGGCTATGTCAGCCGCCTGCGGCGCTATTTCTCCAGCTTGCCCCCAGCCTCTCCCTGAGCCCAGAATGGCAACATGTTGCACGCCTCGACTGCCTCGCACGGGCTGCCGGAAGATGATGTGATGGCCGTTCAGCACTGCGAGCGCATCTACAACTCGCTGCGCGACGAGCTGGCCAAGGTGATCGTCGGGCAACACGACGTGATCGAACAAGCACTGGTTGCTGTGTTCGCCCGCGGACATGCCCTGCTTGAGGGCGTGCCTGGTCTGGCCAAGTCTCTGCTCGTCGGCTCTCTCGCCCAGGCCATGGGCCTGAGCTTCAAGCGGATTCAATTCACGCCCGATCTGATGCCCAGCGACGTGACGGGCAGCGACGTGATCTATGAGCATCCGCACACAGGAGCACGCGAGTATCGTTTCTTGCCGGGGCCGCTGTTCGCCCATCTGATTCTGGCGGACGAGATCAATCGCACGCCGCCCAAGACACAGGCAGCCATGCTCGAGGCCATGCAAGAGCGGCAGGTCAGCGTGGGCGGTACCACGCACCTGTTACCGGAGCCCTTCTTTGTGATTGCCACACAGAACCCTCTGGAGCAGGAAGGAACGTACCCGTTGCCGGAGGCACAGCTCGACCGCTTTCTCCTGTATATACGAGTGAACTATCCCTCGGCCGGGGATGAGTGGGAGATTGCCCGCCGTGCCACGGTCCGCCCTGCGGCGGGGGTGGAGCCGGCCGTCAGCCCGCAGGAGGTGCTGGGCATACAAGCGCTCGTGGAGCGCGTACCGGTGTGCGACCAGGTGCTGGGCTATACCTGCACCTTGGTGCGTGCCACCCGGCCGGGGCCGGAAGCTCCCGAGTTTGTGAATCGGTGGGTACGCTGGGGTGCGGGGCCGCGCGGCATCCTCAGCCTGCTGTGGGCGGCGAAGGCGCGGGCCGTGTTGTACGGTCGGTTCCATGCCGTGCTGGACGATGTGCAGAGTATGGCCC
>JAIMBC010000249.1 GCA_023511675.1 Pirellulales bacterium
CCCTGATCGGCGCCGTAGGTGGAGCCTTACTGGCCAGTGCCGCCGGGGGGATTGTCGCGCTGACCAGACGACGGCGGCAGAAAGGCCACGCTACATTTAATGAGTCGCTCGACCCAACCGATAACGGGCCTGCGAGTTGACGTTCTCCTGCAATCAATGTCACGATCGGAAACGGAGGCACTGGTGCAGCGCTGGCCACGGCCTGTCGTCGTCCGCAGCATCCGTTACCCGGCCAGGAGAAGGAACTGCGGGCATCAGGGAGTGGGGTCGCTCGCGGCCGGCTGGTAAGAGGGGCCGAGGCGCGTGGCGTGCCTGGCCGGGGGGGCATGCTTGCCACGGGGCGTGCGGGCGGCGGCTTGCCAGGGGGCGAGTGGGCAGTCGACAATCAGCACTTGGGAGAAGACCGTGCCAGCACGTACCGTGGACAGCGATCGGCTGAAGGGCGGATGGGATTGTCTGTGGCGGCCGTCGGGCAGATCAGCCTGGCCTGGCCCTCGGCACGGGCCGATTTCTCCCAGGCCCTGGCGCTGGAACCTTCGCTTTCGGCTGTGCAGACGTCGCTCGACGCCCTGAAGGAGGATGAGGAGTAAATGGAGTTTTCACACGTGGGTTTGATTACCGATCGACCCCAGCCCGGCGAGGTGTTTGTGCCGGCGACGCGGGTGTGGATTACGAACTTCGTGGCCCACCCGTACCGCATTGAGTGGTTGCGTTTTGAGCCCGACAGCCCCGTGACCGGCCCCGTGCGTACGCAGCCTCATGTCGCGTGGCGGGTACGTTCCATCGCCGAGGCGGCACGCGGCCTGCGCACGCTGATCGATCTGTTCGAGCCGCTGCCCGGCGTGCGGGTGGCGTTCTTCGAGAACGCCGACGGTGCGGTGATCGAACTGATGGAGTACGAGGGAAATCCCTTTGGTTGATGTCCCAGTGGGCGGGGCGCAACTACGGCCGGGGGCCGCAGTGATGGCGGCTGCGGACCGGGGCGATCACGGCCGCTTTTTTGTGGCCGCGGCTTCCGCTACCAGCGCAGCAGCTTTCCCAAGAGCAAGACAACGGCGGCCAGTACCACGGCCATTGACAGGGCGACGACGAGTAAGACGCCCGAGCACCCCTGGCCTGCCGGCCGTGCCGCAAAGCGATCGGGTTGGTCCCGCCTCAACTCGGCTTCCATGGCCTCGACGCGTTCCTTTGCTTCTGCCAGGCTGGCGCCGGTGGCCTCTCGGTACACCTTGATGGCCTCGATCTTGCGGCCGGCAAAGAGGGCAGCCTGGATCCTGGCAAGCTGCGCTTCGGGCGTTGGGCTGCTCACCGGCACACTCCGGGCAGATGCCACGGGTTCTGCGGCAGCCGCGGCGTGAGCCGGCCGTTCATGTGCCTGGCGGTAGGCTGCTTCATGGCTTGGAAGTGCTCAGGGGGGCGGTACGGCCAGATTCTACCACAGGGGCGTGTCTGCTTCCGGGAGTGGATGTCGTTTTGCCTAGTAGGTACGCGTGGCCGGTCACGGCACCGCACAGCCGAGCCGGCGGCTGGCCACGACACAACTTTATTCCACACAACAACTTAAAGGAACAAAGCGCACATGAACCTCCCGCCACGCCCCGGCTACTTCAGGTATTTGGCGGCAGTCGCCTGCATGCTCTTGGTGCGGCAGGCCGCACTGCCGGCGGCCTCGGCCCAGGATACGGCCGACCGCTTGCACGTGATTCTGGTATGCGATGCCTGGGCGCAGAACATTGGCCAGAACATGGTGGTAAACCAGCAAAAGCTCGCCGAGGTGATTGGCGAGGTATTCGCGGAGCGGCCCGAGAAGCTCGGCGAGTTTGTGGCGTTTGCCCCGGAGCAGGTAAACCCGCAATTCATCATCCAGTACATCCGCTCCCTCCAGGTAGTACCGGGCCGCGACGCAATACTCTTTTACTACTGCGGCCACGGCGGCTGGGACGCCCGTGACAACGGTGTGGATGGAGGCGAGCTGGGCCATTACCTGGCCACCAGCGGCGGCGTGCTGTACCGCTCCGCCTTGCGCGAGGCCCTGTTGGCGAAGCAGGCCTACTCGGTGGCGCTGATCACCGATGGTTGCAGCAACATTGCGGGCATCGAGCCGCCGCATCGGCGGATTCCGGCCGAGTGGGAAGGCTTTCGAGACCTGTTTTTCCGGCAGCGCGGGCTGGTAGACATTCAGGCTACCACGCGCGGTCATTTTGGGTGGTCGAACAGAGAGGGCGGCCTGTTCACCTGTGTGCTGGTCAAGTTGCTCTGCCAGCCGCGTGCCGAACTCCGCTACGACGGCAGCGACGGCTTTGTCTCCTGGTCCGACTTCTTCTCGCGGCTGCAAAGCGAGACGGTGGAGCTGTTCGTACAAACGCAGGCCCGCGCCACGCCTCGCACCGACGGTGAGCCAGACATCCTCGACTACCAACCCCAGACCCCCGAGGCGTTCTACCTGGCCGAGTGGCCCGCGTACGAGCGCTACATCCGCGTCTCCAACAACACGGGCGAACGACTGTGCCTCGCGGTCGCCTACCTTAGCCATACGCCCGAGCTGGGCTGGCAATGGTACGGGGGCGATAGCCTCGTGTACGAAATCGAGGCCGGGCAGGAGGGCTATCTGCGGCACAACGGCGTGCCGGTCCATGCCGCCCGCATCCGCTTCCGTGCCTGGACGCCGACGCGGCGATGGGAGTACGGCGGCGCGGACTATCTGCTGGTGCCGGCGGACGGTTACCGCGCGGGCGGCGAGCTGGGTACGTACACGTTGAACTTTCAGTGAGCTGGGGGTTCCGCGTCAGGATCATCGAGCGGGATGGGCGGCAGCGGCTCGCGGGAGGGTGGTTGGCGAGAGGTTGGTTCGCGTGGCGGGGCAAGGCCCTCGGAGCGACGCGCGGCCGGCTCGCGCTCGACGGCCGGGGCGGGAGGCGGTTCGTCGTGGACGAAGCGTTTATCCCGCCTGCGCTGGGCGTCCAGTTCCTTGCGTGCGGCCTCGGCCAGTTGCTCGGTAGGCGCAAACAGGTAGAGGTCCCGTTCGTACAGCACCAGTTCGGGGAATTCCACCTCGGCCGCGTGGTCCGGGCAGGTAGAAATGGAGAGTTCCACATCGTCCACCCAGCTTCGGCTCCAGGTCAAGCCAACCCCCACAACCAGAAATAGCAGCGAGGCCACATACCAGACATACGTGCTGAAAAAGATGCCGAGGGCCAGCGTGACGAGCGCGCCGATGCCGGCGGTGAACAGCAAGCCCACCGGGCTATCGAACCCGCGGAGCTGGCGCTTCAAGCGGATCGCTTGAAGGTTCTGCTTCTTGCCGCAGCGAAAACACTCTGCCGGCAAGGGAATGGACCAGGTCGTACCATTGCGGGATTCTCGCCCCCAGTATTGCACCAGCCGGCGGCGCAGGTGGGGGGCAAGAAGATCCGGTATCCAGACCTGCACATTGAGCCAGACGGCGTGGCGCAGACGCCTCAAGGGAGACGTGGGGGCGGCACTACTAGAGCGAACCGGCTGTGTCTCATCCCCCGGCTTGGACCGGCTTGCCTGAGCCATGTGGTTTCTCGCCTCACTCTGCACACCAAAGTATCTTAGCCTGCTCGGCCTGGAAGGCCAAAGGCATAGCCTTTCGCCACGACCATTCTGGACGAGGCTGACAGCTTGCGTGCCGGGCTGCGAGATGACGAGTGCACGTAAGCGAGGTGGAGCATGGCGAGACCGACCGGTCGCGACAAGTGGCGGTTGTGAACGGAGCGGGTAGCCCAGGGTGCGCGTGCGCGACCCAGACTGGGGATGTGCAACCCAGCCCGATTGGGAGGCAGGGGGGCCGAGGGGAGCTTGGGGGCACGGCGACCCTGGCGGCACTGCGCCGAGCGAGAAACGAGAGCATGGAGACCATCTCCGGGTCGTGGTGACGCTCGAGGCGGAGCCTGGCAGACAGGGCGTTGCCAGGCAGGAGCCTGGAAACGAGAGAAATGAGCGGCTTGCAGGGACGGCAGCGGGCTATTACCATCGCACGTGCCCTCCCCACGAGCCCTGCCGAACTGGCCCGCCATGTACGCGTCTCTGTTGTCGAGGCGAAGTGCGTTCTGCACGATCGTTCTGCTCTGGCCCGCGCTGCTCGTGCCTGGCGGGGGCATGGTCGGACGTGCCGCGGACGTGGACGCGCAGCTTGCTGCCATCGCCGCTGCCGGGCCGAATGGTCAGGGAGCCCAGGCTGCCAGCTACGCGGCAGACATGCTCTCCAAGTGCGACGCCGCCATCTTGCCACGGCTGCTGGAGGCAATGGATGGCGACAACCCCGTGGCGGCCAACTTCTTGCGGCAGGCATACGAGCGAATCGTGGCCCGAGAGCTGGCACGTGCGAACCCGACCTTCAACCTGGAGGCACTGCGGGCCTATGTGGTGGACACGCGCCACAATGGCAAGGCCCGCAGGCTGGCGCTGGACCTCGTCGCGCGGCTGGACCCGGAGTTTGCACCTCGCTTCCTGGCGCAGGCGTTGGACGACCCCGAGTTTCGCTTCCAGGCTGTAGCACTGGCACTGGAACGTGCCGCGGCCTCGCGCGAGGCAGGAGATCGCCAGCAAGAACGGCAGGAGCTGCTGGTTGCCTTCCAGCATGCCCGCGCTGCCGAGCACGTGCTTCAGGCCAGCCGCGAACTGGCTGCGCTGGGAGAAGAGGCCGATCCTGTCCGGCATCTGGGATTCATCGTCGATTGGTATGTCGTTGGGCCGTTTGCAGCGCCCGGCTACTCAGGCTTTGATACCGCCTTCGGCCCCGAGCAGCAGCCATTTGCAGCCGAGGCCGCCTTTGCAGATGTCGACGGCAGCCGCCGCACCTGGCAGCGCCACCGCTGCACTGACCCGCTGGGTCTCGTCAATCTGGTGGAGGTGTTCGGCCCTCTCAGGGAGCAGGTCGCGTATGCCTATGCCGAGGTGGAGAGCGAACAGCAGCAAGCGGCGGAGCTGCGCTGCGGCGCGGACGACAACCTCACGGTCTGGCTGAACGGAGAGCAGGTGTTTGCTCGGCGACAATGGCTCAACGGCATCCGGCTCGATCGGTTCATCGTGCCGGTGCAGCTTGTAGCAGGCCGCAACCAACTGCTGGTCAAGGTGTGCCAGGGGCCGCAGCACCGTGACCCCGAGGTGCCCAACAACTGGAGCATGCAAGTGCGGCTCTGCACGCCGGACGGATTAGGCCTCAAGCTGAAGACGATCTTGCCATGATGGGGACAAGTTGTTGCACCATCTCAGTTGTGTATGCCTCGGGCGCTCGTCGTTGCGGGTTAGGTGGACGGCCTGAGACGGAATGCCCCCCGCGCTGCGCCAGTGGTTTGCTGAGGTGGCTATTGTTGTTCTATGTGTGCGGTGGCTGGGTCGCATGCAGCGTGGCGCGCGCAGAGAACTGGCCCGGCTGGCGGGGGCCGCTGCGCAACGGCGTGAGCAGCGAGCAGGGCCTGCCGCTGCGCTGGGGTGCGGAGGAGGGCATCGCCTGGAAGACGGCCCTGCCCGGCGCCGGCATCTCCAATCCCATTGTGTGGGACGAGCTGGTGGTGGTCACCGCTTCCGACGGCTACTTGCAGCAAGATTTGCACCTGATTGGCCTGCACATCAGCGACGGCTCGGAGCGCTGGCACGTCCGCCTGTGGGGCACGGCGCCCACCCTGCATCACGCGTACAAGAGCAGCATGGCCAGTCCGTCGCCGGTAACAGATGGAGAGGCGGTGTATGCCTTTTTCGGCAGCGGCGACCTGGCTGCCATCGACCTGCAAGGCCGGCTGCTCTGGCATCGCGCCCTGGCCGCCGAGTACGGGGCGTTCGAGAACCGCTTTGCCGCTTCTAGTTCTCCCCTGCTGTTTGAAGATCTGGTGATTGTGCAATGCGACCATTACGGCCGCTCCTACCTGCTGGCCGTGGACAAGCATACGGGTGCCAACCGCTGGAAGGCAGACCGGCCTGAGTGCTGGCTCTCCTGGTCCTCTCCCACGCTGGTTCCGGTACCTGGCCAGAGCCGCTGGGAGCTGCTGGTGTGCGGCTCCGAGAAGGTAGAGGGCTACGATCCCGCCAGCGGAGAGAAGCTCTGGACATTTGCGGGCTTGGCCCGGGAGTGCGTGCCCACGCCCGTGTTCGGCCATGGGCTGGCCTACGTGGTGAGCGGACCGCGGGGCGATACGTTCGCCATTCGGCCCGGCGGCCACGGCGATGTCACCGCCACACATCTGGCGTGGTCCAGCGACCGTGGCACGCCCTTTGTGCCTTCCGCCATTCTGGTAGGGGAAGAGTACTACCTGATCGATGACAAGGGCATTGGCACGTGCCTCGATGCACGTACGGGAGAGCAGCGCTGGCGGCGGCGGCTGCTCGGGCCGGTAACGGCCTCTCCCGTGGCAGGGGACGGCAAGCTGTACATCACGGATGAGGAGGGCACCACGCTGGTGCTTGCCTGCGGAGATTCCTATCGCGAGCTGGCCCGCAACAAGCTGGGCGAGCCGGTGTACGCCTCCGCGGCCATCTCCCAGGGCAGGCTGTTCCTCCGCGCCGCGGGCCACCTCTATTGCGTTGCCGGCCGGCCATGACGGCCGCAGGGCAGAGTGACCCTTGGCGACCGATGCCTGGGGGCGATCCCCTGCCGGCGAAAACGGCGCCAACCGTCAGGGCGCTTGGGCCGGTACGCCGCCGGCGCCACGGTGTAAGTGTGCCGTAGCTGCGGGCCGGGGAGGGAACTTCCCCGTCGCAATGCTTCTTTCCTGCCGCGCACAATCCGCGGGCGTGCGGCATATCAAGCCAGGCCGTCCGGCATGCAATCCAGCCTCGGTCGACATGCGGGTAGCTCGCCTGCCGTGCGCGCGGCGTGGTCCATCTGGGCCACCTGTAGCAACACATGGGAAATAGCTGCCCTTGCGTGCGCGCGGCGTGCTGGCCGCCATGACTTTGCCGCGGTAGCAAGGGGGCTGCGTGCAGCTTCATGCATCAGCCTGTTCGATGTGTGCGGCTTGAAAGCCGCCGTTGCAGCGGCTATAACGCCTTTCTTGCCTGACCACATACGGTGCGGTGTACGCAGCCAGGGCAAAGCGGAGTACTTCCAGGTGCCACGGAGCGCCGCCCGAGGGTACCAAGCGTCGTCAGCAAGCACGCCCCCTTTCGTGCAGTATTCCGTACTTTCGGAGTTGTGACATCAGGAGCACCGCCATGAAGCCATGTGGTTTTGCACTTATCTTGTGTGCGGCGCTGCACACTGTCGCTTATGCCCATTTCATCTGGATTGTGCCGGAGGATCAGCAAGGCACCAGCGCCAAGGTCGTGTTCAGCGAGGACCTGCAGGTCGACGAGAACGTGCCCATCGAGAACATCGGCGGCACTCGGCTGCGCTACCGCGATGCGGCGGGAAACGCGGCCGCGCTGCAACTGACGCTGGGTGAGCACGCCTACCTGGTGGACCTGCCGGGAGAGGGAACCGGTGTCTGCGGAGGCGTTTGCCAGTACGGCGTCATCCAGCGCGGCCAGGGCCGGCCGTTCCTGCTCATGTACTACCCCAAGTTCGTGCGTGGACCGCTGCGTGCGGCGGAGGCGTGGGAGGAATTGCCCCTGGAGATCCTCCCTCAAGGCGACGGACGGTTCCAGGTTCTGTTCTCAGGTAAACCCGTGCCAGAGGCCGAGGTGGTGGCCGTCACGCCGGCGGGCGAACAGGCCGAGCCGATGCAAACCGGCGCCGACGGAACATTCCGCCTCAAGCTGAGCATGCCCGGTCTGTACGGCCTGCGCGCCCGCCATGTAGAGGCCAAGTCAGGGGAAATCGACGGGCGCGCATATGAGGAGGTGCGTCATTATGCAACGCTGGTGTTCCGCGTAGAGTAATGCAAACAGCGGCCCAGTCACGCCATCATGTCTAGCCCCCACAGCTTGCTGTTGGCACTGCTGATCTTCGGCGCAGCGCTGCTGTATTCGACCGTGGGACATGGCGGGGCTTCGGCGTATTTGGCGGTGATGGCGCTGCTGGGCACGACGCCGGAGGTTATGAAGCCCACGGCCCTGGTGCTGAACATCCTGGTAGCTGGTCTGGCCACGGTGAAGTTTTATCGGGCAGGCTACTTTTCGTGGTCGTTGTTCTGGCCATTTGCGCTGGCCTCTGTTCCGCTGGCCTTTGTCGGGGGGGCGATCACATTACCGGTCGGCAGCTACAGGGCGGTGGTCGGGGCGGTGCTGTTGTTTGCAGCGACGAGGTTGCTTGTGTTGGGACGGCGAGACCTGCAGCAGACGGTGAGGCGGCCTCCCTTGCTCGTGGCGCTGGGAACGGGTGCGGGCATCGGGTTGCTGTCTGGGCTGACAGGCGTGGGCGGGGGCATTTTCTTGAGTCCCCTGTTGTTGCTGGTGGGATGGGCGGAGACACGGGAGACGTCAGGGGTGTCGGCGCCCTTTATTGTGGTCAATTCCGCCGCGGGTCTGCTGGGGCATGTGACCAGTGTGGCGCAGGTGCCGTTCGAGGCCACGTACTGGGGAGCAGCGGCCGTGCTGGGCGGATGGCTGGGTGCCCACCTGGGCAGTCAGAAGCTCGATGCCGTCTGGTTGCGGCGGCTGCTAGGGGTGGTGCTCGTGCTGGCGGGGTTGAAGTTGATATTAACCTGAGTCGATGGCCGATGACCTGGAAGGGGATTCCAGGCGAGGCGTGCCCGGGAGCCATGGTTGCTCGTCGCAAGCGCCCTGGGAGGGGGGCCGTGACGTGAGGGGGGCGGTGAGGCCGCAGGCGTTTCGCCGTGGCCTGCTGGAGCGGGCGGTGGCGGAGGCGGCGCTGGCGGGGGTGATGGTGTCCGTGGAGGCGATGGGGGTGGAGGGGCTGGGGT
>JAIMBC010000250.1 GCA_023511675.1 Pirellulales bacterium
CCCCTGCGGTTCACCAACAGGTGCCACCGTGCCGTGCCGTCAGGCCTGACCGCAAAAATGGCTAATGGCTTGCTCGGTTCTACCAGCCCCAATGCCTCCTGCACAGACAACTGCCGGCTCAAGATCTGCAGCCCCAAACGTGACGCAGCCTGCGTGATGCGCAAGCGAGCTGCTCGCGGCAGCGTTGGCGGTATCTCCAACTCCGCCTCCCGCAACGCCTGTGAGGCTTGGAGCGCGTCAAAGCTCAGCCCAGCCGCTTGCACGAAGTGCTTTAATACCTCTACACTTTCTCCACATACCACGCTCTCCGTGGCGGCCCCCTCCATCTCATATTCCCCCCTGGCGACTTCTCGCGGCTGTTTCTCGATCATGCGTTCGGCCCGTGCTCATGGAGGCAGAGGGCACCTATGTCGCTATCGCTAGCAGGACGCCCGTTCCATGCCTGCCCGAGTTCGCCACCAGTAGCGATCCACAAACCTCTTCATTTTAGCACGGCCCTCCTTTCCCACCAAGTGCGGCCCTTCTAGGGTGCGACTCAGCGGGTGCACGTCAGCTTTTGCGCGCCGTGGCGGGGGGCCAAAAACGTCAATAAGAGAATCTGCCACGAATATGCTAAACTGCCGCCGCCCTGGTTATATGGCGAACGGAGGAGCCTACGAATAGGAGTCGAGCCAGGGAAGACCATGCCCGTGCCTTGAAGGCCGAGTATGAGGATTTCCTGCGGCAGGTGGTTGAGGTTGCGGTACGCCTGAATCGTGTCGAGGGCACGTTCCAGGGCGTGCCGCACTATTCGGAGTTCGAGAGCTGGGCTCACGAGATGGGGCAGGACGTGAGCCGGGAGCTTCAAATGCGGCTGTTGGGCGAGGTCCTGGCGCAGCAACCAAGCGAGGGTCGCTCGCTCCCTCTCCAGGGTAGAAGCTAGGCTGCGCAGGCAGGTCAAAGCCGGCAAGGCGATGAAGGGAGCGAAGCAGGGAGCCTCGTCAGCGAGTTTGCAGTGGCGGTCAGGCGGCACGACTGCCTGACCGCCGTGAACTGATGCATGCAGCCCATGCCCGCCGCTGCAAGTTGGCACACGTCAAAGAGCGGCGGCCCGCCCGCGGGCCTAGGGCACCGCCTTGAGTGTATAGTACGCTTCGGCGGGGAAGAAGCGCTGGCCGGCAGGGACCAGACCGCTGACGCGCAGCTCGTACACAAAGCCGGCCTTCCAGGGGCTGATTGCCAGGCGCACGCTGAGACCGTCGGAGGCAACAGCGGCCACCTGGACACGGCACGTCTGCTCATCCAGGTTTGGTCCGCCGTACTCGGGCGTGGAGGCACGCCGGTAGCAAAGCACGTGGTACCGGTCAGCATCGCTCGCCAGGGCGGGATCCACGGGGCAGGTGAACGTTACCTCAAGGCCGTGCGAGCGGGCTTGCACCTCTCGGATGCCCGGCGGCACCGCCGGCGTCGGTTGCAGCCGCACGAGCGAACCGGTGTTTCTGCCCCCTCCCCACCCGCTATCTCGCAGATTGCCCACATACAGCTCCCCCTGCGGGCTTATAGCGCAGGCGACGGGTCCTTCCAGGCCGGCGTCCGGCGGTGGATCCAGGCTAAAGGGATATGCCGCGCCTTGTACCACCCCGCGAACTTCTTGCAGCGACATGCGGATCAGCCGCCGTGTGTCATATTCGCAGCCGACCAGATGTCCCTCAAAGGGGCCAAAGCCGGCCGTATTGGGCAGCCCGTAGAGGAAACAGACACCATTCACACTGCGCGTCCAGGGATGCGGGATTTCAATCGCAGCCGTCTCCAGCGGCGGCCGCGGCAGGTGCTGTGCCAGGCGATTGACAAAGCCGTAGTGCCGACCCGGCTGCAAATGGTTCAGCTCGTTGAAGGGGTTGTAGTTTCCCTGATTGTCCGTGGCGAAGAGGCGCCCCTGGGCGTCACGTGCCAGCCCCATGGGAAAGCGCAGCCCGGAGCAGATGGGCTCGATGCGGTAGCGGCGCGGGTCGTCATCAGTGGGCTGGCGCGGTACGAGCCGCAGCGCGGTGCCACGCAAGCGGGCGGCGGAGTGGGGCCGCTCGTCCTGCTGGCAGGGCAGGGCCACGTAGTAGGCGCCGTCAGCGTCCCGCGGCAGGCCCACGGCCCAATCATGGTAGTCTGCACTCCAACCCCAACCGGAGGCCACCGCCTCGGCGCGTTGCAGACGATCCGACTCATCGAGCCACAAGCGCACCAGCCCGTACTTGCACAGCACGTCTATCCACGGCTCGCCGGCATGCTCCGGCGTGGCCAGGCCGTAGGGCGCCGGCAGGCCGTCCGCCACCGTGAGGCACGCATCTTCCCAGCCATCGCCGTCGGTGTCTCGGGCCACACGCACATTTCCCTTGAGCGAGGCGTAGACCAGGGCACCGTCCGCCCGCCAGGCAAGACAAGTGATCATGTCCTCCGGCGGCAGCGGCAGACGCACGGCGCGCCAGCCGGGTATGATCTCTTGCAGCGGCTGGGGCCGCGCGGGCGCCGTGGCGGCGGGCGGCGCGGGATAACGGTCGGCCGCCAAGGCTGGCACATAGCGCAAGATGCAGCGGCGCGTGCCGTCTGGGCCGCCGCGCAGCTCTACCCACGGCCCCTCGCCCCAGGCGGCCTCGGCTGGCGGGCTTACGAGCTGGACAGAGTGGCCGCCTGTGATGGTCAACGGCGAGGATGGATCGCGTACGTGCTGAACGCCAGCAGGCAGCACGAGCAGCCGCAGCACGGCGGCTGGCGGCACATTGCTGACCGTAACCGTGCGCAGCCAGGCGGTGGGATGATTGGCGTCCACGGTAAACGACTGGCTTACCCGCAGCAGCGCCGCGGGGGCTGCATCGGCTGCCGCGGCCTGCAAGCGATAGTCGAACTGTAACCCCCCCGGTACGTGCGCGTAGCCATCGAGCGCGGGGGTCAGCCCCCGTTCAAGCTGCCAGGTATAGGTGTGGTCGCCCAGGCGGAGTTGCAGTTCGGGTTGCGGGGGATGATCGACAGCCTGGTACTGCATGAGCGGCACGGCACCTGCCTCCCAGTACCAGCTCTTGCCGCGGGTGCGCTGGCGGGCGGCGTCCCCCAACCACCACGCTGCCAGGGACGCGCTCTCCAGATCGAACAGCAGGTTATTGCGGTTTGGTAGCCCGACGAGCAGGGGCCGCGGGACCACGGCCGTGCCCAGTTCGACGATATCGGTAATGGCCAGGGCAGGCTCATCCACCGAGGGAAGGTTGTGCGTCCGCACCACACGGATGGGGTTGGGCTGCGGCGGGTCGAAGGCCGGGAGGTTGAGCACATGCCACACGGCGGCGAGCTGCATGTCCAGGTCGTCGTCCAGCACGCCAGCCACGGGCCGCTGGATGGCCGGCATTTCGATGCGCGGCGTCAGCCGCAGGGGGTTGCGCACCCAGCGCAGAAACCAGGAGCTGCGCACGCGCTGGCCCACCAGCGAGAGATCCGTCCCATGTGCCGCCAGCGACACGCCTGAGGGTACCGAACTGCCGATCTGATGGCAGCTTGTACAGCCGAAGCCATCTGCCGTGACAAGGCGGCTGCCGGCTTGCTGCAGCGCCGCGGCATCGCCCTGGGCAGGCGGTTCCGGCTCGAGTTCCGGCGGGGGCGGGGCCGGCAAGCGGTCTCGAGCTATCAGCCAGTCCGTGAGCTGCTGGACCTCTGCTTCGCTCAAGCGGAACCGCGGCATGCGGACCGCCAGCCACGGTCTCAACCGCGGTCCGCGGCGTACGATGGCCTGCGCCAGCCAGGCAGCGTGCAGCTTGTCTCCCACACCGTCGAGCGAGGGGGGGGTGAGTGCGGCAGCCACATCGACCAGGTCGGGTTCCGCCTCCAGCAGTGCAGGTAGCTGCTCGCTCAGCCCCCTGCTGGCTCCGCGGGAGTGGCATCCGAGGCAGCCCTGCTCTGCTAGCAGCTCGGCGCCGGAGATCTCAGAATCTACAACGCCTGTGTCAGACCGCTGTGAGTAGTACTCCACGATGGCAGCGCGAAGGGATGCCGGCAGCCGATAGCCGGGCCTTGCCCTGTCGCTCGCCGGCTCGCCCAGGCACGATCGCTCCCAGCGCGGCGTCCGCGGTATGGGAAGCGGCCCAGCATCGATGATTGCAGGACGCGCATGGCACGCCGCACAGCGCAACCGCCGATAAAGCTGCTTCCCTTTGCGGACCAACGCTGCGCGAGCTTTCGCATCCTCCACACGAGGGGCTGCCTCGGACGGCAAGGCTGGCCCGCCATCTCTCGAATCCGCCGCTCTGGATGTGGCCTCCCCCCTCAGCGTGGCCAGGAAGGCTGCCAGGTCCTGGATCTCCTGCGGCTCGAGGTCGAACACCGGCATGCGGTGCCGCGCGTTCCACGCCGCCGGGTCTTGCAGCCAGCCCACAAAGAATTGCGGCTGCCGCTTGGCGGCAATGTCATCGAGCGCGCCGCCGCCCTCCGGCCCGCCGTGGCCCAGACCATTCAGGCTGTGGCACGCCAGACAGCCCAGACCGTAGAACAGCCGGCGGCCACGGCCGACTGCCACGGCAGCCGCCTCCTCGTCGAGTGCGCCGTACTCGGCAGCGGTGTCTCCGGCGGCAGCGGTGTCTCCGGCGGCAGCGGTGTCTTCAGGGCCAGCGGCGGCGGGAGAGGCATCGGCGGCCGCATCTTCTGCCGCCAGTGTTTCAAGGTACGCAGCCAGTGCCTCGGCCTGCTGCCGCGCGAGGCCGAACTCCGGCATGGCTCGCAGCCCAGCGTCGGCCGGGGCGTTGACCAGATCGAGCCCGCCCTGGTCATCTGGCATGTCGCCTTCCCTTGGCGGCAGGTGGGTTGTCGCGCGGGGGCCGCCGTCGGCCGCGGGAGCCAGCCAGTCGAGCAGCCAGGACGCTTGCAAGCTGCGCGCGGCGCGGGTGAGATCCGGTGCCGCAGGCACACGGCGGCTGGCGACAGCGTCCGGCCCCGCCGGCGCGCCATGAGCGGGAGATGCGTTCCGGTCTGGCACCTCCTCATGGCAGGCAGCGCAGCGCCATGCCCGCACCAGACGGCGGCCCCGCTCATAAAGCTGCACAGCAGGGTCATCTGGGAGGTGAGACAAGACGTGGGACGGAACCAGTTCCAGCGGGAATTGGGGACCGGTCCAGGCCAGACTCAGGGCGCCCTGGCCGGTATCGCTATGGTAATGGACAGAGAGCTGGTGGTCTCCGTACGGCAGCTCCAGAGGCGGACCGACGAGCCATGTGCCCTGCTCCGAGCGGCCCTGGCAGACTTCCGTCCCATTCAAGGTGAGTCGGGCTTCTCCGCGGCACCACAAGGCCAGCCGGTAGCTGCCTTCCTGGGTGATGGCAAGGCTGCCGGTCCATTGGGCCTCGAAAGGCCCCGCTGACAGGCGATGTTCGGGCGGGCCGCCCTGCCATTGATGCGACAGGCTCTCCTCCACTCGCGCAACTTGCCTGCCCATGGCATCCTTGTAGCGAGCCAGCAAGCCCAGTTGCGGCTGGGGGGGGAGAGCCTCATCGGCGGGATCGTCGCCTGGCTGAAGCACAGCGGCCAGACCGGGCACGTGGTTCTCGCCTGCGCGCGGTGGGGCGCGATGAGGCGTGGGTTCCGCCGCCGCGAGTTCCGGAGAGAACCCGGCGCACAGCAGTGAGACTGCCCAGAGCCAGTTCGTCCGTCGCCGCCGAGGGTACATGATCATGGCTTGCCGCGTAGGGGCCGCAGCCTGATGCCACGCAGATCCATCAGATAACCAGCGGGGGCTGCCGCGGGACGCAAGACCAGCTCGTAACGGCCCGGTGGCAGCGTCACGTCGCCCACATCGACCTGCTGATATGTCTCCCAGGTCCCCGTGCCTGGCACCCTGCCTTCAAGCTGCTGCCCGCCGACGCTGAGCACAAACACATTGCCGGCGGTGCCGTCGTGGCAGGCGAAGTCCAGGGTGACGCGGTAGGTGGCCTGCTCCACGATTTCCAGGGACCAGACGGCATGATCGTCTGAGCTGCCCCAGTAGCCAAGGTTGCGGAAAGCGGGTTCGAACACCAGCGTGGTGCCGTAGATTTCCGCCTGGCTGGCCAGCAGCCAGAGTTCGCCGCGCAGCGCCTCGGGACGTACCAGCTAGGGCCGGTTGCCCTCGAACGTGCGGCGCGGAGGCCGAAAGCTCGTAAGATATGCCAGCAGGTCCGCCATCTCTTGCAGAGAGATGTCTTTCTCGATCCCCTCCGGCATCAGGGAGCGTGCCGTACCTTCGAGCACCTCCAGCTCGCTGCGCAGCAGGGTGGTTTGCTTGCCGTCGGCAGCCAGCAGCGTGATGCTGTTGCCTGTCTCATTAGCAAGCAAGCCGGTGAAGATCTGTCCGCTGGCGGTTACTGCGGTGTAGCTCTGGAAACGCGTCTCCACGGCGCGATTCGGGTCGAGGATCGCCACGAGCATGGCCTGCGGCGAGCGGTCGGTGAGTCCTGCCAGATCCGGCCCCACGGCGTGTCCCATGTCGGCAAGGCGGTGGCAGGAGCTGCAGCGCTGGCGAAAGACCTCCTGTCCGCGTTGGCGGTCAGCGGTGAGGGAGAGCGCCTCGGCATACCGGGCGATCACCGCCTGCCGGTCCTGGTCCAGGGTTGCCTCGAGCAGTTCCGCGGCGCGGTCGCGCAGGCGGGCATCGGCATGGGACAACAATTGCTGGCGGTGCAGTGCTCCCAGCTCCGTGGGGGCCAGCCGGCCGTCTGCCAGGGCATCTAGCAACGCGTCGATCGATCTCTCGCGGCGCATCAGCACATCGAGCACACGCGCCCTCAGCTCCGGGCCATAGGTCCTCCAGCCCGCGATCAGTGCCTCGGCCGGTGCGGTTTCGGGCAGATCCGCCGCGGCTTCCACGGCTGCCAGTTGGACGGCCAGCGGCGTCTGGGGCGAAAGCAGCGCGGTGAGCACCTCCTGCACCTGTTCTGCCCGCTGCACGGCAAGGCCGAGCGTGCGCACCGCTGCCAGCCGCAACGGTTCGTCGGCCTCGGGATCCAGGGCGATCAGGCGGGCCTGCTCCGCGGCGTCGGCAAGGCTGTGCCGCAGCGCCTCGGGCAGATCGGCCAGCAGGCTGCCGGAAGCGTCCGGTCGGCGTTGCAGCACGTGCCACAACGATGCCAGCGATTCGACCTGCCAGCGGGCCAAACGCCCATCGGCAGTGGCGGTTACCAGCGCCAGGCTGCGCTGGACGGCCTGCCGGTCTGCCATGGCGGCGGCCTGCTCCAGCAGTTGCGGAAGAACGCCGGCCGCCTGCTCTCCGGCCTCCAGCACAGCGGTCAGCACGTCTGCCAGATTCCGTTGTGAGAGGGAGCTGAGCGCGGCGGCAGAGAGAAAGGGATCCTGGGCATGACGCATCATCAAGCGGGCCAGTGGGGCAGCGGCTTGCGGATCGGTACACTCACCAAGCGCATACGCCACTTGCAGGACGACGTGCAGATCGCCATCGTCCGCAAGCCCGATCACTTTGCGGGCCAGTTCCGGCGTGTCATTCAGCCGCGGAGCGGCCAGCCGCACGGCATGCCGCCTTACGCCGGGATGGGCGTCTGCCAGGGCTTGCTCGATGACGCGGTTGCTGAGGGCGTTGAGGCCGTCCAGTGTGCAGAGTGCGTGCAGCCGCGCCTGCGGCCGTGCCGCCTCGCGCACCATCTTCTCCAGCTCGGGGACGGCCGCCAGGTCGCCCCGCTCGACGAGCAACTGTTGGGCCATGTCCCGCTGCCAGCCGTTGGGGCTGTCCAATGCCGCGGCGAGTTCCACAGCGTTCATGCGATCCAGCCGGGGGAAGGGTCGCGGCGTTTGATGCACGGGAAGCACGCGCCAGATGCGGCCCCGATCGCTGCCGGCGCGCAGATCGAGCTGCTGGTGCAACTCGGCCGGAATGTACTCAGGGTGCTCGATGATCAGGCGGTACATGTCCGCAATCCACAGGGCGCCGTCGGGGCCGGTGCGCAGCATGGTGGGGCGGAACCAGTTGTCGCTCGAAGCCAGGAATTCGCGCTCGTGCTCGTCGCTCGCACGCCGGCTGGTGAACGTGACGCCTTGCGGCGCGAGCACTTCGCGGTGTACCAGGTTGTGTACCGGTTCGCTGACAAAGCTGTTGCCGATGAATGCCTGACCAAACAGCTCTTCGCGGTACACCATGGCGCTGCACGCGGAGGTGAAGCGATTCAAGGTGTGCGGATCGTTGAAGCGCGCCTGCGTACGGCTGATGGGGTACACGGGAGCGGTGCCGGGAACCTCGGGCACGTCCACGCGCAGGCGTTCGACGGCCAGGTGCGGGTTGCGCCGCAGCATGGCATCATCGAGTACGAAGTGATACATGGGATTGGCATTGTTGCAGCCGAACCAGTTGCCCCAGTCATCGCGTGAACGCAGGAATTGTGTCTGGCCCGTCTGCGGGTCCAGCAGCCCCTCGTCGGGGCGGATGCGAAAATCTCGGCCGCTGATGTTGACACGTTGGCCTGTCAGCAGAGACTCCACCTCGCCGCCGCTGTCGCCATTGGCGCAGTACACCCAGTTGTCCAGTCCCCATTGCAGACCGTTCACGCGGTGCTGCTGGTTTCCCTGGCCAAAGCCCGTAAACAACGGCCGCACCTCGTCGGCGCGGCCGTCGCGGTCGGTGTCCGCGGCAAACAGCAGATCCGGGGCCGATGTGATCAGCACGCCGTGGCGCCAGGGCATCACTCCGTTGGGGTAGCGCACACCGTCCAGAAACAGCTCGGCGCGGTCATAGCGGTAGTCGCCATCGTCGTCATACAGAACGCGAATGCGTCCTGCCGGCTGGCCGACAACGCCCAGCGGATAGTCATGCATCTCAGCCACCCACAGG
>JAIMBC010000251.1 GCA_023511675.1 Pirellulales bacterium
TCATATTTGTTTAAGAGACAGGCGCCACCCTCGTCGGCAGCGTCACCCTCGTCGGCAGCGTCACCCTCGTCGGCAGCGTCACCCTCGTCGGCAGCGTCACCCTCGTCAGCGGCGCCACCGTCGTCCGTGGAATCGCCTTCCATCTCTTCGCCCTCCGTACCTGCCTCTTCGTCGGCGTCTTCGGTGCCTTCCTGATCGGTGGTTTCGCCGTCGCCATTACCCGCACCATCGGTCGTGGTCGTGCCACCGTTGGCCGGAGGCGGAGCACCTCCACCGTTATCCCCAGTGCAGCCGGCACCGTACCAGGTGATGGCCAGGAGCATGAGCAAGAACGCAAACTTCTTCATATCAACACCTTCTGACTTGTGTGCGGTTGTTTACTCCGTCGCGGCACCCGTGCCGCGCCCGGATGGGGGAGGGATGCACCTCGCCTCCTCCCAAAGGGAAGATCCCAGACCTTGGGAGAATATTCCCAGCCAGTTACAATTTCGTAGGTTGCAGTTGGTGCCACGGCAAGCGGGGTCGCCGACTTTCGACCACACAGCCGGGAATAAACGGGAGCCTGATGGGCTCCTCTCTATAGGCGGATCGCATGGTCCAAGACAAGCCGCAGGATGGGATTGCGGAGTTGGTGGCTCGGTATCACCGTGAGCTGTTCGCCTATGCGTACCGGCTTACCGGCCGTGCGGCTGACGCCGAAGACCTGACGCAGCAGACCTTCCTGGCTGCCTGTGCCGCGTATCACTCGCTGCGGGATGCCAGGTGTGCTCGCGGTTGGTTGTATGCGATCCTCCGCAGCCAGTACCTCAAGCAATTCTCTCGTGCGCGGCGCCTGGTGATCAACGAGGATCCGACCGAACTGGAGCAGATTCCGGAGGAGCTGCCATACGAGCCTGATTTCGACCAGGAGCTGTTGCAACAAGCGTTGGACCGCCTCCCGGCCGAGTTCAAGGTCGTCGTGCTGATGTTCTACTTCGAAGGCTGTTCATACAAAGAGATAGCAGAGCAATTGAAACTGCCGCCTGGAACCGTCATGAGCCGTCTGGCACGTGCCAAACAGCGATTGAGAGACGCCCTGCTGCACACAGGGCAGCCCGCTTTCAACGGCAGCATGGAGGCAGGCGTGCCGCAGGTGGTTCGCGAAGGCACCCCGCACGTGGGAGGATGATCCCATGGATGATCCCCGGCCAACATCCGGTCCCGTCCCTCCCCGCAGGCCCTCAGGTCGGCTGGAGGAATCAAAAGGCCCGCTCGTTGAGCCCTCGGCCGGCGCGTCCGCCAGCGGGCCACACGAGCAGCCAGGCCTTGGGCACTTGCTGGCTAACTGTGAGGGCCAGGAACTCCAGCCTGGCCTGCATGCCGCGCTGGAGGTATGTCGGCCCAACACTGCCGACCTGGACGATCCCGCACTGGCAGAAGTACAAGCAGCACTGGCCGCTGATGCGGGCTTGCGGCGGCGTCTGGCCAGCTTGCAGCAGTTCGACCAGGCGCTGGTCGCTGCGCTGCGAGACGTGCGTGCGCCCGCCGGGCTTGAAGACCGTCTGCTCAAGGCCGTGTCGGCTCTGGCGCACAGCGAAGGCGTGGAGCCGTTGGTAGAAGTTGAAGCGGCGCTGCTGGCACCCTCGTCGGATGCGGCAAGCGCGTCGTGCGTGCCGCCTGCCTCCGCCGAAGCGGATCACGCCGCCTGCCGCGACGAAGCTGGCTACACAAGTGTTCGGAGCGGCTGCCTGGCACCTGACACAGTTCTACCTTCCAAGCGTCGTGCCATGCGGTTAAGCAGCCGCCCCATGGTGCTGGCCGCGAGCCTGGTTCTGGTGGTCGGGGCGGGCTTGGTGATCTGGCAGTATCGACGGCCGGCCTCCTTACCCACTCCCCAGCAACTGGCGAACGAGGCCACGGGGCAGTTTCAGCAAGATCTGAGTGAAGGCGATGGGATGCCGGCCTCCAAAAAGTGGCCCGCGCAGGTTCCCGCCAGCTTCCCGCAGCTTCGCCTGCCTCAGGGCACAAAGTGGCGTACCTGCCGGCTAGTCAACGTCTCTGCCGTCATGTTCGACGTGACGCAGGCTGGTGTGAAGGGTGCCCTGTATGTGGTGCGGGCTCGTGAGGTGGCGCGAGGGGCGCAAGT
Organism: Pirellulales bacterium; assembly: GCA_023511675.1. Classification (GTDB taxonomy): domain Bacteria; phylum Planctomycetota; class Planctomycetia; order Pirellulales; family JAIMBC01; genus JAIMBC01. The sequence continues at coordinate 2,126 of JAIMBC010000251.1, forward strand.
GCCCAACACCCCAAGCAGGGTTGTGTTCACGCAAGGTGTTTCGCGCACCATGTGGAGGCAGGGCGATTACCTGTGCGTGCTGATCGTGGAGGGGGACGAGCAGGCCTTGCGCCGGCTGCTGCGGCCTGTGCCGCCCGTGACGTAGCGTGGTTCTAGCTTGCGCCTGGCGGTTGGCTCAACGGCGAGCCGCGTTCACGGCCGGCCGAGGGGGAAAGCTGGTAGACCAAGTGGCGGTTCCTTCGCCTGCCAGCGAGACGGCACCCTCCTGACTCCGCATTTGGCGGATAAGCCGCGCACAGTCGCTTAAAGCCAGGCTGCCACGAGGTAGAACACCACGAAAAACAAAACGAAAAAACCGCTGATCCACAGCCCTGAACGCAGTGCGCCGTAGAGGATCTCACGCATCGCCTCACGCCGCGTGCCGGAGTAAACGAGGCTGACCACGGCAATCAGGTGTACCAGCGCTGCCAGCTCGAACCACGAGCGTGCCAGGGCAGGCACCATCGCAAAGAGACTGCTCATGCGATCACGTACGGCGCGGCGGAGGGCGCTTCTCTTGGCCTGGGTGTGCCGGCACCGCATGTGCCGGGCCGGCGTAGGCGTCGTAGATGGCCAGCAGATTGAGCAAACCGGCGATCATGGTGTATACCGTGCCCAGATCCCAGCCCAGGGGGTTATCGCGGTTGAGGCGATCCAGCTCGTCCGGAATGTTGGTGCTGCCCGATACTTGCGGAGCGCGATAGCAGCCGCCAAACAACGGCGGCTTGCCGTTGCGCTGGCGTACCCACTCCACCACCGCTGGCAGCGAGGGCAGTCCCACGCCCAACTGGCACACGAACTGCAATCGCCGATCGTTCGGCCGCCACGACGCATACACAACGCGGCATTCTCCCAGCACCATCCCATACAGGAAGGTACCCAGAATACAAATGAAGAACAGCGCGGCCTTCGGCCAGCGACGCTGGTAGAGGTGGCCCGCGCCGGGTATCAGCCAGGCCAGCACTGCGGCCAGACGGGGATCCCGCAGATCGATCATCACTGATTCCGGCCCGTGAGCCGGCGGCGTGTGCGGCACTCGCGCGTTCCTCAGGACGGGGCAGCAGGGGCTGGCATGGCATACGCCGGCGCCTAGAGGCGCAAAACTCCATGCCGGTGCGTGGAGGTATTGTAACGCCACATTCTGCCGCTACCAAGGCAAATGCCACCTTAGTTGGCGGGCCGGCGGTTGCCGGGCCGGCGGTTGGTGGGCCGGCGCGGCTGATCGCCAAGCGGCGAGCGCCCCACCGTCTGTCACCCGCTTGGCATCGCTGAAGGCCGAGACGCTCTCTAAGCGCGCATCCCAGCACTGGGGGCCCCCCTAGCCTTCGGCCTTGGTCCGCCAGGCGTCCAGACGAAGCTCGCTGCGCCTGCCCGCCTCAGCTCATGGCCCGCCTCAGCCCACGGCCCGCCCGCCCAACTGCCATTGCTGCCCTCAGCTCAGCCCTTACAATCATGCGCGCGAGGAAATCACTTCGTAGGTCTCGTACCGGGGAGCGATTGTGCGTCTTGCCTATCTCGACTGTGCTAGCGGCATCAGCGGCGACATGATGCTGGGGGCGTTGGTGGACGCGGGGATCGACCTGGCAGTGCTGAACGAGGGCCTCTCCACGCTTGCCGTGGGCGCCTGCCGCCTGGCGGCCAGCGAGGTGAAGAAGAAAGGCTTTCGCGCCGTGCAGGTGCGTGTTGAGCACGAGCCGCAGCGTGCGCACCGGCACCTGCATCACATTGTGCAACTGATCAACGACAGCGGCCTGACGGACCGCCAGAAAGACCTGGCGCGACGCGTGTTCACGCGCCTCGGCGAGGCTGAGGCGCGTGTGCACGGCACCACCATTCAGAAGGTGCACTTTCACGAGGTGGGGGCGATCGACTCCATTGCAGACATTGTGGCCACTTGCCTGGGGTGGGATTTGCTCGCGGTCGACCGGATCGTCTGCTCGCCCGTGGCCGTGGGCGGTGGCCAGATCACCATGGAGCATGGCCGGCTGAGCGTGCCCGCGCCGGCAACGGCCGAGCTGCTCCGGGGCGTGCCCATCGCCGAGTCCGAAGTCCAGGCCGAGTTGACCACCCCCACGGGGGCCGCACTGCTGGCCACGCTCGTTGACGCCTACGGACCGTTCCCAAGCATGACCATTCACAGCATCGGGTATGGTGCCGGCACGCGCGATCTCGAGCAGCAGCCGAACGTGCTGCGGTTGTTCGTGGGAGATGCGGCCGAGGCCCTCGCAGCAGATACGGCCTGGGTGGTGGAAACCAACCTCGACCATGTCAGCGGCGAGGTGATCGGCTACTGCACAACGCGCTTGTGGGAAGCCGGGGCGCTCGACGTGTACACCACGTCCATCCAGATGAAGAAGAACCGGCCGGGGGTAAAGCTCACCGTGCTGTGTCCTGCGGAGCTGCTTGAGAAGGTCGAGCGAATCCTGTTCCGGGAGACGGGCACGCTGGGAGTGCGTCGCTGGCCCGTCTCGCGCCACAAGCTGGAGAGGCAGGCGCACACGGTAGAGACGGCATACGGCCCCATCGAGGGTAAGCTAAGCTGGATCAGCGGCCAGCAGCCGAGCTTCGCTCCCGAGTTTGAAGCGTGCGCCCGCGCCGCCCAGCAGCACGGAGTAGCCCTGCGGACCGTCTACGAGGCAGCGCAGCGCGCCGCGGCCAGCAGCGGCGAACCGGGCGCGCTGCCCGCGGCACCCGCTGAAGACGCCCCCGGATCGACCCAAGGTGGCTCCGCATAGTTCTCCCCAGCCATCAACCCCAACCGCAAAAAACCGGATTCCCTCGAGGCTGAGTTGCGGGCAACAACTCCGTGCCGACCATCTGTATTGCCCGGCTTGATCAGGTTGCATGCATGGTGCTCTTGGCCAATCTCGAACCGTTGCGATGGATCTTTCTCGCCGCCGCCTTCGCCGCCGTGTTGTGGGTGATAGCACGCACACAACGGCAGCTACGCCGCACACGGACCCAATGGCCGGAACTCCCAGACCGCGCCCACGCACCCGGCCGCCAGGCCTACGCGGCTGCCGCTTCCTCGCTCGATGCTAGCAGCCGCAGTGCTACCGGGGCTGCCTACGCCAACACGCCGCCTGCTGCCTCCCCCTCCCCTTCTCTGAACGACGCCCGCCAGCTCCTAAGGGAGCGTAACGAGATCTGCCAGGCAGAAATCCAGTTCCATGAACTGGCACGCAGCCTGATGGCTCAGATCGACAGCAAGGCGGCGCTGCTGGCCGGCCTGTTGCGCGAGGCGCGAGCGGAAGCCGCTCGGCTGGAACGCCTGCTGGAAGCTGCCCGGGGCAGCCGAGCCACCACCCAGGCCGCCGCTCTCACCTCCGCCCCATCGAGCGGCGCTGTGCCGGCGGGCAATTCCCGGGCCCCAAGCCCCTCCGGCAACGTCGGTGCCGGGGGGGCGGGTGCCGCCAGCGGCTTCATGTTGCACGATGCTGCACATCCTGCCCCGCCGGCTCCCAGCACAGGGAACCGTCCCGTCGCCGAGATCTACCGGCTGGCTGATCTGGGGCTTACGCCTGCTCAAATCGCAGAACGCACCGCCTGCCCAGAGGGCGAGGTGGAGTTGATCCTGGGCTTGCGAAGACATGCCGCTTCCTGAAGCCGCTTCCAAGGGCCGTCCCAGTGACGCACGCTGCCCTGATGAGCCATCGTAGAACTGGCCCGCTACTTGCCCAAACGCCACGGCTTGCAGACGTCGCCCAGTGGCCGGCTCAACCGTGTGCCACGGCTGTGCTGCATGTCGGGCCGTTCTCAGCAGGGATCTCGCAACCGCCCGAACAACGATTGCCATGCCGCAAGTAGTCTCCCTGGTAGAAGCCTGCCTGTACGTGGACGATCTCGATGCAGCCGTCGCGTTCTACCACGGCGTGCTGGGGATGGATTGTGTCGGCCGCGAGGAGGGCCGGCACGTATTCTTCTCGGCGGGCACGGGCGTGTTGCTGTGCTTCTTGCCTGAGGCCACGCTGCGTGGCGAAACGCTGCCGCCTCATGGTGCCCGCGGTCCCGGCCATGCCGCGTTGGGCATTGCCGCCGCCGACTTTGACAACTGGCGCGCTCACTTGCAGGCCCATGGCGTACAGATCGAGCACGAGGCGGCCTGGCCGCGTGGCGGGCGTTCGCTCTACGTGCGCGATCCGGCAGGCAACTCCCTGGAACTCGTCACGCCCGGCCTGTGGGGGCTGAGCACCGGTTGGTAGCGCCCGCCGCGCACCGCCAGACGCTCTGCCACTGCCCACGTCTCATCGCAACTCCCGGCAAGCGCCGGGCAGTACGCTTGGTCTGAACCGCAGGGCACGCCGCTTTGTGCCGAACACGCAGTGGTCATGTCCACGCCGGCGGGCACGCTGCGCGCATGAATGCGGCCGGCCGCGGCAGCATCAACTAACGGATGCCTCCGCACCTGCTGCCGGGTGCCAACCTTCTGGCAGGCGCGCGGTGTGCCGTGCGGGCACGTAGGGCCCGCACGCTCGTTTCGGCCCATTGACGAACGGGCCGTGTGGGGAAGGGAATTGCCGTCAAAACCCATTCAAGTTTCCTATTCGTAAAGCCCGATACGCTGCCCGAGGGCCTTCCATGCAAAGTTCGGCAATCTGGCACAATGTGCCGCGTCTTTGGCCGCACCGCCGTGCGTTCTTGTGCTGCTGTCTGTTGCTGGCGGGATGCCGGCACGTAGCGGTCCCGTGCGGTTATCGCCCCGCGCGTGGCGGTCCCCTGGACGTGCAGGCACATTCGGCGATGACCGCCGTTTCTTCCGTCCCCCCGCCAGCGGAGGAGGTGGTTCCGCCCCGGCTGCGGCTCCCATCTCAGAACCTGCCAGGGCTGTCCGAACAAGACGAACTCGAGGCACCGCCAGCAGAAGTACGGCCGGATGTGTTCACCCTGCCGCCTCAACTGCCCGGCAGCGGCCGACCGATGATCCCCCCGCTGGACGTGGAGGATGCTCCGCCACAAGAGCGGGCGGCCAGGGTAGAAGCAGCGTATCCTCATCCGCCGCCGCTGCCCCCCAAGGAGGATCTGCCTGGGCATGCCGACTCTGCCCAGCCCCTTTCTTTAACCGAATTGCAGTCGATTGCGGCGGAGAACAGCCCCCTCTTGCGGCAAGCTAGAGCCGACGTGCAGGCTGCTTACGGCCCCGTCGTCCAGGCGGGACTCTACCCGAACCCGGTTCTGGGATGGCAGGCCGACCAATGGCAGCCTGGGTCCGGAGCGACCAACAACTCGGGCCAGCAGGGCGCCTTTATCTCGCAACTGCTGGTGCTGCCCGCCAAGCTCACGCTGGCCCAGGCCGTAGCAGGCTTCGATTACGTTAATGCCCTGGTGGCCCTACGCCGAGCCGAGGTCGAAGTGGCCACACAGGTTCGCGACGCGTACTTCGCCCTGCTGGTCGCACGCCAGTCTGTCGAGATCAACCGCTTGTTGGCCCGCTCGCTTGACGAGGTATACCGGCTGCAGCTCCTCCAGGTTGCCGCAGGCGAGGCGGCCCCCTACGAACCGTTGCAGCTCTACGCCCAGACCCTGCAAGCCCGCAATGCCCTGCTGCGGGCCGAGAACGCCTACCGTGCCGCCTGGCAACAGCTCGCGGCTGCCCTGGGCCTGCCCGAGCTGGCCCCCGCCCCGCTTGCCGGCACCGCCGAAGCGATGCCCCCTGTTTTCGACCTCAGCGAATTGCAATCGCGAGTGCTCTCGCAGCACACCGAGGTGCTGGCGGCTCGCAACACGCTGGAGCAGGCCCGGGTCCACCTGCGTCTCCAGCAGCTCACGCCCCTACCGGATCTCGAAACCTACTTCAACGTGGGCCATGACAATTCCAACGGCAACGACCAGTTCCAGTTGCAGCTTGGCCTACCGGTGCCGGTGTTCAACCGCAACCAGGGCAACATCCGCCAGGCGCAGGGGCGCGTGGTCCGCGCCGCCGCTCATGTGCGGACCGTGGAGAACGCGCTGTTGGCACAACTGGCCGAGGCCTATGCGCGGTACCGCTCCAACCTGGAAGTGACCGCGCATTACCGCGAGGAGATCCTGCCCAGCCTCAACCAGGCTTACCAGGCGATCGTGCGGCGCTACCAGGTCGAACCCCAACAGGTAGGCTTCAACGAGATCGTTCTGGCACAACAGAACCTGGCAGCGGCCCTGCACGACTATCTTACCGCCCTCGATGCTCAGTGGCAGGCCGTGGTCGACCTGGCTAACCTGGGCCAACTTGACGATGTCTACACCCCGCCCATACCGCAGCAAGCCCCGCCAGACAACGCCGAGTGAGCGCGCCGCCAACGAAAGCGGCTCGCCCCCAATGTGCCGCGCGAAGGCAACACTTGATCGAAGTCCAGGGCAATCCGCCGAACGAGACGTATCCCCCGTGGAGGGACGCGCTCCGTCGCGTCCGAACGAGCGCAAACCCTAGGTACCAATCGCGGCCACGACGGAGCGCGGTCCTCCATGACGGAGCGCGGGCCTGAATCCGTGGGCCTGGAGGGACGCGCTCCGTCGCGTCCGGATCGCTTTGGAGGGACGCGCTCCGTCGCGTCCGGGCGAGTGCAAACGCTAGGCGGCCATCACTCCTCGCCTTCCCCCCGTCCATCCCGCCGTCCCCAACCCGCTCGCCCCTTCCCCCCTCGCTCACTCGCTTCTCGCTCCTCGCT
>JAIMBC010000252.1 GCA_023511675.1 Pirellulales bacterium
TCGGGATGGTTGGCGCCGTAGTGCGCTTTAACCTCGGCGAAGCGCTCGCCGGCCATGCCATCACCATCGAGCAGCCAGCTTCCGCACCCGCCTGGCGGATGCCAGAAAAGTACGACGCCGCGCTGTGCCTCCCCGTCTCCACGCCCACGGTGCCCTTGGGTACCTTGTGGCTCTTCTCGCGGCAGGCCCGCCCCTTCACCGATCGAGACCAGTCGGTGGCGGAGATCGTGGCCGGTCGGCTGGCGGCCGACCTCGAACGCCACGCCATGTTGCTGGACGGGGCTGGCGATGTGCGCTGGCGCCGCCAGCTCGAGGCCGCGGGCCATGTTTTGCATTCGCAGCTTCCCCAGATCGCTCCGCTGAGCGATTCGTGGGACATTGCCGGCCTTAGCGACCAAGGCAGTCCGGTAGGAGGCGTGTTTCACGACTGGTTCCCCCACCGCGACGGATGCCTGTCGCTCTCGTTGGGAGAGTGCCAGGGGTCGAGCCTTGCCGCGGCGCTGCAAGCTGCGGCACTGCGGGGCCTGCTGCGCGGTTATGCGGCACACGTGCCGGATGCCCCTTCGCTGGTGACACGCCTGAACGAAGAGCTGTGGCACATGACAGCCGGGGATCACACGGCCAGTCTCTTTCATGGCCTGCTGGCTGAAGGCGCGGAAGTGCTGACCTTTGTCGCGGCGGGCATGGTGCGGCTCTACCTGTTTGCCGGGGGCGAATGGCAGCCGCTGACTGCCTGCAGCCCGGCGCTGGGGATCGATCCATCTGCCAGCTTCTCCGTACGCCAGCAACCGCTGCATCCGGGAAATATCTTGCTGGCTGCCACGTCGGCAGCCTTCGCCGATGCCTCGCACGACGCTCGGCCGCTTACCGCCGCCCGGCTGGAGGAGACGTTGGCCGATTACATAGACGCCCCAGCCCGCTTGTTGGCGGAAGTGCTGCGCAACCAATGGTCCGGCGCCGATGCCGCCCCGCGCGCCTTGCTTGTGATCAAACGCCGCTGAGGCAATTCTGAACCAAGTCCTGGTTACCGCGAGGCGTCCCATCGCCACATCGTTGCTGCTGCTACAGACCGCCCGCCGCTGGTTCACGCACCTGGAATAGCAGCACCAAGCAGCACCAGGTTCGTGCCATGCGGTTGGGCCACGGGCTGGGCTAGTCTCGCGCTGGTGGACCGAGCCTGGCCCCGCCGCACATCCGGCAGCAAGTTAGGCCGCCCATCAAGCTCTTCGCACGTTAGCGATCCACGCGGCACGCTTGTAGTGACCGCACGTTTGTAGCGACCGCATTCATGCGGTCTGTGAGCAAGCAGGCAGGACCGGATGAATCCGGTCACTACGAACCGCATGCGGGTAGGGCCCGCGCGGGCATCCAGCGGGCCTAGAACAGCCCTGCGATGGGCTCGCCATGGTAGATGTGATGCGGCCGCTTGAGTTCGTCGAACCAGGCCGTGGTGGGGGGAAGGCCCAGCGAGTGGTAGATCGTGGCCGCCATGTTCTCAGGCGTTTGCGGCTGCGCTGCCGGGAAGGCGCCAATCTTGTCGGAGGCACCGACCACCGTGCCGCCGCGTACGCCCCCGCCGGCAAAGAACACCGTCTGCACGGCCCCCCAGTGGTCGCGCCCAGGCAGCTTGTAATACTGCGGCAAATGAGAAATCTTCGGCGTGCGGCCAAACTCGCCGGCCATCACAATCAGCGTGCTCTCCAGCAGCCCGCTGGCATGCAAATCGTCCAGCAAGGCTGAAACAGCCCGGTCTGTCGGAGGCAACAGCTTCTCTTTCAGATGCGGGAAGGCCTCGCCGTGCGTATCCCACGTCTCGTTATTGCCCAGGTTCACCTGAACCAGATTCACGCCAACCTCGATCAGCCGGCGGGCCATCAGCAACGACCAGCCAAAACTGTTCCGCCCATAGCGCTGCTGCGTGGCCTCGTCGGCCCGCGTCACGTCAAACGCCCATCGCACCTTGGGATCCAGCAGCAGAGAAATTGCCCCCTGCCGGAAGCGGTCGAAATCTGCCTGCTCGGCATATTGGTCCAGCATCTGCCGCTGCCGCTCGATCTGCGCTAAAAGTCCCACGCGGCCAGCAAAACGAGCCCCCTCCAGGCCTTCAGCTAATACCAGGTTCGGAGCCTGAAAGACGCGATCGTCCGTCGCACCACGCTCTTGATGGTCGAAGTGATACTCCGGATATGCGCCGTACGACCGCGGATGGTAAGGAGATGCCTCGATGAACCAGGGATCACGCTGGCTGCCCATCAACCCCGCAAACTGGCCCGGGATCACCCGCCCGGAATAATGGATCAACCGCTCCGGCAAGACCACGGCGGGCGGCAAGTTGTTGCGCGGCGCCGTCACGGCGCCAGCCACAGCGGCAATCGAGGGCCAGTCCTGCCGCCGCGGCCGGCCAGGGTCGAACCCCGGCGGCAGCTCCGATCGGCCGCTCAGCATGATCATGTGGCCGGCGGAGTGGTCATTGGAGCGATGCGTGAGCGAACGACAGAGCGCCCACAGCTCGCTGCGCTGCGCCAGCATGGGCAAATGCTCGCAGATCTCAATACCCGGCGTTGCCGTGGCAATTGGCTTGAACTCTCCCCGGATGTCCTCTGGAGCCTCCGGCTTGAGGTCAAAGCTATCATGCTGCGCCAGCCCGCCTGAAAGGAAAATGTAGATACACGCGCGAGCCTTGGCAGTCTCGCCCGCCACCCCCGCAGCCTCGCGCAAGGCGGCAAGGTGGTTCATGCCCAGGCCCAACAAACCGACGGCACCAGCCTGTACGACCTGCCGCCGCCCCAACCGCGGGTGTGCATAGCGCACCATCTGTGGTGCCATGACCGCCTCCGCTTCTTAGGGAAGCTGCGCTGGCAACCTGCTTGCGGTCTCCCGCGAAGAGCATGCCGCGGCGGGCGCCAACACATCAACGTCGGTCTATGAGTCTACGCCGCCTCGGCCACGGGAGCAAGGGGCACCGCTGCCGAGGCTTCGTCATACGCCATGCGCCTGGTCCTCGGCATCTGCGCAAAGCCATTCGTGGGTTTGTCCATACCGTCCAAGAGCGGACCAAGACCCGGCTGGTCCCCGGCATCTGAGCAAGAGTCACCGCCCCGTTCGCCGGTCTGTGACCGCCGATCACACCAGCGGCGCTGCCCGCTAGACATGCTTGGCCTGCCTCGCTAGGGTGACAGGCGAAACGAACATTTTCGACGGCGCGGCTCGCCCGCCGACCTGGCTGCCGAGGCCCGCCGTTTGGTGAGGTGCCGCTCATGACGTTGCTGCCCCCGCATGGCATGGCCGACTCGCTCGTGGCAGAGGTGCGTGCTGCACTCCAGCCACAGCGGCTGCGGCAAACCGCGGTCGCCCTGGTCGAGGTACCCAGCCCCACACGCCAGGCCCGCGCAGTGGCAGACCGCTTGGCGGAACTGTTGCAAGAAGATGGTTTTCAGGTGGAGCGGCCCGAGGCGGGCTGGCGCGAGTCGCCCGCCGTGGCGTGCCGCTACGCCGCCGGGCTGCCGGGCCGCACGCTGCAATTCAATGGCCATCTGGACACGGTGCATCTGCCCTTTGTGCCGCCACGCGTGGATGACGGCGTACTGTTTGGCAGCGGCGCTAGCGACATGAAGGGCGGCATTGCGGCCGCCGTGGAGGCCTTGCGCATCTTGCGAGATACAGGGCTGCTCAGGCACGGCACCGTGCTGCTAACCGCGCACGACTTGCATGAGAGTCCCTGGGGAGACGGCAGCCAGCTCGACCGCCTGATCGACGCGGGATATGTGGGAGACGGCGTGCTGTTGCCCGAGTACCTGGCAGATCGCTTACCGCTGGCCGGTCGGGGGATGGCCGTGTTGCGGGTGCGTGTGAGCCGGCCGGGCGAGCCGGTGCACGAGGTGCTGGGCGGAGCGGAGCAGCCAAGCGTGATCGCCGCGGGCGCCGAGTTGGTACGCCGTCTGGTAGCGCTCGATGGGAGGCTGCGTGCGGAAGCGCACCCCCTGGCCGGCCGGGCCAGCGTGTTCATCGGCCGTGTGGCCTCGGGAGAGATCTACAACCAGGCCCCTGTGGAGTTTGTCCTGGAGGGCACGCGCCGCTGGCTGCCCGGCACTGCTCCCGCAGCCGTACGGGATGAATTCCAACGCTTGCTGGCCGAAGTGGCGGCCGCCAGCGGGACGCAGATCGAGGGGGAGTTCGCCCTCGGCCGCGACGCCTTTGAGATCGCGCCGGAAGATCCCCTGGTGCAGGCCTTTCAGGCAGCTTATGCGGCAGTGTGCGGCGCCCCGCTGCCCGTGGGGGCCAAACCTTTCGTCGACGACGGCAACAGCTTTGTCTCCAGGGGCCGTGTACCGGCCATCACGCATGGACCTCAAGCCCTGGGGGCCCACACGGTCAACGAGCGCGTGCCGCTGGCTGAGTTGGAGCGCATAGCGGTGGTTTATGCACTGACGGCCCTTGCGTTTTGTCGCGCGGAGCAGCCAGCGTGACCGGCCTGAACATGCCCACACTCCCGCCGGCGGTCGATCGCTACGAGTAATGCGGCGATGGATCCGATCGCACGGGTGATAGCGCGAGAGGTGCTCGATAGCCGTGGCGACCCCACCGTGGAAGTGGAAGTGCACTGCGCATCGGGGGCCTGCGGCTCGGCCATCGTACCGGCAGGCGCGAGCACCGGCCGTGCCGAGGCACGCGAGCTGCGCGACGGCGACTCAGCGCGTTATGGCGGCCGCGGCGTGCGGCGCGCGGTCCACCACGTGAGAGAAGTGCTGGGCCCCGCCGTGCTGGGCTGCGACCCCACCGAGCAATCCGCCATCGACCAGCGGCTGCGCGAACTGGATGGCACGCCCAGCAAGGAGCGGCTCGGAGCCAACGCCATCCTGGGCGTCTCGCTGGCCGTGGCCCATGCCGCGGCCGCCAGCCGCCGCCTCCCCCTGTTCGTGCACCTGCATCAGCTCTGGTGCGGTTTGCTCGCTCGCCAGCCGCATCCGGCTGACGCTGGCGTGCTGGCTCCGCGGTTGCCGCTGCCCATGACCAACATGATCTCCGGAGGATTACATGCCGGCGGCAACCTCGATTTCCAGGATTTCATGGCCTTGCCCACCGGCTCGACAGATTACGCACAGCAGTTGGAGTGGCTGGTCAGGCTGTCCCGCGCTCTTTCTCGTCTGCTCTCAGACATGGGCCATGAGGGCAGGCTAGTGGCTGACGAGGGAGGCTTCGGTCCGCGCTTGCCCAATCATGCCGCGGCACTAGAGGTGCTTACCCGCGCCATCGAACGAGCCGGACTGCGGCCGGCGGCAGATGTTCAGCTCGCCATCGACGTGGCGGCAACGCACTTCTATCGTGACGGCACTTATGTGTTGACTGCCGAAGGACAAACGCACGCCACCGCCGAACAGATGATCGACCGGCTCGATGCCCTCTCTCGTGCCTTTCCCGTGGCCAGCATCGAGGATGGCCTGGCCGAAGACGATTGGCTGGGCTGGCAACAGCTTACCCGCCGGCTGGGCCATCGCGTGCAGCTTGTGGGAGACGATCTGTTCGCCACCAATCCCGCCCGCCTGCTGGAAGGAATCCGCCGGCAAGCGGCGAATGCCGTCTTGGTCAAGCTGAACCAGATTGGCACGCTGAGCGAGACGCTCGAGCTGATGTGCCTGGCCCACCGCGCCGGCTATCGCCGTGTGGTTTCTGCCCGCAGCGGCGAAACCGAGGACACAACCATCGCCGACCTGGCCGTGGCCACCGCCGCTGAACAGATCAAGATCGGCGCCGTCCAGCGCAGCGAACGGCTGGCCAAGTACAACCGGCTGCTGCGGATTGCCGAACTGCTGGAGGCCGCCGCATGAGCACCGCGCTTTCGGTATCTGTGTAGCCCCCACGGCTGGCTGTTGCAAGAACGGTCGCCAGCCCAGCGTGACACGATCGCAAGGTCAGGAAACCTCAACAGGAAGCTGCAATATGCAACCCTATTTCGTGGAAAAGAGCCAATGTTCGCACCACCGCATCTTTCCGGGAGTGGACATCTATACCATGCACGGCGCGCACGTGATGGTCTCGCTGGTGGAGTTCGAGCCCCACGCGGTGGTGGAGGAACATAGCCATCCGCACGAACAGCTTGGCTACATGCTGGAGGGCGAGGCGGAATTCATCGTGGGCGGCGAATCGCGCGTGGTCCGGGCCGGCGGCATGTGGCGCATTCCCGGCGGAGTGCCCCACAAGGTGATTGCCGGCGACAGGCCGGTGCGCGCTATCGACGTGTTCTATCCCATCCGCGACGACTACCGCTGATGCAGGGCACGCCTGGCAGGGCACCGCAGACGCTGGCCAGGGCCGTGGGATACGGCGGGCGGGATACTCGCACTCTCAGGTAAACGTGTGCCAGCACGTTGGCGGCCGGGCGGGCGAGCGGCCGTCTGGCACGGAAGTCGAAGGCCATAGCCGAATGGGGGGGCCCTAGGAAAGGCCCAGCCTGGCTGGCGTGCTCTAACACCAGATGATAGGGATCACTGCGAGCCCACCGGCCCTGGGCGGAAAGGGCAGTTTGGATGGTGGCACGTACCGGCGATGCGGAGGACCGAGGCGGAGCCTCGCAGGCAGCACGTTCAGTCAGGACCCTGGGGACAAGTGGGAACCCCCACGCACTGCTTACGCGGCAGCGTGGCACTGTTATCCCAGTACTCTGGAGAACATGGGTGTTTTGGGATGGTGCGGAGGAAGGCGATCCCGCCTCCGGGCCGAATGCCCCCCATTGTAAGAATTACACGTTGCCGCCTGCGGGAAGCGGGTGAGGGTGCATAGACGGCCTGAGCAAGTTCAGCATCAAATCCAACTTAGGCAAGCGTTTGCGTTTGGTGTTGGCATCCAGTGCATGGGCTGCGAGGTTTTTGGCACGGAAACTGCTCTCACACAGGGTCAGTTGCGTTCGACCCACGCTTAGCCCGAGGCCGCCCGCACGGCCTCGGGCCAGTAAGCCCAGGCGAATGGCAGAACCGTGAATCTTAGGAGTTGCTCGCACTAGCAAGGCGATTACTGCCCATCCAGGGCTACCACCGTCTTTTCACGGTTGAAGGGCCTGGCTGGCCGCCCGCACGGCCGGCCAGGCCCTTGTTATTTCTGACGGGGCCCAGGGGCCGCAACGGGCCGGCGGCTCACATTCTGCAAGATGTCCAGGGCCATACGTGGCGTCTGCCGGCGGCCCTGGCGTGGGGGAAAAGTGCCTTTCCGCGCCGACTGGTTCATGCCGCTGCCTGTGTGTATGATGCAACTGGTAGTGGGGGCGGCTCTGACAAGTTGCCGGAACGGAAAACCCCGCCGCGCACAAGTAGCTAGTTGTGAGCCGTACCGAAAGCGAAGCGAGCCTGTTTGCCGAGTTGGCGGAACTCCGCGCACAGCGTGCAGAATCTGAGCGCGAGGGGGCGATGTTGCGCCAAGCCGATCCACGTCTGGGCGCGAACGTGCAGAGCGGAGCAGGCTGGCTGGAGGAGGCGAGTGGGGCGTCGGAAGGCGGCCTGTCAACGGCGCGCGGCCCCGAAGCGGCTGGCGAGGCTTTCCATGCAGCGGGGCAGCTTTGGCAGTTGATTCTCGATTCCATGGGGGAGGGGGTGGCGGTTGTGGACGAGCACGGGCAGTTCGTGCTGTTCAACCGGCTAGGGCGTGAGATCGTGGGACTGGGGCCTGTCACGGGACCTCCGGAGCAGTGGCCCGAGAGATATGGGTTGTATTTGTCCGATCAGGTCACTCTGTACCCTGCGGACGAGCTGCCGCTGGTCAAGGCAATGCGGGGAGAGACGGTGCGAGAGGTGCAGATGTTCGTCCGCAATGAGCGGCGTCCGGAGGGGCTGTGGCTACGGGTTACCGCCACGCCGTTGCGCGACGCGCAGGAACGCATCCGCGGCGGGGTGGCAGTGTTTCGCGATGTGACGGACATGACGCGGGCCCACCAGGCCCTGGAGGCGGAACGCTGGGCACTGCAACACATGGTTCAGGCACAGGAGCGCGACCGGCGCCTGACGGCCTGCGAGATCCACGACGGTTTTGTGCAGGAGGTTACGGCAGCGCTGATTCAACTGGAGGCCCTGCAAATACCGAAGCGTGGGGCCGTTTCGGGGCTGCGGCAGCAAGTCCAGCAGGCGATTGGATTGTTGCGTTCGGCCATCGAGGAGGCCCGGCGACTGATCAATGGGTTGCGGCCGCCGCTGCTGGACGAGTTGGGGTTGATTGCTGCCGTCGAACACCTGGTGTCGTCGCTGCGTCGGCCAGATGGGCCTCGTGTGGAGCTGGAGCACCAGGTGGATTTCGTAAGGCTGGATCCGCTGCTGGAAGGAGCCATCTTTCGCATGGTGCAGGAGGCACTCAACAATGCGGTGAAGCACAGCGGCAGCCAGCGGCTGGCCGTCCGCATCGTCCAGCAGCACGACCGCTTGCAGATGGAGATCATCGATTGGGGACATGGTTTTGATGCGACGCGGCTGCCAGCCGATCGCTTTGGCCTGCGTGGGGTGATGGAAAGGGCACGGCTGTTCGGCGGCCATGTGCGGGTAGCAAGCGCGCCCGGCGCGGGAACACGCCTGTACATCGAATTGCCCTTGCCCCCCTCCCCCCCGCAGGGCCAGAGCGAATCTGGCCCAGATTGAGGCACCCCCATGGCCATCAAGCTGCTCATCGCAGACGATCACGAGGTGGTGCGCTGCGGTATCCGCAGTCTGGTAGCAGGAACAGACATTGAGGTGGTGGGCGAGGCCGAGTCGGGACGCGAGGCCCAGCGCCTGGCGGAACGTCTGGAACCAGATGTGGTGC
>JAIMBC010000253.1 GCA_023511675.1 Pirellulales bacterium
ACGCGCCAATACACTCCCACAGCCCCCGCTCAGCAGCTCCCAGGCCCCCTGCATCACCCTCCTAGCACCAAACCGGTACTCCCGAACCAGCACCACCTGCCCGGCCCAGGCACACGAGCCCAGCCAAGCCGACCCCAGAGCCAAACGGACGCCTTTGAAAGGGGCTTGCGCGTGGCAGTTGGTGCTCTCTGGCAAATGCCATGTGCCGTGTGCGGCATGGGATGGGGCTGGAGGCATTACGCCGCCGCGTTAAGGGGGGCTTGCTTGACCAGGTTTTGCTGGCGACTTAGAATCGGGTTAATCGGTCATCAGCCGCCGGCGTGCCAAGGCGGTGCAAAGCGAAGTGACCCTTGAGATGACGACTCCTCGTCGCGCGGAGCAAATCAGCGGCATCGTGTGGGCAGCGGTTCGCACGGCGTTGTGTATTTCGGCGGCGAGCCTGGCATTGCTCTCGCACACATCTGCTGCGCGAGCTGGTTGTGGCGAATACGTGCATTTAGCGGGAAAGCCGGCAGCGAGTGAAGCGCCCAAGGCCCGTGCTGCCGCTTCGCAGGGGGCTTCACTGCCGAAAGCGCCCTGTCGCGGGGCGAGTTGCCGGCGCGGCCCGGCGCCTGCCCCGCTGCCGGTGCCGCATGTCATCCTGTCGAAGAGCGACCTATGCGCGATACTGACTGACGACTCCCTTGGTGCGCTGCCCTGCCCCATGTGGACGGTGGGCGAGGGGGGCCCCATCCTGCCGCATGGCTGGAGGCAGCGGATCGACCGCCCGCCCAGGCCCACAGTGTGACGTTTGTGGGAGGGGCAAACTGTCTGTACGCGCCGAGGCCAGGGCTTCACACAGCGGCTTACGCAGCCGCTTGCAGGCGCCCTGACACGGCGCGGCAGTCTTGCTACGTCTGCGGCCCACGCCGGCGCAGTCATGCCTGCCCGCTGTGATCCTTGGGAGTCTGTCTGTCTATGGCTGTTAGCACACCTTCAGGAACCACACCGCACCCCGGGCGCAAGAAGTACGTGCCGGCCGTGGGGCCGCGGTTGCGCAAGCTGTTGTATGTGGTCTTTGCCTTGCTGGCCTTGCTGGGGGCCAACAGCGGCTATCTCGCCAGCGTGACCTTTGCACAATGGGCAACGGGCGAGACATTCGAGAACTACTTCTACCAGTACATGTTCCTGGGGCACCTGCTGCTGGGGCTGTTGCTCGTGGTGCCCTTTCTGGTGTTTGGCGTGGTACACATGATGAATGCCCGCCAGAGGCGCAATCGCCGGGCGGTGCGCGTGGGGTACGCCCTGTTTGCCGTGTGCCTGTTGGTGCTCGTGACGGGGTTTTTGCTGTTGCGTGTGGCGGGCGTAGAGCTGAAGCTGCCTTGGGCGCGGAACACTGTGTACTGGCTGCACGTGTGCAGTCCGTTGGCGGCGGCGTGGCTGTACTGGCTGCACCGTCTGGCGGGGCCGCGGATCAAATGGCGTGTGGGGCTGGCCTATACGTTTGTGGTGGGGCTGGTGGTGCTGGGGATGGTCTTTCTGCACTCGCACGATCCCCGCCGCTGGAATGTGGCCGGCCCGAAGGAAGGCCGTAAATACTTCTTTCCCTCGTTGGCGGTAACGGCCAGTGGGAACTTCATCCCGGAGCACGTGCTGATGGCCGATCAGTACTGCTTGAAGTGCCATCCCAAGGCTTATGAGGGGTGGTTTCACAGTGCGCACCGGTTCAGCTCGTTCAACAATCCTTTCTACCTGTTTTCCGTTCGCGAGACGCGCGAGGTGGCGTTGAAGCGGGACGGCAACGTGCAGGCATCTCGCTGGTGTGCGGGGTGTCATGATCCCGTGCCGTTTTTCAGCGGCAAGTTCAGCGACCCGGCGTATGACCTGGTCAACGATCCCACGGCCCACGCGGGGATCACCTGCACGGTGTGCCACGCGATCGTGCATGTCAACAGCACGCGCGGCAATGCGGATTACACGATCGAGGAACCCACGCATTATCCCTTTACCTTCAGTGAGAACCCCGTGGCCCAATGGCTGAACGAGCTGCTGGTCAAGGCCAAGCCCGCCTTCCACAAGAAGACGTTCCTCAAGCCGCTCCACAAGACCGCGGAGTTCTGTTCCACCTGTCACAAAGTCCACCTGCCGAAGGAATTGAACCACTACAAGTGGGTACGGGGCCAGAATCACTACGACTCCTACTTGCTCAGCGGCGTCTCGGGACATGGGGCGCGCAGCTTCTACTATCCCGAGCATGCCGTGCAGAACTGCTCCGGCTGCCACATGCCGCTGGTGCCGGCCAACGATTTCGGTGCGCGCGTGTTCCCCGGCGCGTCGGAGTTGTCGATCCACGATCACTTCTTCCCGGCCGCCAACACGGCTTTGCCCTGGATGCGCAATGAGCCGGAGTACATCGAGCGCCACCGGCAGTTCTTGCACGGCACGATGCGGGTGGACATCTTCGGCCTGCGCGAAGGGGGCAGCGTGGACGGCCGGCTGCTGGGGCCACTGCGCCCCTTGCTACCGGAGCTGGAAGCGGGCAAGGAATACCTGCTGCAAGCGGTGATCCGCACGCTCAAAATCGGGCATGTGTTCACCCAGGGCACCGCGGATTCGAACGAGGTATGGCTCGATGTGCGCGTGACCAGCGGCGGCCGCGTGATCGGCCGCTCCGGCGGCATCTCGCCGGAGGGCGAGGTGGATCCCTGGTCCCACTTTGTCAACGTGTTCATGCTCGACCGGCAGGGAAACCGCATCGACCGGCGCAACCCGCAAGATATTTTCGTGCCGCTCTACAACCACCAGATTCCTCCCGGTGCCGCCCAGGTGGCACACTATGCCCTCCGGCTGCCCGAGAATCTCCGCGAGCCCGTCACCATCGAGGTCAAATTGCAGTATCGCAAGTTCGACCACCGCTATGTCCAATACGTCGCCGAGGGGCGCAAGCCGGGCGATCGGCCGCTGCGCGGCTGGCAGGCTGGCCGTCCCTACGGCAACCCGCTGCCGGTGACCACTCTGGCGGCGGACGTGATCACGCTGCCCGTACGCGGCGGACCGCAACCGCCACCCGCCGCCGATTCTCCCATCCCCCTCTGGCAACGCTGGAACGATTATGGTATCGGGCTGCTGTTGGAAGGCCAGAATGCGGGCGTGCGCAGCCAGCTCCGTCAGGCGGCGGAGGCCTTCGCAGAGGTCGAGAAGCTGGGCCGGTATGATGGTCCGCTGAATCTGGCCCGCGTGTACAACAGCGAGGGCCGCCTCGACGAAGCGGTGGAGGCCTTGCGCCGCGCCGCGCGGCACACGGATCCCCCCGCGCCGCCCTGGACGCTCAACTGGCTGACAGGCGTCATCAACCGCAAACAAGGGCACTTTGCCGCGGCCGTGGACAACTTTCGCAGCGTGCTGGAAAGCCGCACGCCCGAAATGGAAGCACGCGGCTTCGACTTCAGCCTCGACTATGAGGTGATCAACGAACTCGGCCTGACCTACTTCGACCTGGCCAAGAAGGAAGAGGCCCGCGGCGCCACGCCCCAGCGGCGCCAGGCCCGGGATCGCTATCTGCGGCTGGCTGCCCGCCAGTTCGAACGCACCCTGTCGATCGATGCGGAGAACGTGCCTGCCCATTACAATCTGGAACTGATTTATCGGCGACTGGGTGAGGAGAAGCTGGCGGCCCGGCACCAGGCGTTGCATCGCCGCTACAAGCCCGACGACAATGCGCGCGACCATGCCATCAATGCCGCGCGATTGAAGTATCCAGCCGCCAACCGCGCCGCCGAGGCCCTCGTGATCTATGACCTGCACCGCCCCGGCGCGCCGGAACTGGATGCCCAGGCGGCTGGCGTACGGGGAGCACCGCCTGCCAACGAACTGCCGCCACAAGCCCAACAGCGCCAGCAGCGCGTGCCGCAGGCCGACGACGGCCCGCCCCAGGCCAGCGCGCCAACCCTGCTTATCGAGCCTGACGCCCCCTCCGCACGCTGCCCCGCCCGCCTCCAGGAAAGAATCTGATTCCCGACCGGCGCGCCGCCCGTGCAGCCGCTGGAACCGCCGCAGAAGACATGAGAAACAACCAGCCCCCGCCTGAAGATCCCACCACCGCCCCGCAACAGCCGTCCGCTGGTTCTTCGCACACGGCCGAAGAAGAACTGGAGCGAGACGACGCAATCATCGGCGTCGCCCTGCGCTGGTCGCTGGTCGTGCTGGCAGTAGCGGCGCTGGCGGCCGGCGGCGTGTACTGGTACGCCACGCGGCCGCGCCACGCCGAGCACAAGCAGATCCCGACCCAGCAGGCGGCGAAGCGCGTGGCGCCGAAGCGCCCCTTGCCGCGAGTGCAGTTCGTGGATGTCACGCAAGCGGCGGGCATCCAGTTCGTACACGAGAATGGAGCGTATGGCCAGAAGCTGCTGCCGGAAACCATGGGAGGTGGCTGCGCCGCCCTGGATTACGACAATGACGGAGATCCAGATCTGCTGCTGGTGAACTCCGACTTCTGGCCCTGGCACGTGCCGCCTGACCGGCCGCGGCCGACGACGGCACTCTACCGCAACGACGGCAACTGGCAGTTTACGGACGTGTCGGCCGAGGCCGGCTTGAACATCGCCTGTTACGGCATGGGCGTGGCCGTGGGCGACTACGACAATGACGGCTGGGTCGATGTATTCATCTCGGCTGTGGGCCGTAACCGCCTGTTTCGCAACGTGGAGGGGCGGTTCGTCGAGGTCACGGAGCAGGCGGGCGTAGCCGGCGAGGAGGATGCCTGGAGCACCGCCTGCGGGTTTTTCGACTACGATCACGACGGCGACCTCGATCTGCTGGTGTGCAATTACGTCGTTTGGTCCCGCGAAATCGACACGGCACTGGACTGCCGGCTCACCGGCCGGCTGCGCGCCTACTGCCGCCCGGATGCCTTCGCGGGCACGTTTCCCTACCTGTATCGCAATGACGGGCAGGGCAAGTTCACGGATGTCTCTGCCCGGGCGGGCGTGCAAATCCGCAACCCGATCACCAAGGTGCCTCTGGCCAAGAGCCTCGGCCTGATCCCCGTGGACTTCGACGCCGACGGCTGGATCGACTTCGTGGTGGCCAATGACACGGTGCAGAACCTCGCCTTTCGGAATCGGGGCGATGGAACGTTCGAAGAACTGGGAGCGGAACGCGGCATCGCCTTCGATGCTAATGGCAATGCCCGAGGCGCGATGGGCATCGATGCCGCCTACTTCCGCAACGACGATGCGCTGGGCGTGGCCATCGGCAACTTTGCCAATGAACCTACCGCGTTGTATGTAACGCACGGCCGCGAGTTGCAGTTCACGGATGACGCCAATGTGACGGGCATCGGCCCGCCTTCCCAGTCCCGCTTGAAATTCGGGCTGTTCTTCTTCGACTTCGACCTGGACGGCCGGCTCGACGTGTTCACTGCCAACGGCCATCTCGAAGACGAGATCAACAAGCTGCAAGAGAGCCAGCAATATGAGCAGCCGCCCCATCTGTTCTGCAACTGCGGTCCCGATGCCGAATCCGAGTTCGTGCTCATGCCGCCAGGAAGCTTGGGGCAAGATTTCGAGCGTCCGCTGGTGGGCCGCGGGGCGCTGTATGCGGATTTCGATGACGATGGCGACCTGGATGTCCTGATCACGGCCATCCGCAGCCCGCCACGCCTGCTCCGCAACGAGCAGCGGCTCGGCCACCACTGGCTGCGAGTCAAACTCATCGGCCGCCACTGCAACCGTGATGCCATCGGCGCCTGGATCGAAGCGCACGCCGCAGGCACTGTGCAGCGCCGCCAGGTCATGCCCACACGCAGCTATCTCTCGCAGGTGGAGCTGCCCGTGACCTTTGGTTTGGGCAAGGCCAACCGTGTCGATCGCTTGATCGTGCATTGGCCCGACGGCTCTCGGCAGGAGGTCGTACCCGATGGTGTGGACCGGCTGCTGGTGATCGAGCAGGCCACGCAGGCCACCGCCCTGCGTTCCCGGAGCGTCGCACCATGACCGCGGCCCCCTTCATCCGCTGGATCGACGATGCAGAGGCACAGGGAGAACTTGCCCGCATCTACCAGCAATGGAAGGCAGATCACCCAGGCCGCGATCGCATCCCAGAGATCCTCAAGTGCTTCAGTCTCCGCCCAGACTTCTTGCAGCACCTCATTGCTTTTACGTACCCCCTGCACTTCAGCGACGGATACCTGACGCGCCGGCAAAAGGAGATGATCGCCACCTACGTCTCCGGCCTCAACCAGTGTCCCTACTGAGTCGGCTCCCATGGCTATTTCCTGCAGTTGCAGGGCGGCAGCGACGAATTGATCGAACACCTCAGCCGAGGGGAAGTCCCCTCCGATCTGCCAGCGGCCGAGCGTGCGCTGCTGGACTTCGCCGGGCTGCTGACGCGCAGCTCCCGGCGTACCAGGCGTGAAGATGTGCAGCGGCTGCGCGATGCCGGATGGAGCGAACAACAGATCGCGGAGGCCGTGTACATTACGGCCCTGTTCGCCTTCTACAATCGTGTGGCCGACGCCTTTGGCCTCACCGACCCCGGCTACCGGCAGCTTGGCGGCATACCCGACCCCGGCATTCCCGCCCCCCCTGGATTGCAAACGTAGGGCCGTCTTTCGCCACGAGCGCGGGGCTTCTTCTTACAACCCAGCAGACCATCGCGCTGCGCCAGCCGCCTCCGCCACGAAAACGCCGCTTTTCTCCCTGGCAGCTCTGGCCAGGGGCGATGCGCATGGCGCAGGGGTGCCTGGGGTCCACCGTACGGCAAACGGTGATCGCGGGCGAACGCCTCCCGGCGATCGCCCCCTGGCTCGGCCCAGCAGGCACCTGGAGGATGGGGTACCGGTTCCGCCCAGGCCGCTGCGGGCGCGATGACGGGGTCGAGTTCTTGGATTGCGTCGAACCGTTCCGCCCAGGCCGCTGCGGGCGCGATGCCCTGCTTGGGCCCCAGGGGGGCGGCCCTTTAAGCCATGGGTGGTCGAATTGGCTCCAGGGTGGCGTGCGGCGGGCCGAGCCGTCGGATATACTTAAGGGCGGTTCCACCTTTTCCTAATGGAACAGAGTTGCTTATGGCGTATTTGCTACTGGCCTGGCTGGCCGTTGCGTTGGAGTTCAAGGCCTCCCTGCTCGACGGCCGGACAGTGCAGGGCCAGCTTGTCGAGTTGTCTCCCGCCGGCGTGTTGTTGGAGACGCCGCTCGGCCGGGAGTCGTTACCAGCGGCTGAGCTGGCCGGGCTGGAACCTGTGGGCACGGCCGAGTTCTCGTCAGCACCGCCGCGGGTGTGGGTAGAACTCATCGACGGCAGCCGGCTAGCCGGGCACGGCTACTCCGTCAGCGGCGGCCGCGCTGTGGTATCTCTGGTGGAGGGTGCGGAGATCCGCCTGCCGGCGGCTCGGGTGGCCGCTGTCCGCTTGAGGCCTCCCGAAGGGGAACTCGCGCACCGCTGGCAAGAGATCGCCGCAGCAGAGCATACGGGCGATGTACTGGTGGTGCGCAGGCAGAAGACGCTCGACTTTCTCACCGGAGTCCTCGGCGATGTAGACGAAGAGAAGGTGGCGTTCATGCTGGATGGCGAGCGGCTTTCCGTGAGGAGAAACCGCATCGAGGGATGGATCTACTTCCACCCCCCGGCTCAGCCGCTGCCCAAGGCCTTCTGCCGGCTTGCCACGGCCTCGGGCCACTCCATCGAAGTGCAGAGCGTGCAACTGCCGCAGGCCGGGTCGGCCGAAGAGCCGTGGCAGGTCACCACTCCGGCAGGCGTTAGCCTTCGCGTAGCAGCCGGGCACGTCGCTCGCATCGAGTTCGCCGTGCAGTACCTCTCCGACCTCGAACCGGAACGAGCGAACTGGTCCGATTATGTGTCCGCAGCCTCTGCCATACCCGTCCTGGCCGAGCTGTACGCCCCGCGCCGCAACCGCGGCTTTCTCTCCAACGAGCTGCAGCTCGACGGCCGCAAATTCGCCAAGGGCCTGGCGCTGCGCAGCCGCAGCGAACTCGTCTGGCGGCTGCCCGGCACGCATCGGCGCCTGACCGCCATCGCCGGTATCGACGATGCGGTCCGCCCACGCGGTTCCGTGCGGCTGGTGATCCAGGGCGATGCCCGCACCTTGCTGGAAACCACGCTCACCGGTCAAACCCCGCCGCTGGCCATCGACCTGGACATCTCCGGCGTGCGCCGCCTGCTGATCCTGGTTGATTTCGGAGACGACTTGGATATCTCGGACTTTCTCCACATCTGCGACGCGAGGCTGATCGACTAATGCGTGCCCTGCCCGTTGCTCTGGCCTGTGTGGTGTTGATTGCAGCACCTGCTGCCCGCTGTGGGGAGGTGGATCCCGCCGTGCTGCGCGCAGAGGCCCAGCGCGTGGCGGTGGTCTCCCGCGCCATGCAGGCCGCGATTGCCATCTTCGCCGCCGGCGGCCAGGGGGGGGGATCGGGCGTGATCATCTCGCCGGACGGCTATGCCCTGAGCAACTTTCACGTGACCAAAGGCGCGGGAGATGTGATGAAGTGCGGCCTGCCCGACGGCAGCCTGTACGATGCGGTGATCGTGGGCATGGACCCGGTGGGCGATGTAGCCCTGCTCAAGTTGTTTGGCCGAGAGGATTTTCCCCACGCCACGCTAGGAGATAGCGACAGCATCCGTGTGGGAGACTGGGTCTTTGCCGTGGGAAACCCCTTCCTGCTGGCCACGGATTTCCAGCCGACCGTAACCTACGGCATCGTCTCCGGCGTGCACCGTTACCAGTATCCTGCCGGCACGCTGCTGGAGTATGCCGATTGCATCCAGAC
>JAIMBC010000254.1 GCA_023511675.1 Pirellulales bacterium
GCCCACGGACCGCGGTCCGTGGGCTTGGCCCGACCCCGGGCGGTGCCCACGTGGCGGGTTTTTCTTTGACGATGGGGTGGCGGCTATTTAAACTCAAAGCTGAGCAGCACTTTTCTGCGCAGTGTGCCCTGCCATGCAGATGGCGCGGCAGGGAAGGGTAGTGCTGTACACCTGCGCAGGCTAAAGCGGCGGATTCGACGAGCAGTGTGGAGGAATCTGGCATGCGTGGCGAGAACCAGGGTTTGCAGATCGCGGTGATCACGTTTGTGATGACGACGATCTTCCTGAGCGTGACCACGTTCTTGTTCTACCGGCAGGCGGAGGAGGCCGAGGCGGCTGCCGCGACGGCTCAAGCCGCAGCGTCGGAGGCGAACACCAAGGCCACGACACTGGCGAACGAAAACATGCGGCTCAAGGAGATCTCCGGCTTCTCGCCGGACGAAACGATCGACAACATCAACTCCACCCTCAGCCGTGAAATGGCTGAGCTGGAGCAGCTTACGATCCCCCAGGATAAGCAGAATTACCGGGACGCCCTGCGATTCACCCTCACGGCACTCAGGGACCGGGATGCCCGGCTGGCCGCCGCTGACACGGAAATCGCCACTCTGAAGGCGCAGAACCAGGCCTACAAGGCCCAGATCGACGTGCAGTTGCAGGCCCTGCAACAGCAGGCCTCCGAGGCCGAGAAACTGGCCCAGCAGCGGCATCAGGAAAAGGTCGAGGCAGACAACCTCAAGAACGAGCAGCTCGGCGCCATGCAAAAGCGGCTCGACGAACAGGTGGCCGAGGCGGACAAGAAGGCCAAGGAGCAGGAAGAGGAGATCAAGCGCAAGGGCGAGGAGGTCGCCAAGCTCACCCAGAACGTGCAGCTTCTGGACGAAAAGATCGACCAGCTTGATCCCCATGTGTTCGAGGACCCTGACGGGGAAATTCGCTGGGTGAACCAGCGCACCCGCACGGTGTGGATCAACCTGGGCCATGCAGACAACCTGCGGCGGCAGACCACCTTCAGCGTGGTGGCTGCCGGAGAGCACGTGGTGTTGACCGAAAAGCGCAAGGGCCGGATCGAGGTCACGCAGATCCTGGGCGAGCACCTGGCCGAAGCCCGCATCCTCGAGGACGATGTGTCCGATCCCATCGTGCCGGGAGACCAGGTCTACACGCCGCTGTGGCATCCCGGACGGCAGGTGCACTTTGCCATTGCGGGCTTCATCGACGTCGACGGAGACGGCCGGGACGACCGCGATGTGATTGTCACGCTCATCGAGATGTCCGGCGGCGTGATCGATGAACAGCTCATGCCGGATGGCACGCGGGCTGGCCCCGGCATGACCGTGGACACGCGGTACTTGATCTTCGGCAAATCTCCGGAAACTGCCCCGCCCCCCGGTTCCGAGGAGGCGGAAGAGGCGGTTCCTGCGGCCGCCGATGGAAAGGTTCTGCACGAAGAGTACGCCAACATGCTCAACGACGCCAAGAAGTTGGGCATCGAGCTGATCAACGTGGAGAAGTTCTTGCAGCACATCGGCTGGAAGGACCCGAAGCAGGTGCTGAGGTACGGCGCGCGGGGCAACGCGAATGCCGTGCCACCCCGCCAGCCCGATGGCGGCCGGCCCGCGGCGCGCGGCAGTGTTTCGGACGTGTTCGAGCGGCGGCACCCCGGCAAGAAGGCCGCAAAGTAGCTGCGGGCCCGCCGGCAACAATGCTGTCAACTGTTGAGGCGTTCCGGGCTTCCACGCCGCGGCGAGGCATGATGCGCAGGCCAGCCAAATGGAGCATGGGCTGAGCCGCGGGGACCTTGCCACCTTCCGCGCTGTGGCCAGGGGCGATGCCGCCAGGCGCGTGCATTCCGATGCAACCATGATCCCAGCCAGCGGCCAGCACTCCGTCTTGGCGCAGGGGGCAGAAGGGGGCGCCCACGTTCGGCCGCTTCGCCCTGGACGGCCATTGCCTGCCGTCTGGCACTCCGCCAGGAGCTGGAGGTTCTCGGCCCTGCGGCTTCGTCGAGCGCCCCGCTTGGAAGGTGCTGTGCGGCGGTGTACGATCGATGCACCCACGAACCGCTAAGCAAGCCGCTGACAGCCCGCCTTGTCTGGCATCGCACTGATGACCTCGCCTGCCATCGACCTTCGCAGCGATACGATGACGCGCCCCACGCCCGCCATGCGGGCCGTGATCGCCCAGTGCGAGGTGGGCGACGATGTGTTTGATGAAGACCCCAGCGTGCATGCCCTGCAAGAGCGGGTGGCTGCCCTGCTCGGCAAGGAGGCGGCACTGTACATGCCCAGCGGCACCATGTCGAACCAGGTGGCGGTGCGGTCGCACTGCCAGCCGGGAGATGAGCTGCTCTGCGAGGCGAATTGCCACATTTACAACTATGAGCAGGGGGCGTTTGCGCAGCTTTCGGGCGTGGTGGCGCGCTGCGTGGAGGGGGAGTATGGCGTGTTGCAGCCGGAGCAGCTCGAAGGGATGATCCGGCCCGAGAATCAGCACTTTGTGCGCACGCGGTTGGTGTGCCTGGAGAACACGCACAACCGCGGCGGGGGGCGGATCCAGCCGTACGAGGTGGTGGAGCGCATTAGCGCGTGGGCCCGCCGGCACGGTCTGGCCATGCATCTGGACGGCGCCCGGCTGTTCAACGCGGTGGTGGCCACGGGCATCCCGGCAGTGAAGTGGGCCGAGCATTTTGATACGGTCAGCGTGTGCTTCAGCAAGGGGCTGGGCGCGCCGGTGGGTTCGGCCCTGGCTGGACCGCGGGAGTTGATTCGCCGTGCTGTCAGGCATCGCAAGGTGTTTGGCGGCGGCATGCGGCAGGCCGGCATCATCGCCTCCGCGGCACTGTATGCCCTGGAACACCACGTGGAGCGTCTGGCGGAGGATCATGCCAACGCGCGCAGGTTGGGGGAGCTGCTGCGGCAGATCGACGGGCTGGAGTTGCGGCCGCCCACCATCGAGACCAATATCGTCATCTTCTGGCTTGACCCCCGGCTGGGCACGGCCCAGGAGCTGACGGCGCTGTTGAAGCAGCGCGGGGTGCTGGTGGGAGCATTTGGGCCTCGCTCGTTGCGTGCTGTGACGCACCTGGATGTATCTGCGGCAGACATCGAGCGTGCCGGCATGATCATCGCCGAGGTGGTGGGCGAGTTGCGGGCTGGCAAGGTTGTGCGAGAGAAGGCACCCGCCGGCTATGGATAAGCGTCGAGACGAGGCGGAGGTGTCGAGGGGACCAGGTCGCTCGTGCTCTGGTTGGGCGGGGTTGGCTGCCGTGCTGGCTGCGGCGTGCTGGTGTGTGGTGTGCGTTGAATGTTGCGCGGGGGAGCCGGAGAGCCGAAAGATCGTGCTGATCGGCCACGGTCCGGATCATCCGTACCGCACGCACTGTTATTTGCCGGACTGCGAGCTGCTGGCGAAGTGTTTGCGGCAAACGCCGGGGGTCGAGGCTGTGGTCCACCGCGGCTGGCCCGAGGAGCCGCGCGTGCTGGCGGATGCACACGCCCTGGTGTTGCACGTGGCGCGTGGCGGCGACTTTTTGTTTGATGCGGCGCACCGCCAGCAAGCGGTCGAGCTGTTGGATCGCGGCATGGGCCTGGCAGCTATCCACTGGGGGACGGGGGCCGCCAACGATGATGAGGTAGGCCCGCTTTGGCAGCGCACGCTGGGCGGGCACTACCACCGGGAGTTCGCGCGGTATCTCGTCGAGCGGACGAGCCTGCGGCCTGGCACGGCTGGCCACCCCATTTGTCGGGGGTGGGAGGTTTTCGAGCTGGAGGACGAATTCTACATCCACGTGCGCTTTCAGCCAGACATCGTTCCCGTGGCCGTGGCCCGTGTGGCCGGAGGAGACCACACGATCGGCTGGGCCTATCAAAGGCCCGGCGAGCGAGGAGGCCGCTCCTTCGGCTTTGTAGCCGGCCACTTCCATGACAATTTCGCGCTGTTGCCCTTCCGCCGCTGCGTCGTCAACGGCATTCTCTGGACGGCTGGTCTCGATGTGCCCCCCGAGGGCGCCCCCTGCGCTATCGAGCCCCAGGATCTCGACCTGCCTGAAGAGTTCGAAAAGCTCAAACCGTAGTCCTGGCCGCCCGCTGCGAGGCGGTCCTCAGCATCGCCCCCGACAGGCTGCCACGTTGCCGAGCAGGCTGTCAGATCCCACGTTGCCGAGGCTGTAAGGAACGGACCAGCCCCCCCTCACCCAGCGGACAAGGTCTGCCGGGATCGGCATGCCCGTTGGGCTGTAGCTTGAGACCGCGACAGGCCGCCGCCGCGCAGGCAGAGCTACCCACCTCAGGGATTGGGGCTATTTGCGGCGCGATGGCGCCCGTTTATTCTTGCCGCCCACCAGGGTGAGGAAGCGGCCGACGGCTTCTTTCCCATAGACGGGCTGGCAATACTTGGCGCCCTTGCGGAAGGGCTTGCCCGGCTTGAACCCTGCTTGCACGAGCAACTTGCGGATCTCCGCCAATTCGGAACGCGTGTCCGCGATGAGACGCACTTCCTCGCCTTTCTTGTATTGATTCGTTCCTTCCTTCGCCATGCGCCGCTTGTTCTGCCGGCGCAGGTAGCCTCTTCCAGAAAAGACCCGCACCAGCCGTTGCACGACGGCCTTGGCCGGTCCACGCGATGGGTTGGTGGTTGGCATGTCTTCACTTTGCTTGGATGGAGGCGGGGCAATTCAGGCGCCGTGCGCCCGGCCCTGCACGGCTGGCCAAAACTGCCAGATGAGGACAAGCAAGCCTGGCAATGGCCACATTACGTTCACTTGCTGAGTGGTGCAAGTACCTGCGATCCTGGATGGGAGGCTGAGGATGCCAGGCTCGCGCCGCCGGGCGTGGTGGATATGGATCCACCGGGGGGGGCGAGCTTGGGCATGGCCTGGCGGGACGCCCCGTGGTACGCGTCAGATATGCCTGGGACAGATCGGATGGCCACGGCTGCGGGAACGCCTACGAGGTACACACGCCACAGTCGACGCCGGCGAAGCTGAGGGCAGCCCCTGCCACGCCAATGGTCGGAGCCTGCCAACAGAATACCGTAAGTGTAGGCCCTTCGTGTGGCCGCTGCCACACCCTGCCTTTGCTGTGCGCCCGCCGCACAGGTGTGGGGGGACCGCATACCGTGGCACCACCCTGGCTGGGTACCGCAGCGCGGCCGCCAAGAAGTCAGCCGGACGGCGTGTTCATCGAACCAAGGGCGCGGCTTGTGTCGAACGCGCGGCGGTTGCGGGCACGGCGGCTCGCGGGCCAGCGCCGAGGCCGGCGGCCGCCAAACGTGGCGGGGGCCGGCCTCATGCTGCAACAGCTCACCCGCAGAGGCGATTGTCGCGCCCCCCTCAGCACATGGGGCTGTGGGCAGAAGGCAAGCCGGCACCGCTTACCTTGCCCTACGCCCCCTCAGCACATGGGGCTGTGGTCGAGCCCACGCCTGCCGCCGCCGAATCCGCCCGCGCCCCCCTCAGCACATGGGGCTATGAGCGGCCAGATGGCGTAACAGGGCTGGCAAAGGCAACCGCGCCTTGTGCCAGCGGCGGTACGGCGCCGCACAGCCGAGGCTGGCGGTGAAACCGTGGCCAGGATCGCCGCACAGCGCCCGTTGCAGTAGGGCGCTTGCTGGAGCACAATCGTTACATGAGACAGATCTTGTTTGCGGTCTGTGCGTGGTTGCTGGCGGTGCAAGGCGTGGTCCCGGCGGCGGGGGAGGGCTTGCCGGGAACCGAACCGCTGGCACCATCCGACGGCCGAGATGCCCAGATGCGTCAGGGCATTGACGCGCTGGCGGAGCGATTGTTGCGCGAGGCGGCTGCCGAGCGTCCGCGTTGGTGGCGGCGGGACCTCTCCTCGCCGGCCGCCTACGAGCAAGCGGTGGCCCCCAATCGAGAGCGGCTGCGGCGGATGCTCGGAGCGGTGGACGCCCGGCTGCCGGCGGGAGAGCTGGAGCTGTGCGCCACGCTCAGCCGCCCGGCGCTGGTGGCCGTCTCAGGTGAGGTGGAGATCCGCGCCGTCCGCTGGCAGGTGCTCCACGGGGTGCAAGCCGAGGGCCTGTTGCTTTCGCCGCCCCACCCCCGCGCTAGTGTGGTGGCGCTGCCCGATGCCGACCAACCGCCGGAGCACCTGGCTGGTCTGGTGGAAGGTCACACGCGGCAGGCGCCCTGGGCCTTGGAGCTTGCCCAGCGCGGTTGCCAGGTGCTCATCCCCACCCTGATCGACCGGCGAGACGAGCATTCCGGCCATCCGGACGTGTGGTTCACCAATCAGCCCCACCGCGAGTGGGTGTATCGGCCGGCATTCGAATGCGGCAGGCATGTGATCGGCTACGAGATCCTCGTGGTCGAGGCCGCGCTCGATCACCTGGCGAAGCTGGTGCCCGGAACGCCCCTTGGCGTGGCCGGTTACGGGGAAGGCGGCCTGCTGGCGTTCTCCGCCGCAGCGCTCGATACCCGCATTTCCGCCGCCTTGGTCAGCGGTTACTTT
The DNA here is from genome assembly GCA_023511675.1 of Pirellulales bacterium. GTDB lineage: Bacteria > Planctomycetota > Planctomycetia > Pirellulales > JAIMBC01 > JAIMBC01. The sequence goes on from JAIMBC010000254.1 coordinate 6,471, forward strand.
GGCCCCCGCGAGCGTTTGTGGGAGGAACCGATCTACCGCAATGTGTTCGGCCTGCTGCAGGAGTTTGGAGATGCGGAGATCGCCAGCCTGATTGCCCCTCGGGCACTGATCGTCGAGTATGCCGAGGTGCCCCCCATCGATGGACCGCCGCCAGCGCGGGAGGGCCGTCGCGCCGTCGCGGCACCGGGCAGGCTGATCACGCCCTCCTATGCGGAAGTACGGGCCGAGGCGGAACGCGCGCGTGGCTTCTTCTCCGCGCAGCAGGCGGTCAAGCTGCCCCTCGTGCTGATTGCGGGGGAAGACGGCCAACCGGTCGGACCCGGCTCTGACCAGGCCCTCAAGGCATTCTTGGACAACCTTGGCCTTCAGGCAGCCGGGGCACCGCTCAGCAGTCTGACGCCCACCGTGCTGGTGCCCGCAAGCAAGGAGCAGATCGCGGCACGGCACGACAGACTCCTGGCGCAGCTTGTGGCCTATAACCAGTCGCTACTGGGAGAGGCAGTTGTGGCGCGGGCGCGTTATTGGTCGCGCGCAGACCGTTCGTCGCTTGCTGCCTGGCAAGCCACGTGTGCCGATTATCGCCGGCAATTCTGGGAGGAGGTGCTGGGCAAGCTGCCGGCACCCACGGTGCCGCCCAGGCCGCGTTCGCGGCTGCTGCAACAGACGGCTGCCTGGACCAGCTATGAGGTTGTGCTCGATGTTTACCCCGCGGTGTTCTGCTGGGGCATTCTGCTAGTGCCCCGCGATCTGGCCGAGGGCGAACGGAGACCGGTGGTGGTCTGCCAGCATGGTCTGGAAGGGCTGCCCGAGGATGTAGTCAACCAGGACCCTGCCTCGGCGGCGTTTCAGGTGTATCGAGGCTTTGCCGCGGAGCTGGCGGAGCGGGGGTTTGTCACCTTTGCGCCGCACAATCCGTACCGCGGCGGAAACGAGTTCCGCCAGCTTCAGCGCAAACTGTATCCGCTGAAGAAGACATTGTTCTCGGTGATTGTGGCGCAACATCAGCGGCACCTGGAGTGGCTGGCCAGTTTGCCTTTTGTGGATGCCCAGCGGATTGCGTTTTACGGCCTCTCCTATGGCGGCTTTACGGCCATCCGCGTGCCGCCGCTGCTGGAGGGCTATGCACTCTCGATCTCGTCTGCCGAATTCAACGAGATGCTGCGGAAAAAGGCCAGCACGCGCGATGCCTACAGCTACCCGTTCCATGGGACCTACGAGGTGTTCGAGTTCAACCTGGCGAACACGTTCGGTTATGCCGAGCTGGCGGGACTGATGGCGCCGCGGCCCTTCATGGTGGAACGCGGGCATAAAGACGGCGTAGCGCCCGATGAGTGGGTGGCGGCCGAGTATGCTCGCGTGCGCCGCCTGTATGCAGAGCTGGGCATTGCCGAGCGAACCGAAATCGAGTTCTTTGACGGCGGTCACGAGATCCATGGGCAGGGGACGTACCGCTTCCTGCATCGGCATCTGGGCTGGCCCGAACCGCCCAGCGCCGGCCCCAGCACAGGCAGAGTGGAGTAAGGACGTGCCAGCTTCTCAGACGCGCGCACCCCTGCCCAGCCGCGGCAGCACCGGCCGTGAGGTCTCACGCAAGCCAGTCCAGCCGACTCCCGTGTGGCAGATGTTCATCCTGGCTGCGGGGCTGCCGCTGGTGTTGTGCGCCGCCAGGCTGGACCTGGACCTCTGGTACGATGAGGCCTACACGGTGGAGACCTTCGTGTCGCAAGGCCTGCGCAAGATTCTCACTGACTATTCGTCGCCCAACAACCATATTCTCTATTCGCTGCTGTTGCGGCCGTTCTACTTGCTGAGCGACTCGAACTACGTGCTGCGGCTGCCCTCGCTGGCCTTCACGGCGGGAACCTTCTGGTGCGTGTTCGCTCTCGCGCGGCGGCTGGCCGGCCCGCTGGCGGGCGGCATGTCGGTCCTCTGCCTGGGGCTGAACCAGATGTTCTTGATCCACACCATGCAAGTGCGGGGTTATGGCCTTTCCATGTGTCTGGCGGCGGCGCTGGCGAACCTGGCGCTGCCCAGTGCGGCCGCGCCCAGCGAGTCCCCCCGGGCGGCTGCCTGGCGGCGGTGGGCATGCGTTTCCCTGCTGGCGGCGGCGTTTGTATACGTAATGCCGACCAACGTGTTGTTCTTGCCGGCACTGGCCGTGACCGCGGTGGTGTGGAGCGTGTGGCAAAGGCGGGGTGTCGGAGCCGTGCTGCTGGAAGGGGGGGCATGGCTGCTGGGCGGTGTGGCGGGCAGTGCACTGTACTTGCC
>JAIMBC010000255.1 GCA_023511675.1 Pirellulales bacterium
GGTTGCAACGGCCTCGCCGAATACGTCGATGCGCTCTCCGCCTGCGCTGGGCGCGTGCTGCAGGACACCGGCGCGCGGCCGGTCGACACCCGGGCGCCGAAGTCGGGTTCGGGCAGCGCACGGCGATCCAGCTTGCCTGCGGGGGTGAGTGGCAACTCGTCGAGGACGATCAGCGCGGACGGCACCATGTACGGGGCGAGGAATCCGCCGACGAATTCGAGGACGGCCTCCGGGTCGAGTTCCGCGCCCGCCGTGGGGACGTCGCGCTCGAGCTGGTCGCGCGCGTCGGCGACGGCGCCCGCTGGCGGACCATCGCGCCTGGCGTCCCCGTCCACGCCGCGGTCCCCGTCCCGCGCCCCGCGCGGCTCGCGTGGGAGCAGGTCGAGGCGACGCGCCTCGCGCGCCGGATCCGCGCCGACGTCTGGCACGGACCGCACTACACGATGCCCGTGCGCGCCCCGGTGCCGGCCGTCGTGACGATCCACGACATGACGTTCTTCGATCACCCGGAGTGGCACGAGCGCGCCAAGGTCCTGTACTTCCGCCAGATGATGCGGGTGAGCGCGCGCCGGGCGGCCGCGCTCGTGTGCGTGAGCGGGCACACCGCGAACCGGCTCCGGGAGGTGCTCGCGCCCGCCGCCACGCACCACTCGACCAACGGTTATCCGTTGTTTGTGCATTTCCCCGGCTTTCGCGTGGCGGTGCCTTCCCATCCGGCGGATGCCAAGGGCCTGCTCACCATGGCCCTGCGCATGGACGACCCCGTGCTGTTTCTGGAACACAAGTCACTGCTGGGCCACAAGGGGGCGGTACCAGCGGGAGAGCACCTGGTGCCATTCGGTCAGGCACGCATCGTATCTCCGGGGCAGACGCTCACCGTGGTGGCCATTGGCATCATGGTGCCGCGGACCCTGGGGCTGCTGCCCCAGCTCGCCGGCGAGGGAATCTCGGTCGAGCTGATCGATCCACGCACCGTGGCGCCTCTCGATCTGCATACCATCCTCGCCTCCGTGCGGAAGACAGGCCGGCTGCTGATTATCGACGAGGCCTACGCTCCGTGTGGCATTGGCGCGGAGATCGCGGCACAGGCCGCCGATCAAGCGTTCGACTTTCTCGATGCCCCCATCCGCCGCCTCAATGGCGCCCACACCCCTACCCCCTACAGCCCCCCCCTGGAGCGAGCGGTGGTGCCAGGCGACGAAGCCATCCTCTCCGCCATTCGCGCTCTGGCCGCCGAGTAACAAGGGTATCCCCATGGCACTGCCCGTAACCATTCCCCGCCTCGGCTGGACGATGGAAGAAGGCACCTTCACCGAATGGCTCAAGCAGGACGGCGCCCTCATCGCCGAGGGCGACGAGCTGTTCACCCTCGAAAGCGATAAGGCCACCGAGGCCGTGGCAGCGCTTGCCTCCGGCACGCTCCGGATTCTGCCCGGCGGTCCACGGCCGGGAGATACCGTACGTGTTGGCCAGGTGATCGCATACTTGCTGCAAGCTGGCGAAAGCCTGCCCCTCTCTCCGCCGGAAGAAACGCAGCCCACTGCGGCGGACACGCCTCTGGCAACCACGCCTGCCGCAACGACATGGGGCGCGGCATCACCGTCTGCGGCCACCAGACCTGCCGCACCTGCGGCCACGGCTGCGGTTTCGACGGCTGAAGCATCCACAATGGCAGCCTCCACGGCAGCTCCCCCCCTGGCGGAGCTACAGGCCGCCGTGGTGCAGGCTGTGGCCCCGGGAGCTTCTGCTGCCCCGGCGGCGCTGCAGGGAAGCGAGCATCTTCAAGGCCGCAGCGCGCCACAGGGTGCGTTCCGCTCGCGCGGCCGGATCTCCAGCAGTCCCCGGGCACGGCGCACAGCGCGTGAGTTGGGACTGGATTGGCGCACGCTGCAAGGAAGCGGCGCGGGCGGCCGCGTGATTGAGCGAGACGTGCTTCGCGCCGCGGCGGCGTTGTCCCAGCAAGCCGCCGCAGCCCCGCCGGAGGATGCCATGAGCGCGCCTGCCGGAGAGGTCGCGGACGTCACCACAGGAGTTACTGGAGAAGTGCCTGTCCCGGCGGCGCTCTCTCCCACACGCCGCAGCATTGCCCAGCGGATGCTGGCCAGTGTGAGGGCTACAGCGCCAGTGACCCTCACGGCTGCCGTTGACGCCACCCACCTCAAGCTGTTGCGAGATCAATTACGTAGCCGCTGCGGGCCGGAAGGGGACGCGCCCGGCTATACAGAACTGCTGATCAAACTAACCGCGTTGACGTTGCGTCGCCATCCCGCCCTGTGCTGTCGCTGGGTAGGCGACTGCTTGCAGCGGTGCGCGCAGATCGACCTGAACGTGGCCGTGGACACGGAGACGGGCCTTGTTGCGCCGATCATTCGGAAAGCCGATCGAGCTTCGCTCGCCGAACTCACGGAGCGGCTTGGCCGGCTGGTGGAAGATGCGCGGCATAAGCGGCTCAGCACAGGCGACCTGGCTTTAGGCTGCTTTACCCTCAGCAACCTGGGCATGTATGCGGTCGATGCCTTCACGCCCATCGTGCATTACCCGCAAGTGGCCATTCTGGGCGTGGGGCGGATCGCGCCGCGGCCCGCCCTGCACCACGGCAGAATCCGCCGGCGGTTCCAGATGACTCTCTGCCTGACCTTCGACCACCGGGCGCTGGATGGGGCGCCGGCCGCACGGTTTCTTACCGAGCTTTGCACTGCCATCGAACAGCCGATGGCCTGGCTGCTCGAGCCGCGCGGCCAGTCGCAAAACCCCGAGGAAGCCACAACGGAGGAGACAACATGAAGTTCTCCTGCACGGTGCGCGCCCTGCCGGACGGCCGCTGGCTCGCCCGGTACCATGCCCGCGACGTCGGCCCGTTCCAAGTCACAGGCCCCACACGCGACGAGGCCGTCGCTCGCCTCACGGCCGAACTCCGTTACCGGCTGGAACTGTGCCCCTGCACGGGAGAGTCTTACCAGCACCTGGTGGTCGAAGTACGCGACGAGCCGTAGCGGTTCTTGACGCAGGCACCACAAGGGATATCGCCTCTGGCCTGGCGACGCATCGCCACACCGTGCCGGTGCAGCCGGTCGCTGGCTCTGGTGCTTGCGACAAGGCGTGCTTGCCAGAAGGGGCTCGCCGCTGGCAGCGGCGTTGCCGCAGGCCCACCCGCGTGCCTTGGGCACGACAAACGGCTCTGCTAGACTGCCCCCAACGTGCCATGAGCCTGATCCAGCACAGCGAACCACGGGTGGAGGACGTAAGCGCTGCCGCCGATTCTGCGGCCTGGGATTCTCTAGCGCAGCAACTGCGTGCACGGCCGACCTGGGTAGCGGTCGAGGGTGCCGGCCGCGCGTGGCACATTGCAGCCGTGGAAGATCAAGACGCGCTGCTGGAGGGAGTGGAGACGTTGGATCGGCCGCCGTACGGCCTGATGCTCTGGGAATCTGCCCTGGCCCTCGCGCAATGGCTGGGGGCCAACTCCTCCCGGCTCCGCGGGGCGACCGTACTGGAATTGGGGGCCGGAGCGGGTTTGCCCGGCCTGGTGGCGCGTTGGCTCGGGGCAGAGGTGTGCCAGACCGACCACGAACCGCGCGCTTTGGAACTGGCCCGTTTTAATAGCCAGTGCAATCGGGTGGAGGGCATCGAGCTGTTGCTTGCCGACTGGCGCCACTGGAACCATGAACGGCACTACGAGTTCATCATCGGCGCAGACATCCTCTACGAGCGTGCCTGCCATGCGTATCTTGCAGCCATCCTGGAACGCAACCTGGCGCCAGGTGGCACCGTGGCCATTGCCGACCCTGTGCGGCGGCAGGCGCTCGACTTCGTGGCGGACCTCGAGCGTGGTCCCTGGCGTGTGGAGCTGGAGGTTCAGCACATCCGGCTGCACGAACGGGCCCGCAGGGTGGAAACCGCCCTGTTTGTGCTACAGCGTGCGCCAGTGGTATCCTGATAGGGCAGCCTGGGGCGGGCTGCGTCCACGTGCGAAGCCTGCTGGAAAGGGATGTAGGATGAAAGATCAGCCAACCTCCTCGTCGGTTCTTGGCCAGCCGCCCCATTGGCAGGGGATGTGCCGCGTGGGCAGCCGCTGCGCGGCTTCCCGCCGCCGCTTCCTCAAGCAGGCGCTGGCAGCGGGTGCCGCCTTCGCTGCCCCCGCCATTGTGCGGGGGCGCAATCTGAACGAGAAGCTCAACATTGCTGGAGTTGGCGTGGGAGGCCGCGGCGCCGCCAACCTGAAGGGAGTCAGTGGCGAGAACATTACCGCGCTGTGCGATGTGAGCGAGGCCGCCCTGGACCGTGCGCAGAGCGAGTATCCGCTGGCCCGCCGCTTTGTCGATCTGCGCGAACTCTTCGAACATCCGCAGCTCTTTGACGCCGTGGTGGTCAGCACCTGCGAACACACGCATGCCATTGCCACCATGCGCGCCCTGAAGCTGGGCAAGCACGTGTACTGCGAAAAGCCGCTGACGCACAACATCTGGGAGGCGCGGCAGGTGCGGCTGGCAGCGGCCCGCTCGGGCGTGGCCACACAGATGGGCACACAGGTCCATGCCTCGGAGAATTACCGGCGGATCGTGGAGCTGGTACGCGCCCAAGCCATCGGCCCCGTGCGTGAGGTGCATGCATGGGTTTCTCGTGCCTGGGGCTGGCAGTCTCCGGAGGATGCACAGCGGTACGGAGATATTGTCTCGGTGCAGCAGCGGCCCAGCGAGCCGATGCCTGTACCCAGCGGGTTGCACTGGGATCTTTGGCTGGGTCCCGCGCCGCAGCGGCCGTTTCATGACGTCTACGTTCCCGGCCCCAAGTGGTACCGCTGGTGGGACTTTGGCAACGGTACCATGTCCGATCTGGGAAGCCATGTGAACGACCTGCCGTTCTGGGCACTGGAGTTGCGTGCCCCGCGTAGTGTGGAAGCCAGCGGGCCGCCCTCACATCCGGAGATTGCACCCGCCTCCATGCAAGTGGTGTACGAGTTTGGCCCGCGTGGCGACTTGCCGCCCGTCACGCTCACCTGGTACCAGGGCGTGAACAAGCCGGAGATCTGGAAGTCCGGCGGCATTCCCCAGTGGGAGAATGGCGTGCTGTTCGTGGGCGAACACGGCCTGCTGCTGGCCGACTACAACCGTCACGTGCTTTTGCCCGAGGAGAAGTTCAAGGACTTCCAGCGGCCTGAGCCGAGCATCCCGCCTTCCCTGGGCCACTACGCGGAGTGGATCCACGCCTGCAAGACGGGCGAGCCGACCACGTGCCACTTCGAATACGCCGGCTGGCTGACGGAGGCCAACCACCTGGGCAACGTGGCCTATCGCACCGGGAAACGCCTGGAGTGGGACGCCGATTCGATGCGTGCAGTGAACGCCCCCGAGGCCGATGCCTACATTTCCCGCGAGTACCGCCCCGGCTGGGAACTCGTGTAGAAAGACGGAACGCATCGCCCCGCGCCGGCCCGTGATCTCAGAGCGAGGCGTGCGGCGAGTTTCCGCAACGCCGCGTCGTACGGCAAGCGGCCGGCATCGAGGAGGAGGTAATGCCGGACGATCTCATGCAGGGAGTCATCGCGGCTTGCAGCTCATGGGGGACGGCGAATCCTTGCCGTGCAAATGTCGTTGCGAACCAGTGTGCGCGCATCACGCGGCACGCCAATCCACGGCGCGCTGCACGCATCCGTGCGGTCTTGCGGCGCGGCGGCACGCTGCCGCAGCGTGCCATCCACATCTTGCGCCACGCCCTGGGGCCTCGGGGGCGAACTTTCTTTCGGGAGTGCGGGCATGCGCCGGCCCGCTAAGCCCCCACCTTGCTGCCTGGCGTGGGGAAGAGTCTCAGCAGGCGTTGCAGCCGGCGGCGGTAGGAGAAATGTTCTACCTCCAACAGATGCCGCGGGGACTGGACGTAGCGGATGCCGTGGCTGAGTTCGGGCGGCGGGCCAGCTTTCAGTTGCTTGAAGCGGAGAGCAGCCGGTGCCTTCTGCTGCGAGCCGAGCCAGAAGCGGGCGATGAGTTGAGTCTGGTAGTCCACCAGGCCCCATTGGCCGCTATCGGGCTGGATCAGCCCCGCCACGCACAGGTTGTCGTAGTAGGGGTGGAACACATTCAGGTACAGGTTGGGCCGGCCCTGCTCCCAGTTCAGCCACTGCCGGTCGATGAATGGAAAGGAAATGCGAAAGCCCGTGGCACACACGATCACATCGAATGGCTCGCGAGTGCCGTCCGCAAATCGCACATCCTTGCCGCATAACTCTGCCACGTCCGGCTTGATGCGGATGCGCCCATGCCCCACGTAGTACAGAAGCTGTGAGTTGATAATCGGATGCGTTTCAAACAGCCGATGGTCGGGCCTGGGCAGGCCGTAGCGCTCCGGGCGGCCCAGAGCAATCCGCGTGCTCCAGCTTGCAATCCAGCGGCGTACGCCCAGCGGCAGCCGCCAGCGCAGCAGCCTTTCTCCAACCTCGTCCGCCGGCAGACCGCCGAAAAACTTGGGCAGATAGTGGTACCCGCGCCGCATGCTGTGCACGGTCTCCGCCGCATGCTGGGCTGATTCCACGGCGATGTCGCACCCCGAGTTGCCTGCACCCACCACCAGCACCCGCTTGCCTCGCAGCACGTCTGGCGTCTTGTACTGGCAGGAGTGGAGCATCAACCCTTCGAACCGACCAACAAATGCCGGCCAGTTGGGATCCCAGTTGTGGCCGTTGGCGATCACCAGCCCACGGTAGCGGCGGACCTGACCGTCTGCCAGCGTGACTTCCCACCACGGAGCATCGGGCGCCTCAGGCCGGGCGATGGGCGCCACACCCTGCACGGTGCAGCCGAAACGGATGCTCTCATAAAGCCCAAAGTGCCGCGCGTAGGCGCGGAGGTACTCGAAGGCCTGCTGCCGGCTGGGGTAGGGAGGCCACTCTGCCGGCATGGGGAAGTCTGTAAACTCCGTCAGCCGCTTGGAGCTGATGAGATGTGTCGAGTCGTAGACGCTGGAGTGGGGCCGGCCGTAGTACCAGATCCCTCCCACCTCGTCCTCGCGTTCCAGGCACTCGCAGGGCAAGCCCAGCTCGCGAAGGTTCTTCACCGCCGCCAGGCCAGAGGCCCCGGCCCCGATCACACCGTACAGATTCGAATCGGTCATCACTTGCGAAGGCATTGCCGTCTCTAGTCATCGTAGCGGAGCAGGGCAGCGTAGCAGAAGGGGCCTTTCCCGCCGCCCATCGTCCCCCCCAAGGGGTTATGCCTGAGCGGGGCAGCGTGGGGCACGGGTGCCCTATGCCACATTGCGCTAAGGCGCCCCCCATGTGCCTGATGAGATGGGGCGTCAAGCGGCCCACACGTTGGTGGCTGCCGGCGGCTGGGTTGCCTGAAAGTTCCGTGGGGCGGGCTGGCACGCTCAGAGGCAAGCTTGCTCGCCCCCGGCAGCTCAACCTGGCGGCGCGGGATGAGAGACGGTCTCGGCCTGGAGGTACAGCACGTGCTTCGGCATGGCCAAGGCGCCGCTCCGACCTGGAGGCTCAGCAGAACCGGAGCAGAGCGTAGCGTTTCTTGCCGGTGCGCAGCACGAGCATGCTTTCGCCGGCAAGATCGGCCGGGGTGAGGCGGGCCTCGATGCTTGGCACGCGGCGGTTGTTGATGTAGGCCCCGCCCTGGAGGATGGTGCGGCGGGCCTCGCCCTTGCTGCCAGCCAAACCTGCCTCGCACAGGGCGTCGACCACGCTCAGGCCTGGCTCTGCCAGGGCGGCACGCGGCAGCTCGCGGCTGGGCACCTCTGCGAAGATCTCGGCGAGTTCAGCATCTGTAAGGTCTGTAATCTCGGCGCCAAAGAGCACTTCGCTGGCTCGGCGTGCCTTGGCCAGGGCCGTGGGGCCATGCACCAGGGCCGTCAGTTCCTCCGCCAGACGGCGCTGGCTCTCTCTCCTTTCGGGCTGCTCGGCCCGTGCAGCGTCGAGGGCCTCAATCTCCTCCCGGTTAAGGTCCGTGAAGAAGCGCAGGCAACGCCCCACATCGGCATCATCCACGTTGATCCAGTACTGATAGAACTGGTAAGGGCTGGTGCGCGCCGCGGAGAGCCAGACCGCGCCGCTCTCGGTCTTGCCCATCTTCGTGCCGTCGGCGCGGGTCAACAGCGGGCAGGTCATGCCGTAAAGCTGCACCGACCGCATGCGGCGTGCCAGGTCGATCCCCGCCGTAATGTTGCCCCATTGATCGCTGCCGCCCACTTGCAGCTCGCAGCGGAACTGGTCGTACAGGTATACAAAGTCGTATGCCTGCAACAGCATGTAGCTGAACTCCGTGTAGCTCAGGCCCGCGTCGCTGCGTTCGAGGCGGCTCTTCACAGAGTCCTTGGCCAACATCACGTTCACGGGAAAGTTCTTGCCCACCTCCCGCAAGAAATCGAGAAAGCTGTAACGGCACATCCACTCGTAGTTGTTCACCAGCACGGCGGAGAGGCTGCCGGCATCAAAATCCAACAGCCGGCGGAGCTGGACCTCGATCGCGGCCGTGTTGGCCTGAAGCGTCTCCAGCGACAGCAGGTTGCGCTCCTCGCTGCGGCCGCTAGGATCTCCGATCATGCCCGTGGCCCCCCCCAGCAGCGCGATCGGACGATGGCCGGCACGCTGAAACCGCCTCAGCACCATCAGGGCCACCAGATGCCCCACGTGCAGGCTGTCTGCCGTGGGGTCGAAACCGGCGTACAGCGTGCGGCTCCCCTCGGCCAGCCAGCGGGCCAGGTG
>JAIMBC010000256.1 GCA_023511675.1 Pirellulales bacterium
CCCCAGCCCCCCGCACCTCTCCCCAGACCGACGCACCCTTCCTCACGCCGCCGCCCCCGTCCCGGGCTGTGCCCCTCCTCAGGCTGCTGTGCCCCTCATTAGGCTGCCGTGCCTCTGCTCTGGCCGCTGTGCCCGTCATCGGGCCAAGATGACCCGTCTCAGGGCGGTATGCCCGCTGCTGACCGCTGCGCCGCGCGCAGCACTCTTCCTCGCTCTCACAGCCGTATCGAACCTCGCCCGGCGTCATGCCTGCCGCTATACTTTCGCTTGCCGCGGGCAAGGGCCCGCCGGCAGGAACAGGTATTATGAGGTAACGCTGCATGATTCTTCGAACCGCCGCGCGAATGCTGGGGATGGTGCTGGGTTTGATGGTGCTGGTGATCGTGGCTGGGGTGCTGCATTCGGGGCCAAGCCAGGCAGCGCAGAAAGCGGCACGCCGGCAACAGCAGTCGAAAGACTGGCCGCAGTGGCGGGGTCCCAACCGAGATGGCCACTCGCCCGATCGCGGCTTGCTGGACCGCTGGCCGGATGGCGGGCCCCCCTTGGTGTGGACAGCGCGCGGCCTGGGCAGCGGCTACTCCAGCGTGGCAGTGGCCGGCGGCGTCATCTACACCCTCGGCGGCGATGGTAGCGGCACCCATCTGGCGGCCGTGGACGCGGCAGACGGCTCGATCCGCTGGAAGACCCGCGTGGGCGCAGGCAGTTCTCCCAACTCCACGCCCACGGTGCATGAAGGCCTGGTCTACACGCTGACCACCGAAGGCGATCTCGCCTGCGTCGATGCCCGCAACGGAGAACTGCGCTGGAGCAAGAATTTCGGCCGCGACTACGGGGGCCGCATGATGTCGGGCTGGGGGTACAGCGAGTCGCCTCTTGTAGATGGTGAGAAACTGGTGTGCACGCCGGGGGCACCGGACGGCGTGATCGTGGCCCTGGACCGCAAGAGCGGGGCCACCATCTGGAAGGCGGCCATGCCCCAGGTGGCCGGCAATGGCGCGGATGGTGCGGGCTATTCTTCGATTGTGGTTTCAACAGGCGGCGGGGTGCGGCAGTATGTGCAGCTTGTCGGCCGTGGGGTGATCGGCGTCGCTGCCGAGGACGGCAAGTTCTTGTGGGGCTACAACCGCATAGCCAACGGCACGGCCAATATTCCCACCCCGATCGTGCAGGGAGACTACGTGTTCTGTTCCACGGGCTACGGGGCTGGTGCCGCCTTGTTGAAGCTCAGCCGGCAGGGCCGGGGCATCAAGGCGGAAGAGGTCTATTTCCTCGACGCGCGGGATTTGCAAAACCACCATGGCGGCATGGTGCTGGTGGACAAGCACGTCTACTGCGGCCATGGACATAATGAGGGCTTTCCCGCCTGCGTCGAGCTGGATACGGGCCGCATTGCCTGGAAGCCCGGCCGTGGGCCGGGTGCAGGCTCCGCCGCGGTTGCCTATGCTGACGGCTGCCTGTACTTCCGTTACCAGAATGGCCTGCTTGCGCTGGTGCGGGCGTCGCCCCGCGCTTACGAGCTGCGCGGGCAATTCATGCTGCCCGAGGTGCTGGGAGAAAGCTGGTCTCATCCCGTGATCATCGGCGGCCGGCTGTACCTGCGGGAGCAAGACCTGCTCTACTGCTACAACGTGGCCAAGCCGGGCTAACCCAGCGTACGGCGACCCCGGCGGCGCAGCATGCGGCTCGCTTCGCTCAGTCTGGCTGCTGCAGCACGCTCTCGATGCAAATCGCCTTGCGCCCCTTCAGCGCCCCAGGGCGTGCCTGGAACTTGGTCAGCCCGCACAAGCTGACAAGCAGCAGAGACTGTACATCCTGCTCCGTGGTAATGATGTCTCCAATGCGCAGACCAATCAGATCGCGCGTCGAGATCCGCGTGCGGGCCAGATCGACGACCAACTCGACCTTGGCACCGCGCAGCCGCCGCTCGAGCAATTTCATGCTCTCGGGAGTGGCCGGACGCCGATTGTAGCTGGCCCAGTTGTTGCTGGAGAGCTGGTTGCCGATCGATTCGATGGCGTTGAAGGGGATGCACAGGTTGATCATCCCGCGCAGCTCGCCCATGGCCAGCTCGAAACTGAGCAGAATCACCACCTCGTTGGGAGGCACAATCTGGACGAGTTGCGGATTGCTCTCCACGCGGACCACTTCCAACTTGAGATGCACGAGGTTTTCCCACGCCTTGTGCAGCTCGTCCAGAAACAGGCGTGTGATGCGGCCGACCAGCCGCAGCTCAATCTCCGTGAGCGCCCGCCGCACGCCCACGCTGCTGTCCTTGCCGCCGCCCAGAAGGCGGTCGATCATGGGATAGAGGATGGAGGGGCTGATGTCCAGGATCAGATTCCCGTCCAGCGGCTCGGCCTTGAGGAGATTGAAGCAGGTAGGATTATCCAAACCGAACACAAATTCGGCGTAGGTAAGCTGGTCGACGGCGGTCAGCTTGACCTCCACAATGGTCCGCAACATGGCGCTCAGCGCAGCCCCGAAATTGCGGCCGAAGCCCTCGTGCAGCGTCTGCAAGGCCCGCATCTGGTCCTTGCCCACCCGTTCGGGGCGTTTGAAGTCGTAGGGAGTGATTTTCTCCCGGGGCCGCAGGGGCGATGCCCTGCCTGCCAGGGAACGGCCACGGGCCTGCTCCGCCGCGGCGCCTTCCGGCCCCAACAGGCTCTCAATCTCCGTCCGGCTGAGTACGTCTCCTGGCATCCATGCCTCCCTGCACGTGTGGGGCTAGGTGCGAATCTGCCCGTCGCCGTAGACGAGATACTTGTAGGTGGTCAGCTCGCGCACGCCGCACGGCCCGCGTGCGTGCAGTTTATCCGTACTAATGCCGATTTCGGCACCCAGTCCCAGCTCTCCGCCATCGTTGAACCGCGTGCTGGCATTGATCATCACGGCGGAGCTGTCCACGCGGGCCGCAAACTGCCGAGCCGACTCCGCATCGGCCGTCACAATGGCGTCCGTGTGGTGGGAACCGTAATGGTTAATGTGCCGGATGGCCTCCTCCAGCGAATCGACCACCTTGATGGAAATGATGGGCCCCAGATACTCCGCGTACCAGTCGCTCTCCGTCGCCGGATTGGCCTCGGGAACCAGGCGGCGGACACGCTCGTCTCCCCGCAGCTCGATGCCATGCTCCAGCAGCGCACGCGCCAGACGCGGCAGCAACACGGGCGCCGCAGCCGCATGTACCAGCAGCGACTCGGCCGCATTGCACACCCCCATCCGCTGGCACTTGGCGTTGACCGTGATCCTTTCTGCCATGGCCGGATCTGCGGCACGATCAATGTACACATGGCAGTTGCCCGTGTAGTGCTTGAGCACCGGCATGCGGGCCTCCGCAGCGACGCGGCGGATCAGCCCCTCTCCTCCACGCGGAATGGCAACGTTGATGTACTGATCGAGCGCCAGCAGGTGGCCCACCACCTCTCGGTCCGGCACATCCACAAGCTGCACGCTGTCGGCCGGCAGACCGCTGGCCGCTATCGCCTCTGCGAACACGCCGTACAGAGCGCGGTTGGAATATGCGGCCTCCTTGCCCCCACGCAAAATCACCGCATTGCCGCTCTTCACGCAGATCGCCGCCGCATCCACCGTTACCTGCGGCCGCGACTCGTAGATGAAGAACACCACGCCCAAGGGCACCCGCACCTTCTCCACACGCAACCCGTTGGGACGTACCCGGCTCTCCATCACCTCTCCCAGCGGATCCGCCTGCTCGCTGATCTCCACCAACGCCTGCCGCAAGCCAGCCAATGTGCCAGGCGTGATCCGCAAACGGTCCACTTGCGCGCTGCTTAGGCCGTAGTGCGCGGCACGCTCCAGGTCTGCACGGTTGGCCTCCAGCAGCTCTGCCTCGCGCCTTTGGATAAGCTCGGCGGCATGAAGAAGGCAGGCATTCCGCGCACTTCCGGAGGTCTGGGCTAACTCGCCGGCAGCCGCAGCCGCACGGCGGGCCAAATCCTCTGCATACGCTTGCAGGTTTAATTCGTGGGCTGTAGCACTCACGCTCTCTTCCCTCAGTCGCGCGGAGTATCGCTCAACGCCTCGGCCAAGTCAATTGATGCAAGGCCGCCGCTTGCTTCAAACAACATCAGGGCCTGGCGTACCGCCAGCACATCATGCACGCGCAGCACCTGTACCCCTTGCAACGCAAGGGCCAGGGCCACACCAATGGTACCGAACGTCCGATCGCACTGGCGGTCCTGAAGGACATGGCCAATGAACCCTTTGCGCGAGTGCCCCACCAATAGCGCGCATCCCAGTGCATGTAGCCGACCACAGTGGGCCAGCAGCTCCAGATTGTGCTGATGCGTCTTGCCAAAGCCGATGCCCGGATCCAACGCCACACGCTCTCGCTCGAGCCCCGCCTCGAGCACGCTGCGCAGCCGGTCCTCCAGCCATGCATACACTTCGGCCACCACGTCCTCGTAGCGGGGATCGTCCTGCATGTTCTGGGGCGTGCCCTGCATGTGCATCAGGCACAGGCCCGGCCGCTCTTGCAACAATAGCGGAAGCATCTCCGGATCCCCGCGCAGGGCCGTCACGTCGTTGACGACCTCCGCGCCGGCGGCCAGGGCCTCCCGGGCCACGGCCGCCTTGGAAGTATCGATCGAGACGGGCACCCCAGACCGCTCGACCAGCGCCTGTACCACCGGAACCACCCGCCGCAGCTCTTCTTGCACCGGTACGGGCGTCGAGTAGGGCCGAGTGCTCTCTCCCCCTACGTCCAGCAAGTCCGCCCCCTCCTCCACCAGGCGCAGACCATGGTCCACGGCCGCACTCGACTCGTAAAAGCGGCCGCCGTCGGAAAAGCTATCGGGCGTCACATTGATGATGCCCATCAATGCCGGCCGCCGCCCAAATACGAGCGAACGCGTCCGCAACCGCCAGTACCTGCAACGTGAATCATGCGTGGCCTGCATCGATCTCATTGTACGCCAGAGGCTTCCACCCGTGCTGCGCTCTCCGCCGCACGATGCCGCAGACACGCCCTTCATCAAACCCAAAGTGTGCCCGCTGCCAGAAATCCACGGGCGAAAGGCCTTCCTGGCCCTCCCGCACCAGCGATCCGCATCCTGCGTCCCGCAGCAGGCAACAACGGAAGCAGCCGTAGGGCCGGATGGTTACCGCGCTGCCGCCAACTGGGTCCCCGCAATGGCAGTTGACGGGCGCGGCTATCGCCGCTTGAGGGGATCGAAACGAACGGCGGCACAACGTTGTTGGCCCGCGCGGGGTGCTGCACTTGCCTTCACATAACCAAAGCGTCGGGGCGAGCCTTTCTGCAAGGAGATGCCCCGTGCGCGGCCGGGGTCCGCGCAAGCACAAGCCCCTGACGAAGGCCCGCCCATGCTGCGGTCGAACGAACCTTGCCCCATGCGGCCTGGCCACCCTACAGCGAAGGGCTCCTGCTTGTGAAACGACATGCCTCGCACGTTGCCTGTCTTCTGCATCTTTGCTAGGTACATGCCAGCGGGCGGCTTAGCCCGCAGATCCTAAACTATGCCTTGCCGAAAAACGCGATTTGCGTCTCTAGCGGAAAGGCGGCTCGGGCCTCAGAGGACTGCTCGAAATACCGTCACGGCGCCTCAAGGGGCCTTGGGCCTGCTCCTCGTGATCGCCGGGTGCGCCAATCCACAAATCATGCAAGATCGCTTCAAGCAGCAGGGTTGATAAAACCGATACAAGGCGGCGAAACCCGACATAGCGCCCAACTGAGGCTCTGCCATGTCCCGTTCGCTGCCAGCACTTGCCGCACTTTCCCTGGTCTTGCTGCTCGCCACGCTGCTAGCAGCCCAGGAACAAGGCGATCATCCGCGGCGCACAGGCTTCTTCGATCGGCTTGAAGAGTTGCGGCGTTCGCTGATGGGAGACGAGCCGCACCAGGAAGGGGCGCCGGCTACTACGCCACCGAGGGGTGGGCGGCGCAGCCCCATGTACACAGCGGGACGGGATCGGCGGATACCGGCATCGGCAGTGCCGGCGCCGTCACCGCACGGATCGAGCCGGCGCCGCGCAGCGCGAGCAGGCGAGACACCTGCGCTGCCTGCACGGCGCTTGCCGCCTGCCCCCCAGCAAGCAGCGGCGGTGCCTCCCTCCAGCCCGCTACAGGGGGACGTATCGCCCGAGGAGCTGTGGCCAGACGATGTTTCGTACGCAGACCAAGAACAAGCCGAGCCGCTGTCGGACTCTCTACCTCAGGGGGAAGCCGGGGCAGACGCACAGCAGGCATCGGAGGCGTCGGCAACTCCACAGGACGGCGTGGCGCGGCGTCCATCGGGTGGTGCAGCGTCGACGGTGCCTCGTTATGCCAGGGCGGCACGGGCGGCCGTGCCGCGTGTGGCGCGGCTGGATGGGCCTGATAGCCCGCCTGCGGCGCGAGGCGTGCGTGCCTCGCAAAGCGAGGCGAGCGCCGCGGGGCCCGTCATTCGCGCCACTGTCAAGGGGCCCAAGAAGCTGGTCCTCGGTCATGCAGCCACGTACCTGGTTGAGGTGCATAACGAAGGCCAAAGCCCCGCGCTGCAGCTCGTGGTGACGGTGAGCCTGCCGGAGTGGGGCAGCGTCCAGCGCTCGCAGGCTTCCTTAGGTCAGCCTCCCCTGGCGGTCGATGGCGGCTTGCAGTGGCGCATCGAGCGGCTTCAGGCCGGCAGCTCCGCGCAACTGGAACTGGATCTTGTCCCGCGCGAGCGCCGCCCCATCGAGCTGGGCGTGCAATGGACATGCGCGGCGGCAACATCGCAACTTTCCGTCGAGGTCCACGAGCCGCGCTTGCAGCTCTCACTGGCGGGACCACGCCAGGTGGAGTTCGGCAGCAAGCAGGTATACACCCTCACGTTGCTCAACTCCGGCGATGGCGATGCAACCGAGGTCGGCATCCAGCTTTTGCCGCTCGCGGCAGGCGACCCGCCGCCAGGCACCTACAAGGTGGGTACGCTGCCAGCCGGCGCCAGCAAGACCGTGGAGCTGGAACTGCTCGCCCGACAGTCCGGCACCGTGGAAATTCGGGCAGTGGCCCGCTCCGCTGAGGGGCTGGAGGCCCAACTTAGCGAAGTGGTGGAGGTGCTTCGCCCGCAGCTCGAAATCGAGGTGGCCGGCCCCGCTCATCAGTTCGCTCTCACGCCCGCCACGTACCACATCCGCCTGCGAAACCAGGGCAACGCCACCGCACGCAAGGTGCGCGTCTCCGCCATCTTGCCCCCGCGCGGTGAGTTCCTCAGCTCCGGTGGGCATGCCGAGGCCAGCCAGCAAGACCACGAACTGGTGTGGAATCTTGCCAGCTTGCCTCCGGGCGCGGAGAAGGTGCTGACCTTGCAATGCCTCCTCAGCGTGCCAGGAGAATGCCGGGTGGAACTGACCGCTGAGGCGGAGCATGGCGTGCGCGCAACGGCCAGCCATGCAACGCGCGTGACGGCACTGGCAGATCTGGTGCTGGACGTGGCCGATCCCAAGGGTCCCGTGCCCGTTGGAGAAACGGCCGTGTACGAGCTGCGGATCGCCAACCGCGGCGCGGCCAGTGCAGAAAACGTGCAGGTGGTGGCCTACTTCTCGAACGGGCTGGAGCCGCTGGCCGCGGAAGGCTCGCGGCACGAGATTGCCACGGGTACCGTACAATTCTTGCCCATCCGTTCGTTGGCTGCGGGGCAGGAGTTGGTACTGCGGATCCAGGTGCGGGCAGAAACCGCCCGCAGCCACAAACTGCGCGTGGAACTCACCTCTCCGGCGCCAGAAACCTCGCTGGTCGTGGAAGAGAGCACCCTGTTCTACGCTGCGGAGTAGAAAAAGTATACGTTCTCCTTCTCGTCCATCCTGCGCGGGCGGCCACGCTGTGCCGTTGCGGTGATTGCGGTCTCGCGTTTCTGCGGCGCCGGACGCGACGGAGCGCGTCCCTCCAGGGGGCCGGATGGATGGCCGCGCTCCCGCATGGCGGGCCACGCTCCGTCGTGGCCGTGATTCTCTGATTCCCAGGCTCCTGCCTGGGAACGCCCTGTCTGCGAGGCTCTGCCTCGCTCGTCCGCATCCCGGGCCGTGATTGCGGCCTACCGTCTGCGCTGGTGCTCCGTCCTGGAGGGCCACGCTCCGTCGTGGCCGCGAGTGGCCCCCGCCGTGTGCGCTGCGCCGGACCCGACAGAGCGCGCCCTTCCCGGCCACGGATGCGGCGCCGCACTCCCTCATGGAGGGCCGCGCTCGCCGATGTAGGGCCACGCTGGCCGTGATGGCCGCCCGCCGTTTGCGCTCGTCCGGACGCGACAGACCGCGTCCCTCCAGGGGGCCGGGATTGCCGCTCGCCTTGTGCGCAGGTCCGGACGCAATAGAGCGCGTCCATCCGGGCCAAAGATGCAGCGGCAGCCTTCCCGCCGGCACCACGCGGCGCCCGTCAAACCGCTTTGCTCGAACCGCCACACCCGCTCCGCCCACAACCGCTACTTCTGTCGATCAATCGGCCTTGGCATCGTCCACCTCGCTCGCGTGCACTCGTCATCCTCCCCGCCCACACGCAAGCTACCAGCCCCATCAAGAATGGTGACGGTGTACGGTTACGGGCGTGGAACAAGCCGGCGGAAGAGAGCCACGACCGCCACGACTCTCCCTGGGACGATCCCGACCGGCGGCCGTCCCATTCCGACCGTCGCAAAGCCTTGCGTCGCCAGACC
>JAIMBC010000257.1 GCA_023511675.1 Pirellulales bacterium
CGCTGGCACCTGCCTACCGTCCGTCGCGCCCTCGCCACGCCGGGCCTGACGGCCTGCTGCCGGCGCCACGTCAGCCGCATCGGCCGCGCTTCCCTGCGCCGCTGGCCGCTGGCGCTGCGTGCCCCCTGTGGCTCCGCCTCCCCCATCCGCCATGCGGCCCAGCTTCGCCCACAACGCCGCGCGCTGCTGGGAGTCTAACAGGGCAAACTGCAACAGTTCCTCGCACAGCACCAACCGCCGCTCGTTCTTGGCCATGGCGCGCTGGTAGCGGTGCTGAATGGCCTCTTCGAGGCGCCGCAGCGCCATCTCCGCCTCAGGACGCACCACGGCCAGGTTCGCGAGCCAGTCTCGGGGATCGACCGACTGCTCGGGCCGCAGCGCTGCCAGCAGCCGCACCAGCGGCGTACGGTTCGCATCGGGATCCTGGGCCATCGGCACCAGCCGCTCGAGGGCGGAGCGCAGCGGTTCTTCAACCTCGGTTGAGGGCGTGCTGGAACCATAATAGCGCACCGCTGCCGGCAGCCAGAACAGCAGGCGATTGCGGATCTTGATCGCAAGCTCCACCTCGTGCGCGTCGTCGTAGAGATCGGCACCGGCGTTGGGGCTGAGAAAATCGTCCCTCGCCCGGTTCAGTTCGCCCGCCCATGCGGCCAGTGCCGCCTGCGGCGCATTGCGAAACAGCCACTCTTCACGCAGCAATCGCACCAGCATTGCCCGCGCCAGGTGCGGGGCGTAGTCCAACGGCCGCCACTCTTCGCGTGCCCGATCCGCGCGGTGCTGGGCGCCCGCTCCGACGATATGGTCCCACAGCGCCGCAGCCGAGGGCGTGGCCAGATGAGGCGATGCGGCCTGCTGGGACGCCCCCGGAACGTCCGGCTGAGCCGCACCGGCCCGTGTGGTGCTGGGCTGTCCCCCTTCTCGCGGGCCTCCATCTGGCTGGCTGGCGTCTGCCTGGCTCCCGTCGGGTGCGGCACCGGTTGGTGCGGAACCGGGCGACTGCTGCGGCGAAACCTGTTTCGAGCTGCCCGTAGCAGAACCTGCGTCGCTGCTGGGCGATGCCTTGGCGTCCGGGCCGCTGCGGGCAGATCTTTGCTGTGAACGGCGGCGCGCGTCTGGAGCGGCTCCGCCTTGCTGTTTGCCGTTGTTTGTAGGCCGGCGGGTGTTGTGTTTGGCGGGCTGGCGGTCTTTCTGTTGTGCCGGAGAGCTGTCTGAGGCGCTTTCGTCGCTGGCGGGGGAGACGAAGCAGAGGGCCTGTCCCAGGCCCCTTTGGGCATCGCTATCGAGGTGCTGGACGCGGCCCTTGCCGGCTGCAAACAACAAAGGGGTTTGGGCGTTTGCTTCGCCGTCGAGGCGTTGAGTGGCGCGCTGAACCCCCCAGCAGACGTAAGCGGCCAGCTCGTTGAGTTGCACCCGTGCATCGCTACTGCCGAGGATGCCGTCTGCGTCTCCGCGGAGCGCCTCGGCGACAGCTCGTGCGAACAGGCTGTACCGCCCCGCGTACGAGGCGCGACGTGTCTCCAGGAAGCCGTGGCTGCACAGTACCCACAGGTTGGCTTCGGGCGGCAGCTTCTTCACCTCGGCTTCCAGGAGCAGGGGGAATTCATTGGCCAGCATGCCGGCAGCGGGGTCGGCCAGCAGTCCGCCTGTGTCTAGCAGGATCAGTTTCAACCTGGCGGGCCGGGCCACGAACTGGGAGAGGAGCTGCTCAAGGGGACAAAGGCCGGCGCGGGCCAGCGCTGCTTCTTCACGTGGGTTGTAGTCGCTGCCGACGAGATAGGGCTTGCCGTCGATGGAGATCCCGTGAGCCGCCACGTAGCAGACCAGGGCATCTTGGTGGGCGAGGGCGGCCGTAGCCTCGCGCCCCAGGCTGGTGAGGTTGGCGAGGTCGTCTGCCCGAAGCGCGCCGCTCTGCTCTGCCCACTGCATTCTCTTGGGCGCTTGGAGGGAGGCCAGGGTGCGCAGATCCTGCTGGCGGAATGGAGCAGGCCAGGCCAACTGTTCGTCGTAGCTGGTGACGCCGAGGCACAGCAGGTAAGGCTCCGGCTCGTGCCGCGGCCAGAGGACGAGGACCAGGGCTGCCACCAGCAGCAGACCCAAGAACGCATAGGCGAGGCTCTTGGCAAGGTTCGCACCGGGGGCTGCGCTGCGGCGTTCGCCTCGCCACGAGGCCCTGGCCTTTCCTGCCGGCCGTGGGGTCTGAGACATGGGGCAGATTCCTTCGTGTCTTGGGCCAGGCCAGGCTCGACGCCGCACGATACCTGCCGCGCGCCGCGGCCGTCCGGGCGCGGCCAGCATGCGGAGACCGCGGGCGTGCCCCAGATGGGGCAGCCAGCGGCTGCCGTCGAGCAAGCCCTGATTGGTATATTCGGTATAACCGTCGTCGCAGTTGCTCGCAACCTGCCCGCAGCGGTAGCAGGCGGCAGGCGATGTGCATTAACATATAGTGCGTCTGTCGATGTATCCCATGCTCCGCCAGCACTGCACGTCCGGTTAGCCGGCGTCTGGGACGCGGAGCCAGCCGGAGTCCAGCCCCGCGATGCGCCATCTGCCGGTCCATTGGTCGGAGGGGATGTTCCTCCGTCCGCAGCATTTCCAGGCGGCCGACCGCTATTGGAGCGAGGCCCTGCACACCTCGCAGCGGTGGGACCACGAGTTCAATTATGGCTTGCGGCGCATTGACTTCAGCGAGGAGGCGATCCGCAACTTTGAGTTCCGCCTGCACGCCTGCGAGGCGCGGCTGCCCGACGGCACGCTGGTCTCCATCGCTCCCGGTCAACAGGGGCCGGACCCCCTGGACCTGCGCGAACCCTTCGTCGGCTTGCAGCAGGCCATCGAGAATCCCGTGCTCGATCTGAAGCCGGCTTTTGGGGGGCAGGCCAACGTGCGAATCTACCTGGCCGTGCCGCGGTTGAAGCTGGGCAGCCCGAACGTCGGCGCGCCCGGGCAGCAGGGTGTGCATCGCTATAGCACGCTGGAAGAGAGCCTGGAGGACGAGGCGCTGCCCGGCTCGCCCCAGCCGATTGCCTTGCGGACGCTGAATGTCAAACTCTTGTTGAGCACGCAGGATCGCGCGGGTTACGAATGCTTGCCGATCGCCGAGTTGCAGCGGGTGGACCCTTCCACCGGCGTGCCGGGACTGAACAGGGAGTATGTGCCGCCCCTGCTGGCGGTGGATGCATGGCAGCCGCTGTTGCGAGACATCGTGCAGTACCTGCGGGATTACACGGGCAAGAAGGTGGAAGAGTTCAGCCAGGTGGTGCGCGATCTACAGACCACGTGGACCAGCCACGAGTTTGACGATTTGAACCGCCTGATGATGCTGCGGGAGCTGAACGAGGAGTATGCGGTCCTGTCGGTGCTGGCCTTTGCGGCAGGGGTGCATCCGCTGCCGGCGTATGTGGAGCTGTGCCGGTTTGTAGGGAAGCTCTCGGTGTTCGACGATGCCCGCCGGGCGCCGCAGGTACCGCGGTACGATCACGACAATCTCGGCTACATCTTTGGTTGGGTGAAGCAGCGGATTGTGCAGCTTGTGGACAAGGTCCACCGTCCGGTGTACGAGGTGCGGCCGTTTGTGGGCATCAACTACGGGCCGGAGCAGGTGGGGATGCACGTGGAGCTGGATCCCAAGTGGCTGTTGCCGGGGTGGAAGTGGTATGTGGGCGTGTCACGCAGTGTGAGCGAGCAGGAGTGCGACGGGCTGTTGGCCCGCATCGCCTGGAAGTTGGCCAGCCGCGGCGAAGTGAGCGACGTGTTTGAGAAGCGCATGGCGGGCCTGGGGCTGACGCGCACGGCAGAGGTGCCCAACGTCCTGCCGCGGCGGCCTGATTTGACGTATTATCGCGTCACGCAGGAAGGAGAGCGGTGGCGGCGCGTGGTGGAGGAGAAGACGCTCGGCCTGCGCTTCAACCGCGATAATGTGGAGAACCGACACAACCTGGAGGGGCAGCAGCGGTTGATCATCGACATGCGCAATGGGCGGGGCCAGGTGACGCTGGAATTCGCCCTGTATGCCGTGCCGGAGAAGCTATGAGGCCGGAGTTTGCCAAGGCAGTCGACCCTGTCATCGAGCGCACCCTTTCGCTGCTGGAACGGTTGGAGCTGGGCGAAGAGGCCGATCCCCAGGTGGAACGCTCCCGATTGAAGGATCTCCTCTCGCATGCCGAGGCGCTGATCGGCCAGAACGAGGAGTGGAAGCTGGCCAAGTACGCCCTGGCCTGCTGGATCGACGAGGTGCTGATCAACGCGCAATGGTCCGGCCGCGCAAGCTGGGAGAACTTCCCCTTGGAGGTGGAACTGTTCGGCACCCAGGAGGCCTATGACCGCTACTTCCTCCGCGCTCAGGAAGCCAGCAATTTCCCCAATCGCGACGCGCTGGAGGTCTATTACGTCTGCTTCGTGCTCGGCTTTCGCGGACTGTACCGCACCCCGGGAGAGGCCGAACGCCGCCAAATGCCCGCCACTCCCGAGGCCTGGGCCAATCAAACGGCCCGCTCCCTGCGAGAGGTGGCCCTGCCCAGCATGGCGGCGGGCACAGGCCAGGGCGCCGGTGCCCCCCCCCTCTATGGCAAGCGCCACTTCATCGGCGGCTCTCTGCTGCTGACCGTGCTGCTGGCCCTGGCGGCAAGCCTGGGCGCTTGGTATGTGTTCCGCTTGCAGAGCCAAGATGCGCTGGGCGGAACGGAAACCGAGGTCCAGGGTCAATCCGGCGCGTCGCTGGACCGCTCCCGCGGCGATGCCCAGGACGACGACCTGCTGGGCGACGAGCAGGGGGCCGACGATCTCGATTTGCCATAATCCCCGGATGCACAGCCCGCCTCCATGACCTTTATCAAGCAGTTCCTGGCCACGTTGCTCACACCCTTGCGGCTGCTGTTCACGCAGCCGCAGATGCTGATTGCCACGCCCAAGAAGTTGCTGGGCATGTCGCTGCCGGCGCGAGCAGCCATCCTGGTGTTTTTGTTTCTGGCGCTAGCGGTGGCGGGGGTGTATCTGGGGCGCTACTACGGCCAACAGGGAGTGCCCTATCCGGCAGAATGGCTCTATTCTCTGCCGCTGATCGTGTTGCTGGTGATCGTGATCCCGGTGGTGGTCTATCAGGCACTGCGGTACTGGTTGGAAGGCGATGCCTCGGAGTTTCCCGACATCGATCGGGCATGGCAGGCCGGCCTGGCAGAGCTGGAACGCAACGGGGTCGATCCCACGGCACTGCCCATGTTTTTGGTGCTGGGATCCGCCAGCGAGCAGCAGGAGCAGGCGCTGTTTGCGGCCACGCGGCTGCGCTTCCGCATCCAGCATTATCCCAAGGGGGCCATGGCCCTGCGCTGGTACGTGCATGACGAGGGGATCTGGGTAGTGGCCAGCGAGGTGGGCCAGACCACAGCGCTGGCCGCCCTGGGAGAACGCGCATCGCAAGGAGTGGCGCAAGAGGCGCCGGAGGAAAGGCCATTGGCGGCCGGCCACGGGCAGACGGTGGCGGTGGACACGATCGACCCGCGGCAGACCATGGCGGCGGGCAGCCTGGAGAGCCGGACCGAGCCGGCCTCGATGATCCGCGGCACGCTGGAGATCTCCCAGACGATGGAGAGCGGCGTGACCCAGACGGTGACCTCCTTCCGCGCGCAGGCGGCGCCGGTGCAGCTTTCTGAAGAGGCGGCCAAACGCCAATCGCGCCGGCTGGCCCACCTGGTACGGCTGATCCGCCGCGTCCGCGAGCCCTGGTGCCCCCTCAACGGCCTGCTGGTGCTGCTTTCGTACCGCGTCATCCAACGCGGCGACAAGGAGAGCGTCGAACTGAAGCACGCTGTGGCCGCTGATCTCGAGACGCTCCGCCGAGAGTTGGGACTGCGCCTCCCCTTGATTGCTCTCGTCTGCGGCATGGAGTCTGAGCCCGGCTTCCACGAACTCGTCAAGCGCCTCGGCAGCGAGAAGGCCCGAGACAACCGCTTCGGCAGCAAGTTCCGTCCCTGGGATCCTGCCACGGACGAGAACCTCGAGGCCCTCTGCTATCACGCCTGCCGCCCCTTTCAGGACTTCATCTACCGTCTGTTCCGCGAGCGAGACGCCCTGAGTGCCGACCACGCCGTGGGCAACCGCCGCCTCTTCTCTCTGCTGTGCAAGATCCGTCGCTTGCAGCCGCGGCTCAAGGGAATCTTGATGGATTCTTTCGGCTACGACTCATCCCGCGACGAACCCCACGATTGGCTGCTGATGGGAGGCGTCTACTTCGCCGCCACGGGAGAGCGGGCCGACCAGCAGGCGTTCGTCAAGGCCGTGTTCGAACGCCTGGCAGAACTGCAAGAATCTCTGGAATGGACCCCCCAAGCTCTCCGCGGCGACCGCCGCTATCAGACGCTGGGCAACCTCTGCTACGCGGCTGCCGGACTCCTCGGTCTGGCCGCCGTGGCCCTCTTCCTGCTGCGCGACTGAGGCCACGTTGTCTTATCTGCCTCCTGCCCGAGCACGCTGCTTCCCCAACGGCACGCAGCGATGGCGGTTGATCCCCAGCATCTCTGCCAGACTGCGTACCTCTCTGCCCGCTAAACTGTAAACGCGCTTGCCCACTCCACCGCATCGCTCACTCGACCATGACCTCTCGCCCAGCCCAGGACCCAGAAGCTTCCCCCACTGCCTTGCTCCTGAAGCTGGCGCAGGCCCCCGTCGCCAGCCGCGAGCCGTGCCTGCTGCGCATCCTGGCCGAACTCCAGCCCCAAACCGTACTCACCGCCGGTCTGGCCCTCTATCGCCAGGGCCACCAGGAATGGCTGCTGGAAACCACCGCAGCCGTGCTACGCGAATTCGGCCCCGCCGCCTGGCACGCGCTGCTCGACCTCTGTCGCCAGGCTCCGCCCGAAGCATGGGCCTTTGTCGGCGTCGTTGCTGAATGCCCGGCGATCGATGCCCAGGCCCGCGAGCGGGCCGTGATGCTCCTGGCCGCGCACCCCGCAGCGGATGTCCGCCAACAAGTGCTCGAGGCCGTGGCGATATTTGACTTGCCGGCCCAACGCCGCCTCCTCTCCGCCGTGCGCAACGCCTCGAGCGATGATGTGCGCATCGAGGCCGAATGGCGTCTGGCCCTCCTCGACCAGGCCGCACACGGCGGAGCGTGACTCACCTCTCGCACCCAGCTTGCCTTGGGCGGCCGGCCTTACGCAGCCGCCGCGGCCGGGCCAGGCCGCGTTGCGGCAGGCGTGCGCTGCTCCGCCTTCGCATGCTGCCTTCGATTCCGCCACCCCTACCAACTAGGCGGCACGGCGGCGGTCACGCACCGTAACCGCGGCCAGATCGGCCAGCAACACATCCGCAAGCAGTTCGCCCGCCATGCCCAGAACCAGCCGCTGCGCGCGAGCGCTCAGCCCTCCCTGCGAACGCAGGGCCGCCACGAGCACAGGCGTGGCGCGTGCCCGCAGGTAGCCGCGAGCCTCGGCCGGCGACAGGTGCGCGCAGCGCCCTTCCACCAGCATACGCACCTGTGCGTACGATTCCCGCGCCAAACGTTGTGCCCGTTGGCGCAGGGTGGGTCCCCAGAGCAGGCCGAGCAGGCGATGAAGCAGTTGCATGATCTCGTCCCAAAGCAAAGGTCGCATCTTCTTCAGCGGGGCGGCTTGGCGGCATCGAGAGCGCACGCAGTCGGTCGGCAGCCCCGACGATGTTGCCAACATCGAGCGCCGCGGCATCGCCGCTGCAAGCAGGCCGGCCGATGCAGCAACCCCGGCATGCTCCGTGGGGTTTGCCCTGCCCACGGCATCCAGTCAAGCGGATATAATGCTACATCCGATAAAGCCGAAGGTATCTTAAGCACCGGCGTGCAAGCGCCATCGCGGCCACGTGCAGCGTCCCGGCGGGTTGGTGCGGGCTGGCAGGGTGGCGCATGGGCAGGCCCCCCGGGGAACAGGCAGCCCTTGGCCAGCGCTGCTGCCGCCAGAGGCGCGTGCTGCCAGTGCCACGGGCGCGGGCTTGACCGCCGCGGCTGGCTGCGCTAAGTTACGCTGTGGAAGGGATTTTGGCGCTGTAGCCAAGAGGCTAAGGCAGCGGATTGCAAATCCGCCATCGTCGGTTCGAATCCGACCAGCGCCTTTGGGAAGCGAACGGCCACGTTTGCGGCCAGGCAAGCTGCGGCAGGCAAGTCGTCCCCTGCGCTCAGGTGAGTACAGGATCTGCGTGGACGCGCGGCTGGAAAAGCGGACCCCCTGCAGGCTTGGCGAAGGTTGGGCTGATTTGGGCCGCCGCGGTACGCTGCACTGAGCGGGCAGGTACAAGCGGCCAGCCACGGGCGGCAAGGCTGGGGCTTCGCTGTTGCTGAGCTGTGTGCCGCAGCATGGACGTGGTCGGCCTCCGTACCCGGCAAGGGCGCGCTTCTGTACGGCTAACTGCCTGGCCCGCAGGCCCCGGGGGGCACGGAAGTAAGCCCTCGCGCAAGACTCGTGCAACGGGGGCGAGGCAAAAAAAGAGGGACGTACCGCAGGGCACGTCCCTCGCCAATTCGGCCGTTCTAAACGAGGTCAAGCCGCTAGACTACTCGGCATCCCCCTCGCCTGCCTCGTCGCCGGCGCCCTCGTCGGCAGCGCCACCCTCGTCGGCAGCGCCACCCTCCTCGGCAGCGTCACCC
>JAIMBC010000026.1 GCA_023511675.1 Pirellulales bacterium
ACGCTGCGCGACATAAAACGCCTCGCTACCCAACTCCCCTACTTTGACACGGGATAAAGATGTGTAGATACCAATGCACATAGGGGAAGGGAATCGTGCCCTGTTGGTAAGTTCGGGCAGGACGGGCGGGCTGATCATGGGGAAGGAGTGACAGCCGCCTCCCCGCGCTGCTGCCTGGAGCCAGACGGCCAGTTCCAGAGCGCGGCCAGAATGCCGAACGCCGCCAGAGGCGCCAAGCCCGCCAGGAACATGATGCGAGGGTAGTTCGCCTGCGAGGATTCTATCTGCCAGCCGATCACCTGGTGCATCCATGAGGTACACAGCCAGGTGATGCAGCTCAGCGAACCCGTGACCTTGCCCTGGTGCCGCAGCGAAAGTTCCTGGGTGAGCGAATAATACGTGGCAAACAGGCCTAGCGACCCGAAGGCGACGCACAACAGCAGGGCCAACAGCAGCGGTCCGCGCGGCGTGCCCGCCGCCGCGATGCTCATGGCGGTACATAGCCCGGCACCGAGAAAGGTTGCCAGCCTGCCACGGTGTACTCCCCAGCGCAGCGCCAGCCTGCGGCTGAGAAAGCCAAACGCCAGGCAGCCCACGTCTGTGGTGATGAACCACACGGAGGTAAAGTACTGCTTGAACGCCGTGGAGTACCCATAGAACTTCTCCAGGCAGCTCGGCATCCATGCGCGGTAGAAGTGCCAGAACATGTTGATCAGGACCACCACGCCGCACAGTACAAGGTATCTTCGCACCAGTGTGGCGCGCGAGGCGGGATCGAGCAGGGGAGATGGGGCGGCAGCCTCATCGCCCGGGTGCGAGCTGGGCAAGGCCAGGTCTTCCCTGCGAATCGTCAGCAGCCAGGGCAGCACCCAGGCCAGGCCAGCCAGGCCAATAAGCTGAAACGGCCCGCGCCAGGCACCAGGCCGGCCTGTATCCATGGCGTGCACGATCAGCGGGGTGAGCACGGCACCGATCGAGGCGCCGCTTTGCAGAATGCTGTTGCCCAGCGTGCGATCTTCTCTTCGCAGCAGGCGTTGCGAGGCCGCCAGCGCACACGGCCATTGACCAGACTCGAACAGCCCCAGCACCACGCGGCACAGCAGCAGTCCCGCAAAGCCCGCCGGCTGGCCAAAGGTGAGCCCGCACTGTTCGAGCCAAGCGCCAATCGTGCCGGCATATGCCGTGGCCACCCCTGCCGCCGACCAGCCGCACACCACTGCGGGGTACATCCAGCGGACGCCCAGCCGATCCACCAGCAGTCCCGACGCCACGGCCCCCAGCCCAAACGCCACGCCAAAGCCCAACTCCAGCGTGCCATACTGGCTCTCGCTCAGGCGGATGGCTGGGTCTTGCTCCATGCGCGTCTTGGCCTGGGCCAGCGTCTGGCGGTCCATGTAGTTCAGCATGGTCGCCAGCAGCAGCATGCCGCAAACGTACCACTTGAAGGCGGGCGATCGGGGCGGAGCCGTCATGGAGAAAGGCGGAGCGGAGGGAAAGACACGGCAGGGGCCCAGGCAGTAGACCGTACCCCAGCGGGCGTGTCAAAAGCCTGGCCGGCCCGCGACAGGCACGCGGCTTGCGCAACGTACTGGAGCACCGCCCGTACCGTTCAAGTCCCCTCTCTTGCCAACGGCCCCATCACTCCGCGCGGTTGGCAAACTCGGCATGCAGCGCTGCCAGTGCATGGCGTACATCATCCAGCGTGCCCACGGCAACAAACACGCGGTAGGCGTAGTCGCCGGGCGCAATGCCCTGGGCATCCCGCACGCGAAACACGCAATTCCACTTGACCACCTGCTGCTGCGGAAAGCGGAAACGCCCATACCCAGCGTGGCGATATCCGGCAGAAGGCTGGTCGGGCGAGTAGACTCCCATGGCGTGGTTGCCGCGGGTGGTGGAAAACACCACGGGGAATGGCTGCTCACCCGGGCCGTCGTCCAGGGCTTTCAACTGGCCGGTCGCGGGGAGGAAGATCCAGAACTGCTCGAACTCTGTGGGCATGTAACCGGTGAGGGCCTCAAACTGGGCATAGGTGTGGTGTTCTCCCTGAGGCACGGTGAAGGTGATCTGGAACTCGATGACATGGGCGAGGTGTTTGTAGCCGATGTGCACGCGTTTGGTGAGCAGATGATGGGAAAGCACCTCGTGGTTGAGTGCTGGCCTGCCTGCGGAGCTTTCGCCTGGGGCCAGCCAGAAGGCCATTTGCGTGGTGGCGTGCAGCTCCGCGTCGGCCGCGCGGTAGGAGAGCAGCCGGCTGGTAGATCGCTCGCCCGTGCCGTCTCTGCGCGAGCCGGCCTCGGTGGGGTTGTAGCACTCGGCCCAGAACTCGGTATCGCGCGCACAGTCGAAGCTGGCGGCCGATTGGAGCTGGCGGCCGTGGTCGAAGCTATCGATGAACTCCTTGCCGTTCCAGGTGAGGGAGTGGATGGCACCCGCCAGCCGGTCGGTGGTGCGGATGACGATTTCTCCCCTCGGGGTTTGACCGCGAATGGTAGCGTTGCCGCTGACGACGGGCTGGTCGGCCGCAGTGGGTGGCATGCCGCAGAGGCTCCAGGCAAGCAGGGCGGGCAAGGTGGCCAGTCGCCAGCAGGGAACAGAGACAGGGCGGCTCGCCAGCAGCGTCCTCTGGCGCGGCTCATTCATCGTTCGACACATCGCGAGACATGCTCCATCGCGTGCAACACGCGGCCAAATCGATCGAATGACAGCACCACCTCCCCTTCGACCAGCGTGTGGGCACGCTTGCCCCTGAGCAGCCCGTAGGCCCGCTCCACGGCGGCGGTGAAGCCATACGTGCGTTCTGGGCAGGGCAGGCAGCCGAGCCGCCAACTACCAGCGCCAGACCGGCAACACACCGCAGCAGAAGTGTCCGCAGCAGCCCTAAGGTGGGGGAGGCGCGAAGGTAATGTGTCCTGCGAGGCACTTGGGCGGCGTGCATGGGGCATCCCCTACGAGTAGGCGTGCATGCCTGGCAATGCGCCGATTCTAATTGTGCCCATCTCGCGGTGCGAGCGGATGCTGTGTAGCTCAAGGGTATTTGCCAGCACATCTGCAGCGAGGGCTGGCAAGACAGGCGTCTCGGCATCGCCCTTCGCTGGAGCGCGCCGGGCAGGGCATTTGCGCGGACAAGCAAGTTCGAAGGCCGTGCCAGGGGAGGCAGTCGTCCGACCCGGCGTGCAGCCCGCAAATCCGCGGAGCGTTGTGAGTTACCTGTGTGGTTCGGCCCGCCGGCGGGTGATGCCGGCCGATGCGTTACGCCGCGGTACAAACTTGAACATGTCGATGTAGTCGATGGTCAGCAGCGTCCGCTCCCGCTTGTCAAAGCGCGGCAAGGGATACGTATCGCGTGCGACCAGTTGGTACTGCTCTTGCATCTGAGCGAGCCAGTTCTCAAACGCCGTCTGATCGAAGGGCCACGTACCCGCGCGGAACTGGAGGCACCGCAGCGGCCACTCGGCTGAGATGCGCGACCAGTCAGGCGGCATGCCGGCAGCATGGCGGCGGGAGTAGATGCGTTGGTTGCAGAGGTAGGTGGCAGCCCAGCCCAGCTCGCGGTAGGTCTCCGCAGAGAAACACAGGCCGAGGTCCGTTTTGAGGCAGACCAGTTCGCCGTCGCAGGCGGCGTCGCGCCAGAACCAGCGGGCAAAGTCTCGGGCCTGGGCGTCCGAGCGAGCCTTGTACGGGTGCGTCACGTCTCGGACCATGACGCCCACCGCCAGCGCGGAGAGCATGCCCAGACTCGCGTACAGCCCGCGCCGCATGCGGGCTGCGTTCCGCTGCGTGGCGGCCAACAGCGCCGCC
The DNA here is from genome assembly GCA_023511675.1 of Pirellulales bacterium. Classification (GTDB taxonomy): domain Bacteria; phylum Planctomycetota; class Planctomycetia; order Pirellulales; family JAIMBC01; genus JAIMBC01. Next base: position 3,802 of record JAIMBC010000026.1, read on the forward strand.
CAGCCAAGACCGATCAGCATGCACAGCCCGGGTGCCGCGTACTGGGCAAACTTCACGTGAGAGCCGTAGGGATAGCGATGCAGGAACGCGGCCAGCAGGTTGAGGCCCAGCGGCGCGAGCAGCAGCACCAGCCAACCCCACTGGCGGCGCTTCCAAAGGACGGCCAAACCGACCGCGGCACACAATGCCGAGAGACTGCTGGCGCCCCGCGGTCCGCCCACCGGAAAGGCCATGAGGTCGCTGGTGTGGGTGGCGGCCAGCCACCGTACCAGCTCGGTTGCAGAATGCCGCGGCGGCATGGCTTGCTGCCAGTAAGCTTGCATCCAGGCGAGTTCTGCGGATTCCTGGTTGCGCGTCGATTGCTGGTACACGATCAGAAATGCCAGGGCGCTGCCGACCCCCATGGCCAGCCAGGGCAGCCAAGCCTTCCATCGTGGTCGTGCCGCCAGCACCAGGCCGCTGAAGAGCGACACGCCTCCCACAACAAACAACGCCGGATAGGAAAGCACCACCGCCAGCGGCGCCGCGGCGGCCAATGCCCACAGCCAGCCGATCTGCCGCGGCCTGCGCCACCACTCGACCAGCAACACCAGCAGCACCAGCGACACGAACAGGTCGGGGCCATACGGTTTGGCCTCCGCCGAGTAGCGGATGCACGGGTAAGAGACCGCCAGCAGGGCCACGGCCAGCAGCCGCGCCCCGCCGTGCAGCAAACGATGGCTGAGATGGGCGAACAGGGCCAGCGAACCTAGGCCCGCCGCTAGCGGCCAAAGCCGCAGCGTGTACTCGGTAAACCCCAGCAGCTTGACAAGCGCCAGCTCGATCCACAGGTAGCCCAGCGGCGCCACCTGATGGAACAACAGCGGCTCCAACATGCCTGCAAAGCCGCGTTCCAGATAGTTCGCCGCCAGGAAACTCTCGTCCTCCCACAGGGGAAAGCGCAGCAAGTACCGCAGCAGGCGCGCTGTGGCACCTAGCCCCAGCAGGATCCACACGGCGCCGGTAATTTGGGTATGGGCGAGCGGCAGCCTCGCAGGCCATGCGGCATCCGTCGGTTGACGGTAGCGCAGCGCTGCGCGGAGGCGGAGACGCCAGGTCGTTGCGGCTTTCATGGGGCGGAGATTCTATTGCCACAAGGGGCCTGGGATCCAGGCCGGTACTGCGCGGCCTGGCCCCCCCTGCGCACAATGCGATAGCGGTGTGCTTGCGTACCCCGGCCGTCGTCCGGCCGGCATCCCTACAGCAGGCGAGCACCGCCCGCGTGCGCCCCGTGGCAGGAGCCAGCCGGTGCCCGCCTGCTCGCCGGCCGCCTACCGCAGGCAGGCTGACCGGTTGGCGCCCGTTTCCGCAGCTCGCACATCCTGCGGCTGCCCCCCGTCTGTTAAACTGCAAGCATGAATCGCGAACACATCAGCCAGCTTGCCCACGCCCTGCTGCAGGGCCAGCTCTCGATCGAAGAGTTCGCCCATCGCCTGGCAGCGGCTCCCCAGGCGGACCTGGGTGAACTTCAGCTTGACCTGGATCGGGCACGACGCTGCGGCTTCCCCGAAGTGATCTTTGGTCCGGGCAAGTCTCCGGAGACCATGATATGTGCCTGCCGCACCTTGCTCGATGCGGGCCAGGGCTGTCTCTGCACGCGGGTGAGCGCCGAGCAGGCTGCCGCACTGTCTCGGGTCTTTCCCAATGGGATTTACGAGCCCGTCGCCCGCACCTTCCGCGTGGCCGCCCCGGCACGCGATCCGTCCCCAACGCATGGGCGCGTGGTGGTGCTCACTGCCGGCACAAGCGACCAGACCGTGGCACTGGAGGCGGTCGAAACGCTGCGCTGGATGGAAGTTGGCGTCGAACTCATCCAAGACGTGGGCGTGGCAGGCCCACAGAGGCTGCTGCGGCGCGTGCCGGAACTGGCCGGAGCCGACGCCGTGGTGGTCGTCGCCGGCATGGAAGGAGCGCTTCCCAGCGTGGTGGGGGGCTATGTGGACTGTCCGGTGATCGCCGTCCCGACCAGCGTGGGTTACGGAGCCAATCTTGGCGGACTGGCCCCTCTGCTAACCATGCTGAATAGCTGCGCCGCCAATGTGGTGGTGGTGAATATCGATGCCGGCTTCAAGGGCGGATATGTGGCTGGCATGATCGCTCGCCGGGCTGCGCGCGGGCAAGCTGCGCAGGATGGCACGGCGCAGGATCCAACCGTGTACCATCCCGGTGGGCGTGATCCCGCCGCGCGCGATGGCACGGTGCGCGACCCCGCTGTGCAGGGCGGGCATGTGCGCCAACAGACTGCGCATGGGCCAGCGTAGGCGTGGCAGTTTTGGCGTGGGCCGCGCCGGGGGCGCGACGCGAAAACAGAACCTCCATGAACCAGCGATGAACGATTCGGTACAGCCGTCAGGTGAGGGTGCGGCACCACGTCCAGAAAAGGCCGCTCCGGCCGATCCTGTCATTCCCCCCCCAGAGGCGCTGCCGAGACTGCCGCCGCGCTTGCCAGATACCCACAAGGGAGACTACGGGCGCGTGCTGCTGATTGGCGGCTCGCAGGGAATGGCAGGGGCGGTGGCGCTGGCCGGCATGGCTGCATTGCGTTCGGGCGCCGGCCTAGTGCAGCTTGCCGTGCCCCAGTCGTGTCAGGCGGTAGTGGCGGGTTTCGAGCCCTCGTACATGGTTGCCGGCCTTCCGGAGAGAGACGGCTGCCTTGCCCTGGAAGCCCGCGAGCGGTTGAGCGAGTTGCTGACAGCGGCGACGGTGGTGGCGTGCGGGCCAGGCATGGGACGCAGTGTGGGGGTCACGCAGCTTGTGGGCTGGCTGTTTGCGCGGCTGGCCAAGCCCCTGGTGATCGATGCCGACGGCCTCAATGCGTTGGCCGAGTCTGGTGCCTTGGGCCGCAAGCCTGTTGCAGCCCGGCTGCTCACGCCGCATCCGGGCGAATTTCGGCGGTTGGCAGCAGCAGTGAAGCTGTCTGAACAAGTTCTGGAGGACGCCGCTTGCTCTACGGCGGCTGCTGCCAAGGCGGTCAATGCCGGCGAGCGACGTCAGCGCTACGCAACGATGGCTCAGCGGCTGGCCGAGCGATGCGGGGCCACGGTGATCCTCAAGGGGCACGGCACGGTGATCACGGACGGCACGCAGTTGGTGATCAACACCACCGGCAACCCTGGCATGGCCACTGGCGGCACGGGCGATGTGCTGACGGGGGTCGTCGCCGCGCTGGTAGCCCAGGGCATGGAACCGTTTTCCGCCGCTCGGTTGGGGGTTTTTGTCCACGGCCTGGCTGGTGACCTGGCTGCCGCAGAGCTGGGGCAGGTGTCTTTGATTGCCAGCGACCTGATCAGGTATCTCCCCCGCGCGTTTCGCATGTGCGAGGCAACTCTGCCGCAGAACCCGTCTTGACAAGGCTGCCGCCTCGTGTGTGCGCTCGCCTGGCCGTACCAGCGGGCAAGCGGCTGATGTGGTGAAACACCGGCCTAGTGCGCAGTGCTGCATGACCGGTCCGTGGCCGAGTTGTCTCAAGACCATGGCGGCGATGGTTGACAGCGCACCTGTTGCGCAGCGCTGACGGCGAATCATCGCCATCCCGCAGGACCTTCTCCGCGCGCCCTCGCTCGAGCTTTAGATGCAGCTCCCGGCGAGCAAGCTCGCCGAAGGTGTCTTGCACGCGTCAGGCAGGTGAGCGTCTCTTGCGCGCATGAAAAAAAGGGCCTGCCGATGGCGTTCCATCGGCAGGCCCTCGCATGCTAATGCCGCTTGCCGCCGCGTACTCGCCGGCGCCCCGGGCCGGCTATCGCCGCCGGTGCGGACGAAGCGGGTGGCTCGCGACGCGCCGCTAGTAGAGGTCGTGGTCGCCGCCAGCGGCCTTCTTGCCCTTCTCCTTCGGCTTCTCGGCGATCAAGGCGTCGCTGGTGAGCAGCAACGTGGCGACGCTGGCCGCGTTCTCCAGGGCGCACCGCACCACCTTGGTGGGGTCGATGATGCCGGCCTTGACCAGATCCTCGAACTCGCCCGTGGCTGCGTTGAAGCCAAAGGCCCCCTTGCCGGCCAGCACCTTCTCGCAGGTCACGCTGCCGTCTTGTCCCGCATTGGAGGCAATCTGCGCCAGGGGAGCGCGGCAGGCACGCAACACGATGTTGTAGCCCACCTCCTGATCGTGCGTGAGGCCATTCGGCTTCTGCAATTCTGCCGAAGCACGCAGCAGGGCCACGCCGCCACCAGGCAGAATCCCCTCGGCCACCGCGGCACGCGTGGCATGCAAGGCGTCTTCCACCCGGGCCTTCTTCTCCTTCATTTCGCTCTCCGTCGCGGCGCCGACGAGCACCTTGGCCACGCCGCCCGACAGCTTGGCCAGCCGCTCATCCAGCTTCTCCTTGTCGTAGTCGCTGGTGGACTGTTCGCGCTCGCGCCGGATCTGCTCGATGCGAGCCTTGATGTTCTCGCTGCTGCCGGCACCCTCGATGATGGTGGTGTTGTCCTTGTCCACAATCACCTTCTTGGCGCGGCCCAGATCCGAGAGGGGCAAGTGCTCCAGCTTCTTGCCGAGGCTCTCGAACACGGCCAGCCCGCCGGTGAGGATGGCAATGTCTTCCAGCATGGCCTTGCGGCGGTCGCCATACCCGGGGGCCTTCACGGCGCAGCACTTGAAGGTGCCGCGCAGCTTGTTGATCACCAGCGTGGCCAGGGCTTCGCCCTCCACTTCTTCAGCGATGATCAACAGCGGGCGACCGGCGTTCACCACGGCCTCCAGCACCGGCACCAGCTCCTTCACGCTGGAGATCTTCTTCTCGTAGATGAGAATGTAGGGATCCTCCAGCACGCACTCCATCTTGGTGGGATCGGTCACAAAGTAGGAGGAGAGGTAGCCGCGGTCGAACTGCATCCCTTCCACCCACTCGACCTCGGTCTTCAGGGACTTGCCCTCGTCGACGGTAATCACCCCGTCCTTGCCCACCTTGTCCATGGCTTCGGCCAGCAGCTCGCCGATCTCCGTGTCGTTGTTGCTGGCCACGGCGCCGACCTGGGCCATCTCCTTCTTGCTCTTGATGGGGATGGACATTTCCTTGAGCTTTTCCGTGACATCGGTCACGGCCTTCTCGATCCCCTGTTTGAGGGCCAGCGGGCTGACGCCGGCCACCACAGCCTTGAGGCCCTCGTTGAAGATCGCCTCAGCCAGCACGGTGGCGGTGGTAGTACCGTCGCCGGCCACGTCGCTGGTCTTGGAGGCCACCTCGCGAACCATGCGGGCCCCCATGTTCTCGTACACGTCTTCCAGGTCGATCTCCTTGGCCACGGTCACACCGTCCTTGGTGACAGTGGGAGAGCCGAAGCTCTTCTGCAAAATGACATTGCGGCCCTTGGGCCCCAGGGTGACCTTCACGGCCCGGGCCAGTTTCGAAACACCGCGGCGGATAGCCTCGCGTGCTTCCTGTTCAAAGGCGATGGTTTTGGGCATGAGCAGTATTCTCCTGATAAGCTGAGAGGTACGGGACGTTTCCGGGCCTGAAGGGCAGGCGTGCTGGCCGTGGTCTCGCCCAGGCCCTGGCGGCCCCCTGCGGGGGAATGCAGCGGAATGCACTAGCTAGCCGGCGGCAGACAGGCCGGCCATGCCAGGCACCGCTCAGGCGAGCGGCCGCCTCGCGGACACACGATCTTATGACTCTTCGATCACGGCCAGGATGTCGTCCTCCCGCAGCAGCACCAGTTCCTTTTCCCCCACCTTGAACTCTTCTCCCGCGTACGAGCTGAACAGAACGCGATCGCCCGGCTTCACCTGCAGCGCGACGCGGCTGCCATTCTCAAGCAGCTTGCCTTCCCCCACGCTCTGCACCCTGCCGCGTGCCGGCTTGTTCTTGGCCGTATCCGGCAACACGATCCCACCCGGCGTGGTCGACTCCCGCTCTTCACGCTCGACGACCACACGATCGCCCAACGGCTGCAACTTGAGAGGGCCCTTGGTTGGTTTCTTCTTCGCGTCCTTGGTCGCAACTGCCATGGGTTTCTCGCCTCCAGACCTGGTTGTGCGTATTTGACTTTGTGCCAAAGCTCGCGGGCAGGCTGCCCGAAGGGTATAGACTGCCAAACAGGCGCTCGTGGAGCACCAGCAGAAGTTGTAGCAACTGGCGCGCCAACGGCAGAGACCGATCCACAACGTGTTTAGCAGTTTGAGCTTGCGGAAAACCAGCCTTGTTGGGCAGGCTGTCAAACTTGGCCTGTGACCGCGCTGCACGGCCCATTCGGGCTGCCAAAGTGGCAGCCAGGCGGCCTGGGGATAAAGGGGAGGTGGTGCCCTCGACTTCGAGGGTCGGGCGGGCAGCGGGAGGCCCTGCGAGGGGCGTTCGTATTTGGCCGGTAAGCATGCCTTTGCTGGCCAGCGTACGTTTGCGGTGGGGAAATGGGTCCGTCTCAGGCGGGCGGCGGCATGCGGCTGCGTTCCCAGGGGCTAGAGCGGCGTCTGCACTGGGCCGCCGCATGGCAGGCGCGAATGCGGCGCTCCATTTCAGCAACCAGCTCGCGATCGTTCAGACCGAGCGCCTGCTGGGGCAGCAGGGGCTCGCCAAACTGGATTTCGATGCGTGCCACCCAGGGCCAGGGTCTTGTACGGGGCCACGCCTCAAAGGCGCCGTCGATGGCAACGGGCACCAGCGGCACCTGCGCCCGGTGCGCCAGAGCGCTGAAGCCGGGCTTGAGCGTGCCCACCCGGCCATCACGCGTGCGGGTCCCCTCTGGAAACAACAGGACCAGTTCGCCGCGTTTCAGGCGGCGCAGCGTTTCCTTAAGGCCTGCCAGGCCCAGTCCTTCCCGCTCAATGGGAATGGCATCCAAGGAATGGATCAGCCAGCGAAAGGGACCAAACCGAAAGAGCGTGGAGCGAGCCACGTAGTTCAGTCGGCGGTCGCAAGCCAGCCCGATCAGCACCGGATCATAATGGCTCTGGTGATTCGAGAGCAGCAGCGCCCCGCCACTGGCCGGAACGTGGTGCCGGCCGCGAACCCGAATGCCGTACGCCACCACGCCGAGCAGCCGGCAAACGATGTGCAAGAAACCGTACCAGAGGCGCTTGGGCAACGAGCGCTGGGCCATTAGAGCCGTTCTCGCACCAGTTGTTCCAACCGCTCGACCACCTGTTCGGGGGTGAGGCCGTCTGTGACGATCACCACCGCGTCTGCGGCCTGGCGCAGGGGACCGACGGGGCGGGAGGCGTCTCGCTGGTCGCGCAGGTTCTGATCTGCCAGCACCTCGTCCAGCGGGCGCCAGTCACCGCGGGCGGCCAGGTCGAGTTGGCGGCGGCGTGCCCGCTCCTGCGGCGAGGCGGTAAGAAAGAACTTGCACTCGGCCTCGGGGAACACCACGGTCCCCTGGTCGCGCCCCTCGGTCACGAAGTTGCCCTGCGCGGCCGCCTGCCGCTGGAGCTGGACAAGGTGCTCGCGCACGGCGGGATTGTCTGCGGCAAAGTGCGTCAGCCGCGTGATTTCGGCAGTGCGAATGGCGTGCGACACGTCCTCCCCTTCCAGCAGGATGCGCGAGCCGTGCAGTTCGATGTGCAGGCTGCGGGCCAGCTCGGCGACGGCCTGGGGATCGGCCAGGTCCACGCCCCGGCGCAGGGCGGCGAGGGTCACGGCGCGGTACATGGCGCCGGTATCGAGAAACTCAAACCCCAGGCGGCGTGCCAGTTCGCGGGCGGCGCTGGTCTTGCCCGCCCCTGCTGGACCGTCGATGGTGACAATCACGGCGCGGCCCTCGGCGAGCACTAGCCGATCGCCGCCGGGGCGGCCGCGTGCGACCCTCGCCTGCCGCCTGCGCGCAGCGAGACCGGCCCGTGCATCGCCCTGTTTGCAAGCCAGCACCATCTTTCGTTCACGAGGACCATCGCACCTCCACACATACCCACTCGTAGGCCCCCATGTCCAGCACGACGCGATCGTCTTCCACTGCCAGGTCGATGAGCGGGGCGTTCAAGAAATCGACCTGGCGCGCCGTCTCCGGCCTGCGCAGCGAGCGCAGCAGCACGCGGCCGGGCCGGCCCCCGACTTCCAGCAGCCGTGCCCGAAAGCCCCGCACGATCCCCGACTCGAGCAGAGGGGCCCAGGAGGTTGCCACCACATTGCGGGCATCGATGTGGAACAGCCATCCCGTGCGGCCGCTGGCGGGACAGGGCACGTTGCCGACAACGGGGAACCGCTGCATCAGGTGCAGGGCCTGCTGGGCCGGGTGCTTGAGGTCGGCTGCCAAGCCCAGGCGGAAGCGGCGCCGCGACTCGCCCTTGACGATCAGCAGGGAGTCGAGCATGCGGCTGCCGATGCGGCGGTGGTAGGGCAAGCCGCCGGTGAGAATGGTGCAGCCGGCACGCGGCGCGCGGATTTCTATGTACGCGGGGGCCTCGATGCGACGGGCAGTGGTAGACTGTGCCGCCAGCCCGACGCTGGCGTACAGCTCGGCCTCCTCTTCGGCCCAGGCAAAGCGCGCGGCGTAATAGGAGTTCCACGGGTCGGCCCGTGGTTCCTGGTTGGGATGCAGCTCGATCTCCAGCAGTGCATAAGGGATGCCGCGCCAGAGCTGAACCTTTTGCACGAAGGAGGCCTGGCACTGGCCCTCTGCATCCAGCAAGCGGCCACGGCTGATGATTTCTCCCAACGCTGGGCCGGCAGAGGTGCATTCCACCGCGTCCGCCACCATGTGCGAATACACCGCATTCGTATCCGGGTCGCGCCAGGGCTCTCCCGGTTTGGGGCGCGGGCCAGGCAGCCGCAAGGCCAGTTGCTGCGACAAACGATTGCCGCGGAAGGCAAAGTCGTGCAAGGCGCGAATGCCTCCCGTCTCGGGATGGATCTCCAGCTCCAACAAGTCATTGCGGATGATCCTCCCCTCTGCCATCGGCCGGACTCGCTTTTTCTGAGGGCGCCCCGGCCCTTGGCCGCTTTCCAGCCAGGCGAATCCCAGGGCAGGAACTTCGACGGCCACTCGCGTCGATTCAGGCCCGGTTTGCACGGCCGCCACCGGCGCCCCTTCGGCCAACTGGTTGCCCGGCGGCAGCTCCACGCCGCAGATCGTACTGAAACTGGTGGGATTGAGGACCAGCCAGCCACCAGAGGAGTTGCTGCCTTGGCAGATCATGCGGGCCAGGGTCTCCGCGGCTTGCTGCAGTCCGTCGCGCGCGGCTGCGGGAGGATATGGGCCCGGGCAAGCGGCAATGGCCAAAGGCATATCAGCCGGCGCCTGGGAGGATGGTCCGGCTGGTTGCCCGGTTGTGCGGCCCGCCAGCAGCTCGGCCAGCGAACGGAGCGTTTGAGCAGCCTGGTCCTCCGCGGCACGCCGGTGCCAGTCCAGCAGGCGCGAAATGGGGTCCGCCTCCTCGCGGACCACCGCTTGGTAAAGGTAGGGGGCGCGGTATTGATCGGCCCGAAAGCGGACCAACTCGCCCGGTCGGTCGGTGCGCGTGAAGAACTCTTCCAACGTTACAAAGCGGCCCAGCACCGGGGCATAGCGCGCCATCCTCCGCAGGTCGGCCAGGAAGGGGCTGTACTGCCCGGGCCAGTGCGCAAGCAGCAGCACGGCCACGTGGTCGCGGTCCATGGTCTCGCCCATCTTGCGGGCCAGACTGAGGAAGGTTTCCACACGCGAGGCATCGGCCGCTACACGGAGCACCGCATCGATCGCGCTGGCATCGAGACCCTGCCAACGAATCTTGCTTTGCCCAGCATGGGGGAAGTGGCCCTCGTCCAGCGTGAAGTGCAAGGCCCCCACAAAGCCTAGCCGGCTCAAGATCTGCGGCAACAGCGGATGCAGGCCGTGACGCCGGCGGCCGAATACGACCGGCCGCCGGCCCACTACCCGCTCGTGCACGGCCAGACCGCGCAAAAAACCGGCCAGCATCCCCTCGCAGGGGGCCAGCGCCAGCGGCTCCTCGGCATATTCGCCCCCGACCAGACTTACGCGCCCTTCATCGCACGCCTGTCGCAGGGCCGCCAGCGTCCGCGGCGCTTCGCGCTCCATCTCCTCAAGCTGCTCCGCCGCGCACAGCACGTTCATTGGTATATCTTGCTCCAGTTCGCTGCGCAGGCTGTCTCCCAGCGTGGTCGCCGCCACCAAGGTCAGATCCACCAAATACGCCTCGACCGGATAGAACCGCTCCCGTGCCTCCAAGAGTACCTGGTAGCAAGCCCGCAGATGGTCTCGACAGGCATCCGCCTCTCCCTGCACAAAGCAGCGGGCTGCCGCCACGGCCTCGTTCCGCAACTGCACCTCGTCGAGATTGCTCATGTAACGCATCTGCCGCGTGAGCAACTCGACCATCAAGTACGTATAACCCAGGGCCAGAAAGTCAGGTACCAGCTCAGCCGCCGGATGCCTGACAGGTGCGGCCTGCAACCCAGCGGCTTCGCCATCGCTCGCAGAAGCCGACACGTCGCGCGCTAGATATGCATCCCCGCCGTCGAGCTGGCGCAGGGCCGTGCGGAGGATTTCCCCACGCGTCGTACACTTGCGCACCACGCAGGCCCCCGCATCGGCCGCGCGCGACGTCCAACCGGCCAGCAGCAGCCGTTCGCTGGCCGAGGGCACCACGACCAGCCTGCCCGACAGCTCCGCAGGCGGACCATCTGCCCTGTACCACGTGGGCAAGCTGCCCGCGCTCGCCAGCAATGCCGGATGCCACAACGCCGTCCATGCCGCCAGCAGCCCCAATGCCTCTTCCCCCTCCTGATAAGTGGGAAAGTCTTCCAGACTGTGGCAGGGCAAGAGGACGATCAGCTCTTCGAATCTCATAGCGCCTTGAACGGGCGATCGGGCCGCTGCGGGCGAGGCCGGGCAGGATGGAAGCCACTTATGCTCAGGAGCATGGTGCCGGCGCAAACGGCCGCGGGCTTTCCACCATATCCGGCATTGGCGGGCGCGTCGAGGGTGCAAGGCCCGCGTGCACGCCTTCTCGGCGAGAATGGCACACTCACCCCGTCAGAGGGCTGCGGCGGAAGCGTTGTCGACCAACGCCGCGCGGTTCTTGCCTGGGGGGGAACGCCTGGAAACCCGTCTCGTGGTCCGTGTATCGGGGCAGGGCTTGTTCGGCCGGGTTCCACAGTACGGCCTTCAGACGGATCGGCGGCCGCGGAATCAACGCCGAGCTGGCGGAGAGGCAAGCGGCCCATTCGGCGGCCGCGGGGCAGGCGGAGGTCAGGGCTGGCGGGAGTTGCCAGCTTTCGGCGGCTGGCCACACGCGAGCACACCGCGCCGGGGCCAAACAGTGGCATCCTTCCCTCTGGCAGGCTAGGATAGCAATCGACCTGCCGGCTGGTATACTGAGGATCGTATCCCCATTTTGTTGACAACCGCACCTTGGACTCCGTAGACTTAGGGTTGCGAACAGAAGCCCGCGCCCTGCAGGCGTTTATTCCTCATCCTCGGCCATTTTCCGGTCACAGGGGTTTCGGGCCTGGCGCCTACACGGTCTGGGGGCGGAACAGAGAGGTAGTCGGATTATGCCGCGAAGCGACGCCGTTTGGGGTATCGACATAGGCCAGTGCGCGCTGAAGGCACTGCGGTGCCGCCCGCACGAAGAGCCCCACCGCGTGGTGGCGACGGCCTTCGACTACATCGAGTTTCCCAAGATGCTCAGCCAGCCGGATGTGGATCCGGCGGAGCTGATTCAGGACGCCTTAAAGCAATTTCTCTCCCGCAACAATGTGCGGGGCGACCGGGTGGTGATCTCGGTCTCGGGGCAGAGCGGGCTGGCGCGGTTTGTCAAGCTGCCGCCGGTCGATGCCAAGAAGATACCCGACATTGTGCGTTATGAGGCCCGGCAGCAGATCCCCTTCGCCCTCACCGACGTGGTGTGGGACTACCAGCAGATGGTAGGGGGCACGGTGGTGGAAGGGTTTGTGATCGAGACGGAGGTAGGCCTGTTCGCCATGAAGCGCGATCAGGTGTACCGGGCGCTCAAGCCGTTCATGGCGGCGGGTATCGAGGTGGACGTGGTGCAGCTTGCGCCGCTGGCGCTGTACAACTACGTGGTCTTTGATCAGATGCCCAAGCTGCCGCCGCCGGATGAGTACGATCCGGAAAGCCCGCCCGAATCGCTGGTGTTGCTGTCGCTGGGCACGGACTCCACGGATCTGGTGGTCACCAACGGTTACCGCATGTGGCAGCGGAGCATCCCCCTGGGCGGCAGCCACTTCACCAAGGCGCTCACCAAGGAACTGAAGCTGACCTTTGCCACGGCCGAGCATCTCAAGCGCAATGCCGCCCAGGCGGAGGATCCGCGTGCCCTGTTCCAGGCGATGCGCCCGGTGTTCAACGAACTGCTGGCCGAGGTGCAGCGTTCCATCGGTTATTACGCGAACCTGCACCGCAAGGAGAAGATCTCCCGCTGCCTGGCGTTGGGCAATGCCATGAAGCTGCCGGGGTTGCAGCGCTACCTCGCGCAGAACCTGGGCATGGAAGTGGAGCGGATCGAAGGTTTCCGCTGCTTGAGCGGCACAGCGGTGACGGAGGCTCCCGCGTTCAAGGAGAACGTGATGAGCTTCGCCGTGGCCTATGGGCTGTGTTTGCAGGTGTTGCGAGAGACGCGGATTCGCACCAATCTGCTGCCGCGCGAGATTCTGCAAGATCGGCTGATCCGTGCCAAGAAGCCCTGGGCGGTGGGTGCGGCCGCGGCCATCATGTTGGCGTTGACCCTGAGCTACTTCTTCCACTGGCGGGCATGGAACGCGGTGGTGGTGGAGAACTACTGGAAGCCGGCGGCGGAGGAGGCCGACCGCGTGGTCTCCACGGCGAACACCTACAAGACCGAGTACGAGCAGGCGCGGGAGGCCTACAAGAAGGTCGATACGGCGGGGCTGTACCTCGTACAGAACCTCGAGGGCCGCGAGCTGTGGATCGAGCTGCTGAAGAGCCTGAACGAGTGTCTGCCCCGTTCCGCCCCGGGACAGAACCTGCCCTTTGACAAGCGGCCGGAGATCAAGATCACGCGCGTCGAATGCCAGCGGCTGAACAACCTGAGCGAGTGGTGGAACACGGTCAAGGACGTGTATCAAGAGGTGAAGAGTTCTCGGCGGAAGACTCAATCCCTCTCGCCGCCGCCTCCGCCGCAGGCCGATCCGGAAAAGCGTGCTGACGTGTTGACGCCCCGAGACATGGAGCGCGCGGTGGGCGCGGAGAAGCTAATGGGGAACACGGAAGAGCCAGCCCCCCAGCCCGTCCCTGCTGAAGAGAACGCCGCTCCGGTCGAGGTGCCAGGACCAACCGGCCCAGGCTGGGTGATCCAGATCACGGGCTACCACTATCACAATCCGCGGGACGAGCCGGAGAATCAGGGTGCCGACTATGTGCGCAACACGTTGATCGCCAACCTGGAGAAGCCCGAGGTAAATGGAGTGGACGTGGGCCGGCTCGGCATCCGCTTCCCCGTGCTGGTGCATGTCCCCAAGATCGATTTCAACTACATGCTGGAGGTGCCGGAGTCGGAACTAGTGGGAGAGAATGCCAATCCGGCCCTGGCGGCCCTGGTCCCACCCGGATCGCCCCCCTCTCCCGATGGACGGCGGCAGGTGAAAGTGGCGCGGTTTGACTTCGTCTTGCAGTTCTGCTGGATCGAAACGCCGCGTCACAAGCGTGAGGGTGCGGCCAGCCCCGCACTGGCCGCTGTGCCATCGTTGCCGGCTCCCCCTGCACCGCTGGGCAATCCCGGCGCCGGCGTTCAGGCCGCCAACGTGGGCGCGCAAGCCTCCCAGCCGGGCGCCGCCGGCGAGGCGCCAGCGGCAGGCTCTAACCAGGTTGCAAATGCCAACCCGGCCGACGACGAGGACAGCGACCCCGCTGGCTCTGATCCAGCCGATACGGACACCGCTGGCGGCGATGTGGATCCCGCCGACGCGCAAGCTGCGGCCGTCGCGGCCGATGCCGAACCCGAAGACGAAGCGGCCGCTGAGATTCCACCCGATGCAGAGTAGGTTCAACATCTGAAAGAGACCGGCCCTGGCACGGCGTGTGAGGCCGCCGGGGCCCCTGAGCACAGGCAGTCTGACTCGGCAACCAGGTTTTCCCAGCCATGGAACAGCTCAAGCCGTATCTCAAATTGTTGCAGAAGCACCACTTCTGGGTGGTCAGCGCCCTGGCGGTCATCACCGCCGTCGTGGTGTGGACGACGGCAACGGCCTCCATCGAGGAGGAGACCGCCAGGAACCGCAGCCTCGTCGATGGGAAGTTTCAGGCCGTCAAGTCGATCGAGCCCACGCCGCCGAACGACAAATTCAAGGCCGCTGTCCTGACGCGTGCCGATGAGTTGAAGCAGAAGGTGTTTCAGGCCTGGCAGGCCCTCTACAATCGCCAGGTGGGGTTGTTCCGCTGGCCCGAAGTCGTACGGGGCATGGAAACGCTGGGCGAGAATCAAGACATTCCCACCAGTTGGCGTGAGAACTACAACAACCTCGTCGTGGAGTCGGAGTGGCAGAGGCTCTTCGAGGTGCTAGACGTTGTCCGTCCCAAGCCGATCGACCCCGATGCTTCAGAGGAACAGCGCACTGACGAATACCAGGGAACGGTCGTGTGGGACGAGAATGCCCGCAAGGCGCTCGTCGACCGCTACCGCTCTGCCAGCACGCCGTCGGATGTGAAGATGCGGGTCACCCAAGAAGACCTGTGGATCTTCGAGTCGCTGTTCAGGATGATCCGGAACTTGAATGCGCAGGCCACCGATCCATCGGATGCAGTCATCAAACGGATCGACGCGCTGGACATCGGCCGGTATGCCATGGCAGAGGCCATGCGCGACCCAGGCAAGATCGATGTCCGCGCCACGGGCCAAGGGATGGCCCAGGGCGGCGGGATGGGCTCCATGGGCAGTCAAAACTCGATGAATGTATCCGAGTCCGACCTGCTTTCGTTCCGCTACCTAGACGCCCAGGGCAAGCCCCTCGAGGCAAGCGGCAATAAGGTGAATCACCCGTTTGCCGCCTTCCGCCAGATGTTCGTACGCATGAAGGTGCTGGTCAATCAGGACTCGATTCCCGATGTGCTGGCCGCCTGCGCTAACAACGACCTGCCCATTGAGGTCAAGCAGGTGCGGATCTGGTTTTACGGAGCGCCCAATCTCTCCACATCGGGCGGCGGCTCGATGGGCGGCGGGTCCATGGGTGGCGGAGTTCCCGGCGGCGGCATGGCGGGGCCCGGAGGCATGCCGGGTTCGGGGGCCATGCCAGGTGCTGGGCCAGGCGGGATGCCCGGCTCGGGAGGAATGGGCAGCAATGTAGGCGGCATCGGTAGCGCGGCAGGTCCTGCCGGCGGGCGTAGCGGGGCCCTGGCTGATATGAAGCCGGACGATGCCATCCTGGAGATCCGCGGCATCATCTACCTTTACAATCCGCCGGATATCACCAAGCTGGACCCGCAAAGCATTGTCGTCCAGGAGCGGTCGTTTGGCCTGGCCTTCGGAGGCAGCCTCGGTGCCGGCGGCGGAGCTGGCGGTGCTGCGGGAGCTGGCGCGGGCATGCCAGGTATGGCAGGCCCGGGCGGTATGGCTGGTCCCGGCGGCACCATGCCCGGCATGCCGGGCGCTGGCATGCCCATGCCCGGTGGAAGCTGACGCAGCCTGGACCAAACTGCCCCGTTTCCCACTTAACCCACGAGTTTGACAGCCGTCCGACACACAGGTTTAACGCTAAGGACCAGCCAATGAGGAGCCTGTAGATCTGGCTCCGCCTCGGTGCGTTGTGCCCTAGGAAGTCACACCCATGAAAGGCAAACTTAGTCTCGATAAGGATGCGATCAAGCAGTTCTTTATCAACCACGGTGAGAAAGTCGGCTTCGGCGTGTTTGCGCTGATCGCGGCCGTCATCTGCTACTTTGCCTTTCAGGTCGAGCGCGAGACGCGCCGTCCGGAGGATCTCAAGAAGCTTGCCGCGGAGGCCAACCAGCGGATTGCGAACTCCACCTACCCGCCTCCCGGAGAAGAGCCCATCCAGGCCACAGACTACCCGACGCTGATTGCTCAGCGCAGCGCCAATCTCGATCCCTCGCTGTACGCGATCGTCGACTTCAATCCGCAGGACTTTCAGCCCAAAGTACGGCGCGGTATGCCCAAATTGTTCAAGCCGCTTGAGCCACGTGCCGCATCCATGTACGGCGCCATCGCCATTGGCTCCGGGCCAGGTGCGCAGCAAATGGCCGGCGGCAGCATGGCAGGCCAGGGGGCCATGCCCGGCGACATGGCAGGTCCCGGCGCCATGCCCGGAGGCATGGCAGGTCCCGGTGCCATGCCTGGAGGCCCAGGCGGGATGGCGGGCCCAGGCGGGATGGCAGGCCCCGGGGGGATGCCTGGTCCTGGCGGCATGGAGAAGATGATGGAGCAAATGGGCGGTAAGAAGGGCGCCAAGGACAAGAAGAAAAAGAAGAAGACGGAAAGCGAAGCCACCCCCACCCCGGGCGGCTTCCAGCCCGCCTCCAGCACGCTGCCGGCAGGAGCGACCGTACAGGGCAAACAGTGGGTGCACATCGTGGCCCTGGTGCCTGCCGCTGCGCAGCGGCAGGAATACCGCAAACGTTTCCGCTATGCCGACGGATACGACCCCGCTCGAGACACGCCACAGTACGAGTCCTTCCAGGTGGAGCGGGCCGAAGTCGATCCCGCCAACCCCAATGCCGAGCCGATCTGGCAGGCCATTGACGTGTGGGCTGCGCTCGATGAAATGTTCAGCACCTGGGCCGGCTATGGCCCCGACCCCGTGCCCGAGGAGTACAAGCAGCCGGAGCTGTGCCAGCCGCTGCCTCTGCTCGTCGGCAAGGAATTCGACGATACAGTGGGGCACTACCCGAAGATCCCCTTCAAGCACACCTTGCAAGAACAGCAGCAGCGGCCGACCGGCCAAGACGCCGGCGACAAGAAAGGCCGCAATCCCCTCAAGCGCGGCCACGGCGCTGCCTCAGGCGGCATGCCTGGTCAGGGACGCGGTACGCCCGGCGGTCCAATGTCTCAGGCAGACATGCAGCGCGGCATGCCCGGTCGGAGCGGCGCTGCGCCGCAGCAAGGGACCCAGGGCGGCTATGCCTCATCTAGAGACAACGTCGAGTATCGCCTGTTCCGCTTCTTCGATTTCACTGTCCAGCCAGGCAAGACGTACCGCTACCGTGTGCGATTCGAGCTGGTAAACCCCAACTTCGGCCTGCCCACCCAGATCCTCGAACGCGCCGAGTACGCCGAACAGCAGTTCCTGCTTACAGAGTGGAGCGACCCCACTGAACCCGTCACGGTGACCCGCCCCAGCCACCTGCTGGCAGGCAGCGTCAAGGGTACCTCCGCCAGCCGTGAGGCCGAAGCCACATTGCTCGTCCTCTCGTGGAACGCAGAGAAAGGGGTGCTGGCCACTAAGAAAAAGGAGAAGATCCGCCGCGGAGCCGTCGCCAACTTCGCCAGCGAAGACGTGTTGCTTTCCCCCCCAGGCAGCAACAAGCCTGAGCAGGCCAAGGTGGACCTCCAGACCGACTCCATGCTTGTCGACATGTTCGGCGGCGAAAAGCTGCCGGGTACCGACGTCTCGCCCTCGGAAGTGCTGCTGCTGGAGGCAGACGGCCGGCTCGCCATCCAATCCCAATACACAGATGCCAAGGCCTTCTACAGCGAACTGGCCCGCCTCGACAAGCTGAGCGCGGCTGGTCCCTCGTCAGCCCCTGGCGGCGCAACCAGCGATTTCTCCGACCCCTTCGCCTCCATGAGCGCCCCCCCGCAAGGCAGCAGCAAGAAGAAGTCCGCCAAGAAGAATTAGCCCCCACACCCTGCGCCGTGCCAGCGGTGCGCACGCGTGTGGCCTCTTAGCTTCAGTGCCGCAACCCCCGGTGGCTGCCACCAAACCACGCCCCATGGGCTTCTGCCGCGCGACACGTCACGTGGCTGGTGCCGCCAGCAATCAGTGACAGCAGCATCTCGTGCGCATGCAATGCGATGCTCCCCCACCGCGTGAGCTGGTGAGCGTGCTGTCAACCGCAGCGTGAGGTTCACAGCCCGGGGGGCCATCGGCTGCTAGCAGTTGCACGGGCGTCCCTGGCACCTCTTGGGGTTGGAGAGGGCTCAGACCTATCCCAGCCACAGGGCGCAGCAGATTCTCACCTGCCTGTTTTCTGCCTGGTGGACCGACAGGCCCAGCACTCGTGCAACCATTCTGTGCCTAACATTGCGTAAGCTCTTCAACCTGCGCCTCCTGGCGCTGGGTTTTTGATTCCCGCTCGCAAAGCGATGGGCCCCACTGTCCGCCCCGTTTGCCAAGAACGATCAAACCGATGCAACCGATGTAGCCGATACAGTGCTAGACCAAGTCCGATGGCAAGGCATGCCGCCCCGGCGCTTTCGATAGCCGAGGTGCCGGTAGCATTCCCTGCCCGACGCTAGCTCCAACGAGGCAGACACGGTGGATATACACCCATCGGCAGTGGTGCATCCCGCAGCGAGACTGGCATACGGGGTTAGCATTGGGCCCTATTGCGTGGTGGAGGCCGACGTCGAAATTGCCACCGGCTGCAAGTTGGAGAGCCACGTCGTCATCAAACAGGGTACGTACCTAGGTCCACAGAACCACGTTTTCGATGGTGCCGTGCTTGGAGGGCTGCCCCAGCACGCACGCATGCCCAGGGCGGTGGGGCGGCTCGTGATCGGTGCCTGCAACACCATCCGCGAGCACGCCACGCTGCACCGTGCCTTGGAAGCCGGCCATGCCACGCGCGTGGGAGACCATAATCTGTTGATGGCGGGCGTCCATATCGCGCATGATTGCCGGGTGGGCGATCACACGATCTTTGCGAACAATGTGCTGTTAGCAGGGCACGTGGAGGTGGAGGATCGGGCCTATATTTCAGGGGCCGTGGCCGTGCACCAGTTCTGTCGCATCGGTCGGCATGCCATGGTGGGAGGTCTAGCCAGGGTGGTGAAGGATGTGCCGCCTTATGTGACCATCGATGGCAACAGCGGCTATGTCGTTGGTCTGAACACCATCGGTCTGCGGCGGCACGGGTTTACCACCGCCGAGATTGAGGAGCTGAAGGCAGCGTACCGTGTGCTGTACCGCAGCGGTTTGAAGTGGAGCGAGATCCTTTCGGAGCTACGGCGGCGTTTTCCGACGGGCCCCGCCGCTTGCCTGACCGAGTTCTGCCAGGCCACGCGGCGCGGCATCATTCCTGAGCGCCGCTTGCCGCCGGGCGCTACGATCAAGCTTCACGAGGAGGTGGAGCCGCAACCCGCCTTGCAACGAAAGGCGGGCTAGATACGCTCACCCCCCCTCTCGTTCCCCGGCTCCTGCCTGGGAATGCCCTGTCTGCGAGGCTCTGCCTCGGCCGTCTCCATCATCAACCGACCTTTCCATCCCTCGCTGCTCCCTCGGCCCACGGCCGCCAGGTTCGTAGTGACCGCATTCATACGGTTCGGGAGCCTGCGAATACGCTGGCAGTTGAGCACCGCGGCACGCACGGACGTGCTTGCAGCGGGCCACGATGAACGGGCCATCCCGCCAGCGTCTGACCGGACCACCGCGGCTAGAAGCCGTGCCCGCGTCTACTGCGGCTAGAAGCCCCAACTACGTTTATTGCGGCTGGAAGCCGCAGCTACGTGGTGCTGCCCCCTTCCCTCAGGCAGGCCGACAGGCTACAACCAGCAGTTGGAGCCTGCTATGCACACATCACCTGAGCGGCTCGACGGCACTCTGGCCGACGAGCTGGACGATCGCCCGCGCCCAGCATCTGCGAGCGTGGATCAGGAGCGGATCCGCCGCGCCATGCGAGAGATTCTCGCGGCCATCGGAGAGGATCCGGACCGCGAGGGCCTGGCAGACACGCCGGCACGTGTGGCCCGCATGTATGCAGAGCTTTTTAGCGGCCTGCATGAGGACCCTCGTCCCCACCTCCGCAAGTTCTTCACAGAGAAGTATGATGAAATCGTGCTGGTGAAGAACATCAGCTTCAACAGCATGTGCGAGCATCACATGCTCCCCTTCCTGGGAGAGGCTCACATCGCCTACGTGCCGGATGGCCGCGTGATCGGCCTGAGCAAGCTTGCCAGGCTGGTGGATGTGGTGGCCCGCCGCCCGCAGGTGCAGGAACGCATGACCGAGACCATCGCCGACCTGCTGCTGGAAGAGCTGCAGGCCAAGGGCGTGGCAGTGGTGATCGAGGCCACGCACACCTGCATGACCATCCGCGGCGTCCGCAAACCTGGCAGCGTGTGCGTCACTTCTGCGATGCGGGGGATCTTTCGTTCGCACCTCTCCAGCCGCTCCGAGGTGATGACGCTGATCTACGGCGACCGTCGGTAAGTCTCCGTGGACGTGCTGCTAGCCTTTCTGCTGCGGCTTGCGGGCGGCCTGGCGGCCGGCATGGCGGTGCTGCCAGCGCGGCAGGTTACCAGCGGCTATTACCGCAACAATCTGTACGTGCTCTTGGGATGCCATCTGCTGGCGGGGCTGGCTGCCTGGCGTTTGAAGACGCCGGCGGCGGCCTGGTGCGCCACGGGAGCGGTTCTTTCCTATCTCGGTGCGGTCTGCTGGTTATATGAGCAGAGGCGTGCCGGCCGCCTGGTCCTGTGGCTGGTGGCCGGGATCGCCCTGGCGGGCGCCTGGACGGCCCAGCGGCCATGGCAGTACCAGGCGGCAGGCCCTGTTTCCTCGGCAGGGGCGCGGAACGTCCAGCTCGCTGCGGCATTGCGTTGGTGCGAGGCGCCGCTGTCGGGTACCCTGGTGGGCGGTAGTGTGGCAGCCATGTTGCTGGGCCACTGGTACCTGAATGCACCGGGGATGCAGCTTGCACCCTTAGTGCGGCTGTTGCGCTGGCTGTTGGCCTGCGTGGTGCTGCGGGCCGCGGCCAGCGCGGTTTCAGCGTGGGCTGCCTGGGGCCTGGGCGTGCCGGCTGGCGAGGCGTGGTTTCTGGCGTTACGCTGGGCAATCGGTCTGGCAGGCACGGCGGTGCTGCTGGTGATGGCGGGCCGCAGCCTGGGGGTACCGAACACGCAAAGTGCCACGGGCATCCTGTACGTGGCGGTGATCGCCGCGTTTGCGGGCGAGTTGCTGGCCCTGCTACTGGCGGGACGGCACGCATTTGCCCTATGATGCGGTATGAACGTGTCTTATCGATGTCCGGCCTGCGAACGGCCTGCGCGTGCGGCGCTGGCCGCGGGGGCTGAGGTGCTGGCGTGCCCTCGGTGCGGGCATGCCCTGCGGTTGCCCGCGGGAGCCTGGGAAGGGGGCCGCGTCAACCGCTGCCTGACGTGCCCCAGCCAGGACTTGTATGTACGCAAGGACTTTTCGCAGCGCCTCGGCGTGGCGATTGTGTTGATTGGTTTTGCGGCGAGCTGTGTGACGTGGCATTTTTACTATGTGACGGCGACGTTTGGCATCTTGCTGGGCACGTTTCTGGCTGATGCCTTGCTGTATGTGCTGGTAGGCGAGTGCCTGGTGTGCTATGCCTGCCGCAGCGAGTATCGAGGAGTGGAGGGCGTGCGCGAACACGGGCGGTTCAGCCTGGAGACGTTCGAGCGGTATCGGCAGCAAGCGGCCCGGCTGCGCCAGAGGCGGGCGCCGCATGAGGAGGCTGCTGAGACTCGGTCGGGCCAGGCTCCGTAGTTGCCACCATGGATCCAGAGCGGGAACGCATACAAGAAGACCTGCGTGGGCTGGTCCGGGGCGAAGTGCGCTGCGACGACGTGTTTGTGCAGCTCTACTCGACGGACGCCAGCATCTACCAGGTTCGGCCGTTGGGAGTCGTTCGCCCGCGCACGGCCCACGATGTGGCGGCCTGCCTGCGGTACGCCGCGGAGCGGCAGATCCCTATCCATGCTCGGGGAGCCGGCACCGGCCTGGCTGGAGAGTCGCTCGGTCCAGGGCTGGTGCTTGATTTCTCTTGCCATTTCCGCCGCATCCTCGCCAGGCACGCCGAGCGCGTACGCGTGCAGCCGGGGGTAGTGCACGAGCGGCTAAATGCCTTTCTCGAACGCAGCGGCCGGACCTTTGGGCCGGATCCTGCCATGAGCCATGTGACCACGCTGGGTAGCGTCGCGGCCATCGATGGGGCGGGCAGCCGCTGGCTCAAGTACGGTTCTGCCCGCCGGCACGTGTTGGCGATGCAGATCGTCCTGGCGGATGGCAAGGTGATGGAGGTAGGCCGGGAGCCTCTGGTAGGCGGGCACAGCGTGGACGCCGACCCGCGCAAGCGCGATCTGATCAATCGGCTGGTGGACGTGCTGGGGCGTAACGCCCAGATGATCGAACGGCACCAACCTCGCAGCCGCGTCAACCGCAGCGGTTATCAGCTAGCTGGCGTCCTCAGCGAGGATGCTCTGGATTTGCCGCGGCTGCTGGTCGGCTCGGAGGGGACGCTGGCCCTGTTTACCGAGTTGGAGCTGGCCACGCAGCCCCTTCCGCGGCACCGAGGCCTGACCCTCCTCTTCTTCGAGCGGCTGGAGTCGGCGGCGCGTGCCGTGGAAGAAATCCTGACTTTCTCGCCGACCGCGTGCGATTTGATGGACCGGCGGCATTTGACCCTGGCCAGGGAGACGGACGATCGCTTCGCCCAGCTCATCCCGCCTCCCGCCGAGGCGATGCTGTTGGTCGAGCATGATGGCGAGGATGGGGCGGGCGTACGTGAGCAGATGCGCGCCCTGGTGGACCGCATTCGCCGCCGCCGCCGTCTCGCCTTCGACGCCAGACAGACTTCCAGCCCCGACGAAATGGAGCTGTACTGGCAGCTTCCGCGGCGCGTCGTTCCCACGCTCTATCGCCTGAAAGGCAGCACGCGCGCTGTTCCCTTCGTGGAAGATATTGCCGTGCCGCCTGAGACGCTGCCCAAGTTCCTTCCCGAGATGCAGAACATCCTCAAGCAGCACCAGGTGACGGCAGCCCTGTTCGGCCATGCCGGGCACGGCCAGTTGCACATCCGACCGTTTCTCGATCTTTCGGATCCCCAGCATGTGGCCGTGCTGCAACAGCTCGCCAACGACCTGTACGAGGCGGTGTTCCGCTTCGGCGGCACGATCAGCGGCGAGCATGCAGACGGTTTGAGCCGCACGCCCTTCGTTCGCCGCCAGTACGGCCCGCTGTACCATGTGTTCCGCGAGGTGAAACGGATCTTCGACCCGCTGAACCTGCTCAACCCAGGCAAGATCGTGGGAGACGATCCCGAGTTGCATCTGCGCCATCTGCGGCCGAGCGAGCTGGCCGCCACGGCCATTTCCCCACCGTCGGCGTCCACGGAGGGCGCGCGGCTGCCTGCCTCCGCTGGACCAGCTACGGGCACGCTGGCCGGCCGAGCCGCTGCTGCGGGAATGCTTGGCACGACAGAGGGGGGCCAGATGCCAGCCTCGGGCAGCCTGGCCGGCGCGGCCGTCACGACAGCGGCCGTCACGACAGCGGCCGTCACGACAGCGGCCGTCACGGCAGGCGCCGGCGCGTCAGCGGCGGGCAACAGTGCAGCCGACACACGCGCAACAGGCAGCAGCGCAGCGGCCAGCCAGGCGGGAGGAAGTGGTGCCACCTCACAGCAGGAAGCGGGGCCCCGCCTCGCTCTCCAGGCGGCTGATGCCTCGCCGCCGCGCGAAGCCGCCACGGCGACGGCCAACGCCCCCCCCGGCGGCGTGCAGGCATCTCCTTCGGCGGCAACCGAAGGCCGCGGCGGGGTGCGCACCTCGGCGGGTGCGTCTCCCGGCCAGGTGGGGACGGCAGTCGGACCATCGTCGGCCAGCCGCTTTCTGGCCCAGCTCGAACTGGCCTGGCAGCCCGGCGAACTTGTGCAACAGGTGCGTAGCTGCAATGCCTGCGGCCACTGTCGCACGCAGGCAGCCGACACGCGGATGTGCCCCGTCTTTCGCTTCGCGCCGGCTGAAGAGGCCTCTCCACGCGCCAAGGCCAACCTGATGCGCGCCATCCTTACAGGCCAGCTCCCGCCGGAGGCCATGGGGGAGGAGACTTTCAAAGAGGTTGCAGACCTGTGCGTCAACTGCCACATGTGCCGCCTGGAGTGCCCGGCCAACGTCGATATCCCCAAGCTCATGCTGGAAGCCAAGGCCGCTTACGTGGCCAACAATGGCCTGCGCCCCAGCGATTGGGTGTTGACACGGCTCGATCTGTTCAGTGCCCTCGGCTCGCGCCTCCACCCCCTGTTAAACTGGATGCTCTCCAACCGCCAGGCACGCTGGCTGCTGGAAAAGCTCGCCGGCGTGGCCCGCGGCCGCAAGCTGCCCCGCTTCGCCCCACGCAGCTTCATCCGCCAGGCGCATCGCCGCCGCCTCACACGGCCCACGCGCCGCGCCGGCCGTAAGATCCTCTATTTCGTCGATACCTACGCCAACTACCACGACCCTCAGCTCGCCGAAGCCCTCGTGGCCGTGATGGAGCACAACGGCGTCGCCGTCTACGTACCGCCCGAGCAGACCCAGTCCGGCATGGCTCTGGTCTCCGTAGGCGCCGTCGATGGTGCCCGCGCCGTCGCCCGCCGCAATGTACGCACCATGGCTGAGGCCATCCGCCAGGGATACGCCATCGTCGCCACCGAACCCTCGGCCGCACTGTGCATCCAGCGCATCTATCCCGATCTGCTGGACGACGAGGATGCACGCCTCGTCGCCGAACATACCAGCGAGGCCTGCACCTACCTCTGGCAACTGCATCTCAACGGCAAGTTGCAACTCGATCTGAGGCCCATCAATGCGCCCGTAGGCTATCACCACCCCTGCCATCTACGAGCCCTCGAGGTGGGCTCCCCCGGAGAAAGCCTGCTGCGGCTGATCCCCGGCCTGACGGTGCAGCGGATTGATAAGGGCTGCTCGGGCATGGCAGGCACCTTTGGCATGAAACGCGAGAATTACCGCAATAGCCTCCGCGCCGGCTGGCCGTTGATTGCCGCGGTCCGTGAATCGACCTGGCAGGCAGGAACCACCGAGTGCAGCGCCTGCAAGATGCAGATGGAGCAGGGCACCACCCGCCCCACCATCCATCCGCTCAAGCTGCTGGCCCTCTCCTACGGCCTGCTCCCTTCAGCCGCTGCGCTGCTCACTGCCCGCAGCAAGGAACTGACGGTCACATGAACCTACGCGTGCAGTTGTTTGCCGCCGTGCGCGACGCGGCAGGCACTCCCGTTCTCGAAGTACCCTACACGCCCGGCATGACGGTTGCCGATCTGCGCCGCCTGCTCGTCGAACGCCTGCCTGCCCTCACCGCTCTGGCGCCCTACCTTCACTTCGCCATCCATGCCGACTATGCCGCGGATGGCACGGTCATCCCCCCTGATGCCGACGTGGCATGCATCCCACCCACCAGCGGAGGATGAGTGTCTCTGCCCGCACCGCCTGGCGTACCGGGCAAAGCCGCCTCGGCCCAGAGCTGATTCTCCGCCTGCCCCGGGCCTCTGGCCTGGGAAGCTAGTTGCCGGCTCCGCCGAACGGCCAGAATCCACCCAGTGCCGTACGCTGCCGTTCCAGTAGAGCGGAGATGCCCTGCCGGGCCGCCTCCAGCAGCTCCTCCAGCTCCTGGCGAGTGAACGTGGCCTCTTCTCCACTGCCCTGCAGCTCCACATACTTTCCGCCGGAGGTCATGACCACGTTCATATCCACTGCCGCTGCGGCATCTTCCTGATAGTCCAGGTCGAGCAGCACGCGGCCATCCACAATGCCCACGCTCACGGCGGCCACGGCCTCTTTCAGGCAGCGCGTGCCCACTTCGGGAAGCGTCTGCAGCGCGTCCACCAATGCCACAAAGGAGCCGGTGATGCTGGCAGTGCGGGTACCGCCATCTGCCTCCAACACGTCGCAATCGAGCGTGATGGTGCGTTCGCCCAAAGCTGCTAGATCGATCACGGCCCGCAGGCTCCGCCCAATCAGCCGCTGGATCTCCGTGCTGCGGCCGTCCACCTTGCCGCGCTCTCGCGGCTTGCGCGGCTGCGTGCTGCCCGGCAGCATGTTGTACTCGGCGGTCACCCACCCCTGGCCCCGGCCCGCCAGCCAGGGGGGTACGGCCGGCTCGATACTGGCCGTACACAACACCGTCGTCCCGCCCCAACGCACCAGGACGCTGCCCGCAGGAGGACGCGTGAACGACCGCTGAATCTCAATGGGGCGCAGCTCGTCGGGACGGCGCCCGTCGTGTCGGGTCATGGCGGCAAAGGAGGCTGTTGGTTCGATCATACAATGCGCCGCAGTCAGCAGCCCGGTCTCAGATCGCCAGCACGTGCCGGCTCTTAGCATACCTCGCCCCTACGGTAAGGGCAGCCGCGAGAGGCTGTTGAGCGCCTGCGGCCTTCGCCCCGCTTACTATGCGGGCCCATGGAGCAGGCCGCTGCGTTGCATGAAGAGTCTGTCCTTCGGTATCCCGCAGCATGCGTGGGTCCCTTACCTGGCGGAGCGGCGCATGGCGGGTCAAAGGGCTGTTCTCGCTCGTGCGCTGCCTGGGCGTGCCGACCTTCATAACCGCTCGCCCGTGAAGGGGAGGAAGCGACGCCCCCTCCCCTGGTTGGTAATGGGGCTGGGAAGGGACCCGTGCCAGCGAGGTGTCGCGTACCGGGGACGGCAAGGCGAGGGTTCCCGAGCCGTGGGCTTCTTAGTGTGCCACGCGCCAGCGGACCTTGAACAGCCAGAGCATGAGGGCCAGTAGCCACACGTTGATGGTCACGTAGATGCCTGTCGAGGCAGCCCACAGCCAAATGTTGGCCCGGGGGTTGAAGGGCTGCAAGCCATCGTAGAGAGGCACGTTGAACAGCGCGGCAAAGGGGCTGAGGGCAGTAAGGCGCGAGCTAAGCTGTGCCACGGGCAGCGTGCCGAAGAACGTTTGGATAAAGAAGTCGAGCGCGAGAGGCCCGCAGAACAGCAGGGTGATCAGCAGGTAGGAGACCATCATGGCGGTGGCGGTCTTGCGGAACAGCACGGAGCAAACCATGGCCAGGGAGGCAGTCGTCACGCACGTCAGCAGGACCACAATCAACCAGGCGCCTACCGCCAGCAGGTTTTCGCGGATCCGGGGCGTCATCAGGCAGGAGAGCACCACGGGCCAGAGCAAGAAGGAGGTCAGCACGCTGGAGACGCGCAGGCCGGCAAGCAGCTTGCCCCACATGATTTGCCAGGGAGAAAGGATGGTTACCAGCAGCAGCTCCAGCGTTTCCCGCTCGCGTTCGCTGGTGACGCTGCCGGCGGAGAACACAGGGCCGACGAGCATGTTGAATAACAGTACATAGCTCATGTACCAGGCGGCGAGCTGGGGTTGGATGTACAACAGCCAGCCCATCAGCGGGATGGCGAGCAGCATGCTCACCTGGATCACCACCCGCAGCATCAGCGTACCCTGGCTAAAGAGTTCGCTGCGCATTTCCTTGTCGTAGATGGGATTGGCGTTGTCGGGCAGCAGGCTGGTGCGCTTGGGTGGTGCAAACAAACGGTCGGGGAAGTGGTCCCGCTGGATCACCAGGCCCACGGCTTGCCGCAGTTCCTGTTCTTCGTCGACGACTTCCTTGCCTTCGCTGC
Source organism: Pirellulales bacterium (assembly GCA_023511675.1). GTDB lineage: Bacteria > Planctomycetota > Planctomycetia > Pirellulales > JAIMBC01 > JAIMBC01. Next base: position 31,247 of record JAIMBC010000026.1, read on the forward strand.
CCACGTCGGGCGGATGGAGGAGGCGGCGGCTGGTGGTCAGAAACAGGCTGCCGCAGAGGAGGGCGGCACCGGCCGGCATCACGGTGACGCTGACAATCAGGCGGAATGCCGAATCGGCTCCTTCGAACACGCGCCAAAAGAGTGCGCCGCACAATGCCAGCGGCAGGATCAGCAGGTAGCTGACCACGAGGGAGGCGGCCGTCCGCTTGAAGTAGCTGCTGCAAGCGAGGCTGATCATGCCGAAAGTGAAGACGGAGACCAGCAACAGCGTGTAGGCGGCGAGCACTTCCTGGAACGAGACGCCGCCCAGGGGCAGGCACAGCAGCACGATGGGGAGACTGGCCACAATCAACAACGCCAGATGGGTGAGGGAGGCCAGCAGCTTGCCGAGCACAATGGCGGCGGGGCGCAAGGGGCTGGCCAGCAGCATCTCGTAGCTCTTGCGTTCTTTTTCCCCGGAGATCGCACCGGAGGCGAAGGCGGGCGTCATGAGCGACGAAAGCAGGTACTGCCCCAGGAAAAAGTAGCTGACCAGTTCCTTGGCCGCTACCGGATCGATCAGGTTCACGCGCTCTTGCTGCGGCCAGGCCAGGTAGACCACCACGCCCAGCAGGCCCACATAGGCGAGCAACAGCAGAAAGCCGCGGCTTGCCCGCAGATTCACCAGCAGCTCGCGCTGCAGGACGGGGTTTTCTCGAAGGTACATGGTGCTAGCTCGTCTTGCGCGCGGGCGTGGCAGCGGCCGCTCTGGCGATTGCGCCCGTTGGCGTCATCGCTGGCGGCGGCGCGGCGCTGCCTGCAGGCCACCGGCGGCCCGCGGCACGCCCGCTGCTTGCCGCCGGCGGGGGCGGCAGGCAGATGGGCAAAAAAAAATGGGGTCGCGGCGATCCTGCCAGCCGTTATAATCGAGAGTTTTGAAGTATGCCACGGTTCCTTGCGCCGTGCCGCCGCGGATGCCAGCCATGCACAGAGCCGACCCTACAGCGAGCCAGGCGGCCGAGCAGCCCTCGCTTGCTTCAGCCACCTCGCTTTCACTCTATGATAAATGCCTCGCCCTGGCCCACAACCTCTGGTGGAGCTGGCAGCCCGAGGTCGTGAACTTGCTGCGCGACCTGGATCCGATCCGCTGGCGCCAGCTCGATCACAATCCCATCGCGCTGTTGGCGGAGTTTACACCCGAGCGGTTGGAGATGCGTGCGGCCGAGCTGGTGCTGTACAGCCGCATCAACCACGCCTACCGTCGGCTGAAGGAGTACCTGGCGAACAAGCAGACCTGGGGGACCACGCACGCGGGCGTGCTGGGGTCGAAACCGGTGGCGTACTTTTCGGCCGAGTTTGGGCTGCATGAGTCGCTGCCGATCTATTCAGGGGGGTTGGGGGTATTGTCGGGAGACCACGTGAAGACGGCCAGCGACCTGGGCGTACCCTTCGTGGCGGTGGGGTTGTTCTACGACCAGGGCTATTTCAAGCAGCACCTGGACCATGAGGGGTACCAGGTGGAGGAGTACCTGGACACCAAGGTGGAGAATCTGCCCATGGTGCCAGCCCTGGGGCAGGACGGCCAACCGCTCACGGTCTCGATCGAGACGCGTACGGGCCAGCTCCTGGCCAAGGTGTGGCTGATCCGCGTGGGGCGGGTGAACCTGTACTTGCTGGATAGCGACGTGGAGGGCAACCGGCCGGAGGATCGGGAGCTGACCAGCCGGCTGTACGGGGGGGACCATCGCACGCGCATCCGGCAGGAGCTGGTGCTGGGCGTGGTGGGGGTGCGCGCGTTGTACGCCCTGGGGATTACTCCGGGGGTGTGGCACATGAACGAGGGGCAC
>JAIMBC010000258.1 GCA_023511675.1 Pirellulales bacterium
GCACGCGGCCACAGGCACAGCCTCCGCGGCCCACGACCTCATCCAGGCCCACACGCGTGCGAAATCGCTTGATCCAGGGGCCGAGGGGATAAACCAGCTCGTACTGAGCCTGCACGCCCAGCCCCCAACCGTGTGCGGTGCCGCCGCTGCGAAGAGGCCCCCCCTGCGCGTTGCGGTCCAACTGCCAGGCACGCCCGCCTGCCAGGCGCGCCGCTTCACGCCCCGGTACAGGTTCCAGCCACGAGAGCGGCACCTCCCAGGGATCGAAAAACAAGTAAGATCGCACACGCTCCGAGGCGACGTACAGGGCATCGAGGCTCCAGCAAGGATGCACCACGTGAATCCAGCGCTGCTGGTCGCCTGGCTGGGCTGCTCGCACCATGTGGCGGCTGGTCGAGACCGTGGCCCGCAGACCCTGGCGGGTCTCCAGCCGCAGCAGCCTGCCCTCGGCCGCTGGGCAGAGGACCGTTAACCGCGAGAAGTACCCGCTCCAGGTATCGGCGCGCGGCAGGTGCAACTCGGCAGCCTGGGAGAACAGGACTTCGACGCTGCCGCGGTCCAGCAGCAGATAGACTCGATCGCTGCCCCAGCGCAGGCTGCGAAAAGGCAGCCGCCTACCGTTGCGATAGTAGAGCGTACCGGGTTCGTAACGGGGCAGCGGGCGGGCGGCCCATACCACACGACGTACGGCATGCGCTGCCACCCGCACCGGATGCCTAGCTACCTGTCCAGGCAGCTCGACCGATTCGAGCGGCTCCACTACCAAATGCGCCGGCGTGGCCCGCACGGGCGAGGCTTCGGCCGGCACGTACGCCGCCACGCGGCCAGGCAGCCGGTCTCCCCCGAGCAGCTCCACATAGGCAGACGGCTCGGCCTGCGGCGCAGTGAGGGCCGTCAACCAGCGCAGCGGCCGTGCAGGATCGAACAGGGGCGTGCCGTCGAGCCGCAGAGAGGCCTCCCCGGCACTCCAGCCCACGAGCTGCTGGCCTGCCAGCCGGCTCCCATCTGTGAATTGTGCCTGCCACTGCGGGGCGGTGGCAGCAGCCTCCGCGGCGGCTGCCGCGTGCATCCCCGGTACCGCAATCGTCACTGCCAGCAGCCAGCAAAACGCGCCACGCATGAATGCCTATTGTAGATGGCGGCACGTGCTGCGCAAACGCTCCAGCCGCCTTGACGGGCGTTCTGCGGCAGGGTTCGCCCCTATAACTCGAAGATGCGCCAGACGATCGCCCGCCACCAGGCCGGCAGCGTGCGCACCAACTTTGCAAGTCGCCACAGGCTCTGGTGCCAGACGCGCCGGACAGTCACTTCTCTGGCTAGCCCCTTGTACGCTCGGGCGGCAGCGCAGATGCGCGGCCAGGCTGTCCGGTACGCCTCTCGCCGCTGCTGCTGGGGAAGCGGCACAAGTTCCACGGTGGTGCGTGCGAGCTGGTAAAGCAGAGCCATGTTCTCAGGAAGGGAGTCGGCGTCAACGCGCTGGAGGTATGAGCCGGCTTGTTCCACATCGCCGGTGTTCAGGGCGTGGCAAGCCAGCCGCACGAGATGCGGAGCGTACGTGCCATCGGGCTTGAGTGTCAGCGCATGGCGATGGACTTCGGCCGCCTCTGCATCTTGCTGGAAATACCAGAACGCCTCCGCAACGTTGTAGAGCATCCACCCCTCGAGGTTCTGATACTCCTTCCAACGCCTTGCCCAGCGTAGTGCGTGCGGCCAAGCGCTGGTCGCCACGAGGGCATACACGGCAGCTCCCCAGACCCTCGTGCTGCGGCATAGCCAGTCGGGGTGTCGGTTGACGAAACGGCGCACGGCACGCTTGCGGTTGCGTTCTCCGAGGGCATCGAGGTAGCCGTATGCTGCCTCGTCTCCGAGCGGGCCGCGTTCGGCCAGGGCCAGCAGTTCTTGTTCTTCGGGAGGCTCGCCTTGCATCACCTTCAAGCGGGCCCAACACCAGCCCGCCCTTGGCGCCACGTGAGGCTGCGCTATGGCAGCGCTCAACACGGCCAGGGCCGTAGGCTGCCAGCCGGCCTTGTTCATGGCCTCCAGAGCGGCATGGAACGGCCACCAATCATCCGACTCGACAAAGCAAAGCTGGCGGAGCTGTTGGCCGGCCAGATCGTGATCCCGCTTGGCCGCTGCCCACTGAACGCCCCGCACCAGCGCATCAGCTCCCTTGTCCGCGGCGCGAAGCTTTTCCAGGGCCTGGCCGGCTTCGTCCAGTTCGCCGTCCTCGAAATGCAGGTCGAACAGCCAGCTTGCGGCAAACGCATAGCGGGGTTCGATGTGCAGCGCCCGCCGAAAGTTTCGCTTCGCCTCGGCGCGCTTGCCTGAAACCAGCAGGGCATGTGCGCGGTAGCCGAAGGCGGTTTCGCTCTGGGGATTGAGCCGTACCATTTGTTGCGCGGCGAGCAGGTAGTCATCGGTGCGATGCAGGTCTGCCGCCCAATCGGCGAACATTTGCCACATACCGAAGGAGGCGGGATCGGCGTCGAGAGCCTGGCGCATCTGTTCGTAGGCGATGTCGCGATTGCCGCGGGTCCATTCGCACCAGGCAGCGCGTGCCAGCAGGAGGGGTGGGGGGCGGTTCCAGACATGCGTCGCGCGGGCGGCGGCGAGGGCTTCTTCATGGCGGCCGGCCAGCGCGAGGAGGCGGGCTTGTTCGTCATAGGCTTCCACGCAGCGCTGGTCCAGCTCCGCGGCGCGGCGCAAGGCGTCGAGACGTTCCTGGAGAGCCTCGTCTGGCAGAACCTGTGCCAGCACCATCCAGGAGGAAGGGTCTCCGGGCCGCTGCTCGACAAGCTGTCGGGCGGCCTGCTGCGGCCGCTGGGGGGCGTCGAGCTGTTGTGACCACTCGCACAGCCGATCCCAGGCCCAGGAGTACTCGGGTTCAAGCTTTACGGCTTGTTCGAGGCATGCCAGGGCTGGTTCGTGGCGTTGCAACAGCCAGAGCACCTCGGCGAGGAAACCAAAGTTGAGGGGGTCAAGTGGGTCGCGGCGTGTGGCCTGTTCCAGCACGGCGCAGGCTTGCTGGGCGTCTCCGGCGAGCAGGTGCGTTTCGGCCAGCCGGCGTGCGGCGAGGCTCCAGGAGGGGTTGATGCTATAAGCGGTCTGGATCGCGGCGAGTTGGTTGGCAAGATCGCAACGGGCTTGGTAGATATCGGCCAGGTCGAGCCAGGCGCGGGGCAACTGAGGGAAGCGTTCGGTTGCCTGGCGGGCAAGCTCTTCGGCCTGCTGGAGACGGTTCATGGAGGCGAGCTGCTGGACGCAGGCGGACCAGGCATGCCAGAGGTCGGGGCGTGCGGCCAGACCCTCTTGCAGGGCTTGAAGCAGTTCCTCGTCCTCAAGCACGGTGCGGGCATGCTGCCGAAATGCCAGCAGGCCGTCGCCATACACGACCTGGCGCACCAGTTCGTCGCGGACGAACCCCAGTTCTGTGCGGCGTTGGGCCAGGGTTTCGCAGGCATCGAGCAGGCGGGCAATGGCATGGTCGTAATCGACCGAGATGCGCACTGCCTGTCGGAGCGCCGCGCGGGCTTGATCGCGATCGCCGCGTGCCATGCAGACTTCGCCGTGCAGCACATGCGAGGCGGGATGCCAGGGGTCGAGGTGCAGGGCTTCGCGAGCGAGCAGCTCGGCCTCCTCGATGCGGTGCTGCTGAACGAGCAGCAGGCCCAGTTCGCGCACAGCCCAGGCATGGGCCGGGTTGAGGGCGATCAGTTGGCGGATCACCGGCTCCACCTCCTCGGGCGGCTCGCCGCGCAGCCACTCGATCAACAGCTCGAGCAACGGTTGGAAATGCGGGAACTGCCGGCAGGCGTCGTGCAAGTGATCAATGGCGGCCTGGCGGCCGCGGAGTTCGGCAAGCAGCGTGGACACCGCCCGATGTGCTGCCAGCGACTGGGGCTGCAAGCGTAGTACTTGCTGGTACAGTTCGAGCGCTTCCGGCAGATCGCCTCGCTGGCGGGCGAGCTGCGCCGCCACGCTGAGCCAGAGTGTTTCGGACACCTTGTGGCGGGCCTCTTGCAGCAGTTGCTGGGCCGAGGCCGTGTGGGCGGCCGAGACCCTGGAGCGGAACTGCGCGGCGAACAGGCGCAGCTCCCCATCATCGGGACGCCAGGCCAGGGCACGCTCCAACACTTCCAAGGCCTCGGGCGTGCGTTCGAGATTCTCCAGCGCATGGACCAAGGTATACGTCGGCAAGGCCGACTTGCGCCCAAAACGTTCCCATCGCTTGCGCAACCACTCCAGGGCAGTCTCGGTCTGCCGGCAGTGGCGCGCGGCCCGGAAGTAGCTCTCCGCCAGCTCTTCGTCTTTATCGTTCAAGCAGACAGCAAAGCGGTAGAGGGGGAGGGCCTCGGCGAATTGTTGGCGGCCCCAGTACAGCTCGGCCAGCGTGTGATAGGCTTGCGGGTCAGAAGGCCGCTTCCGCAGGGCCTTGCGCAGCAGAGTCAATGCGAGTTCGTGTTGGCGGGCATCGGCAGCGAGTTCCTGGGCATAGAGGAGCAGGAACACGGAGTCGGCCTCAGGGTTGCTGCTGAGTTGAGCGAGGGTTTCCAGCAGCGCGTGCCGGCGAGACATGTTGCGCAGCAGGCTCAAGCGGTTGAGCTGCAACACGGCGTCCTTGGGAAAGCGCGCCAGCAGCTTTTCCACGGCTGCAAGCTGTGCTTGCGGGTTCCCGTCGTAGGCGGCAAGTTGCAATTCAACATGCCAGGTGAGGGGGTGATCGGGCGCTGCCGCCTGCATCTGCGCCAGAATCTCCGCCGCCTCTTCGCGCGCATGCCGTTCCAGTGCAAGAAGGAAGCGATACCGCTGGTCCCAGAGCAGGGCATCCGTCAGGTCGAGTTGCGCTAGCAGCTCGGCCCGTGCGGCGGGGACCATCGCCATGCCGCGCGGTCCAAAGGCTGCATAATGCTCCAGGAACTCGTCCGCCAGCACCTCCCGCCGGTACCTGCTAGAAGGGTCGCGCAGAATCAGGCTGCCGCGGCGGCCGTCGTAGCCGACCACGGCTTGCAGGTGCCCGGCGTTCGGTTGCTTGGTGGTGAGGGCGAAGGGCACGCCCGCGGCCACGGCCGCCTCAGCCGCGGCTTCCGTGACCGTGAACTCCCGCACCGCCCAGCCGTGCGTTTCGGCCCAGCGGCGTTCGGAGAGATCGGTGGTGCCGTCGTAGCAAATCTGCTCGGCCACCTCCAGGTGATCGGCGGGCATCGACCAGTAGCGTCCCAACGAGGCCAGTGTGGCCGGGCCGCACGTGATGTAGTGCTGGCCCACAAATCCTACCGGCAGCACCCGGCGCGGCCGATGCTTTCTTTGGGGATCCAGCAGCCGCTCGATCCATGCCTGGTCTTGATCGTTGCGCGAACGTCGCGCCCAGTCGATTGCTGCTTGATCATCTCCGGAAAGGTATGCCAGAAAGGAACGCAGGCCGTGGAACGCGTGTCCGGCCGTGCGCTCCAGCAAGGGGGACATGGCCTCGAACTGATCCAGACACCAGGCCACGCGTGCGTAGTCCTCGCGTTCGTAGTAAATGCCGCCAAGCTGCCAGTAGAGGGCCGGGCATTCGATGCGCTGCGCCGCCTCGGTGAGGAAAGCAAACGCCTCGTCGTCGCGGTTCAGCAATGTCAGCAAATGGGCACGCGCCTGGACAGCGGGACGATACCAGGGCTGTACACGCAGGGCCTCGTCAGCCGCAGCCAACGCCTCCTCGCGACGGTCCTCCAGCTCGAGGACCAGCGAACGCATCACCAGGACCCAGGCCGGATGGCCGTTTGCTTGCTCCGCACGCCGCAGCCAGCTTTCTGCGGCTTCAAAGTCGCGGAGGTATCCCAGCACCTGCGCGCCAAATGCGAACCAGGAGGACTGCACATCGGGCGTGGCATCCGGCAGGTCGGCTCCCTGCTGCTGGAAAAAGCGCCACGCCTCGTATGGCCCCTCCCATTCCAACACCGTGTAGCCCCGAAAGCAGCAGACCTCGGGGTGATGGGGCGCCTCGCGCCAGGCACGCAGGCGGTGCCACAGCCCCAACCGCGGCGCGCCAAGCTGGCCCGCCAAGCGCGCCGCCATGATCCGTGCCTCGGCACCCCGCCACGTCCGCAGCGGACCGCAGACACGCGACCGCTCATACGCCTGCAAATACAAACCCGCTTCGTAAAGATCCTGCACCGCCTTCAAATCGGCGGCCGAAATCTCCCCGCCGCAGCCGCCTTGTTCCTCGATCTCCCCTGAGCGCATGTGCTCCCCGTTCTCCGTCCCAGCCTCTCAGCCGCTTCCTTCCTGTCGGCGCATGCCGCAAGGCAACGCTTGCCCTGCCAAAGGCACGCCAGCCGACTCCTCCCGCCGAGACGCCGCACCATCCCATCACTGCCGCTGCAATCCAGACGACACGCCTCGTGCAGCACCGCTCCGCCTCGCTGCCGCGCACGCCGATTGTAGCCGTCACATGCCTCCAGGCAAGCGCCCTCATTCTGCCAGCCGCAGCCCGCGGGGAAGGCTCTCCCCAAACAGCATTGCCCGCTCCTGCTCCTCCAACCGCCCCCCCTCCTCGACCAACGTGAGGTAATGCGCCGGCGCTCCCTGCACGCGAAGCCATTGCAGCGTCTCTCGCCGCACGGCTTCGGACACATCTCGGTACCGGTCGCCGGTGCGGCGTGCAAGCTGCATGCCGGCCAGCAGCATCACCGGAGTTGCCGCCGGCAGCTCCTGGAGCTGTTGCAGCCAGTCCTCGGCCGTCTCCACGGGGATCAGCACGTTCAGAGGACCATACAGCGGTACCCGCGCGCCAAACCGCGCCAGTGCCCACGCCAGTGCCTCACGCACGGCCGTGGATGGCTCCTTGCGCAGGCGCTGCAAGGCCAGCTCGCCCAGCTCGATTCGCAGGGGGGTGGGCAACAGCTCCAGGGCCCCCAGCAGCCGCCAGACCTCGGACAACTCGTGAGGGTTCAGCTCCGCCACGCGGCCCTTGCGCCCTGCTGCGGCACGCGCGGCACGCACGGCAGCGGCCAAGGGGTCGGCCAGGGCGCGCTGCTGACCGCTGCTCAGGCCGCCGGCAATCCGCCGCCACAGGATCTGCCACTCCACACGGCAGGCGGGAACGGAATGGATCAGCCGCCGCTCTTGCAATAGCCGCCAGGTTTGCGCCACCCGCCAATCGTCCACGGCCATGCCGAAACCCGGCCGCAGCGCATAGCCCACCAGGTACAGCCATCGCGCCTCGTGCATGGGGCTTTGCCGCCGCCCCTCTTCCAGCTCGATCAGTTCCTCCCACAGCCGGCGTAACAACGAGCCGGGCCATTGTGCACGCGGTGCGCCCAGGACCCGCTCCAACGCCTTGACAATCCCCTCCGGCCCTGCGGCTGCGGCCGTTGTTTCCTCTGTCTCGCCCCGCACGCCCTGGCCTTGGCGTAGCGGCCCCTCGGAACGCGGGCAGCTCCACGTGCGGCGGACCAGGCCGCGGCAGGCGTGCAACAGATCCTCGTCCACAATACCCGCCTGCTCCCCTTCGCCGGTGTGTCCGCAGCGGTCGGTCTGAGTAGCGGCGCGGACATCGAACACCAGCTTCCACGAGCGATTGGTGGCTGGTTCGCTGCACCACAGGTCGAGTGTGCCGATCTCAGTCAGCCGCGCGTGCAGCCGCACAGGAATGGTCTCCGCAGGCTGGTTCTTCTTACCTGCAGCGAGCACCGTGCGGATGGGAGGGAGGGAGGCGATTTCTGACGGGTCAACAACCACCAGCTCGCCGGGCCGGTCCGTGAGGCGCGTGCTGGAGACGAACAGCGGGAATTCCACAGGCTCGCGGATCCGTAGCGCGAAAGTGCGGTGCGGCAGATCGATGACGTCGCCCTCCTCGGCGGCGGCGGGCATCAGGCAGAGGGCTACAGGGCGCGTGTCGAGGGTGTCCACACCGATGTAGTAGCTGCGGGCCAGGCCGGCTGAGATGCGCACCCCGCGCCCGCGGCGAACCAGCCCATAGTACGCGGCCCCGCGGGCCACGGCCAGGTCCAGCCGGTCGTTGTGCAGGACCAGCGGCTGCCAATCGGGCTCACGGGGGGTGCGAAACCAGTGGCAGAGCACGTCCAGGAGGCGGTTCCTCAGCACGGCTGAGGCGAAGAAGCCGCCGTTGAACAGCACGACATCGGGTCGGGCAGGGTCGGTTCCTGGCGGCGGCGGGTCTTCTCGACCGGCCTGGCGGTGGGTGGTGAGAAACGACGCCAGATAACGGGTGATCGCAGGGTCGGGTGCGTAGGGCAGGCCGAACTCGGCAAAACCGCTCCGACGCGCTGCGGGACGCGCATCCAGCGGCACCCGAGGCAGAAAGCCTTCGACCAGGATCGCCTCGACCTCTTCCCGGCCCAGCTCGACCTGGAAGCTGCCACCAATCAGGCGCGAGCCGCCGGTCGGCAGGTGCAACACCACGTGGTCGGGAGGAGTGTGCGCCAGCAGCGTTTCCTTGGCGCGGCGGCAGGCCTGGACCAGCACGCTCCATTGGCGTGGGGAGAGGCGGCCCTCGGCCGCCACGCGCCCTTCGACGTGGTGCGCCAGGGCCAAATCGAGATTATCCACCCCCAGCATCAGGTGCTCCCCCACGGCCACGCGATGGAAC
>JAIMBC010000259.1 GCA_023511675.1 Pirellulales bacterium
GCGGCTGGATCCTGCGGTACAGGATACGGATTGCACGCCTCAGCAGGCACGCGTGTTGCACCGCACCATTCAGGGGGTGACGCAAGACATCGAGCGGCTGGCGTTCAATACGGCCATCGCCAAGATGATGGAGTTTACCAACTACTTCACCAAGGAGCCGGTACGGCCGCGCCAGGCCATGGAGACGTTCGTGTTGCTGCTGTCTCCGTTCGCGCCGCACATGGCGGAAGAACTGTGGCAGGCGTTGGGACATACACACACCCTGGCCTATGAGCCCTGGCCCGCCTACGACGAGCGGCTGATTCAGGAGGAGACTGTAGAGATTCCCATCCAGATCAGCGGCAAGGTGCGCAGCCGGGTGTGCGTGCCCGCAGGCGCCGGAAACGACGAAATCGAAGCCCTGGCACGCCAGGATGCGCGGACGGCGGAGCTGCTTGCCGGCAAGACGGTGGTCAAGGTAGTGGTGGTACCGGGCCGGCTGATCAACTTTGTGGTCCGCTGAGGGACTGTTTGCGGACAAGCGCGATCGTTCCCAGAGAAGCGAGGCGATTTGCGGGGCGGCGAGAAACCCGCTGGCCAAGCGCAGCCATCACTTCGGCAAGGAACAAGCTTCCGATCGCCGAAGCTCGCCGGAAATGTTGCCCAGGCATGAGCGATCCGGTCCGGATTGCCTGGACAAACCGGCTGCGAGAGGGGTATTAGTTGCGATGCGCTGAACGGGGCAGGCTCAGGGAGGGAGGCAGTTCAAACGTCTCCGGCGGCGGAGCGGACCGCAGCCGGCGGAGCACAGGGCGCAGGGCGCGATAGGCGGCCAGTATGGCGCGTCCCGCCAGGCTGTGTGCGAACAGGAGCGAGCCGCGCGGCTCGGCATGTGTGGACCAGCGGGCAGTGGCCTGGGTCAGCGGTCCGGAGAAATCTATGCGGTACATCGCTGGATCGGCAAACAGGGCCGGATATGCCAGATACCGCAGAAGCTGCCCAGGAGAGAGAGCGTGCCAGGCCTCATCGTATCCCACCTTCACCGCGTGATAGACGCCTTTGGCGCAGGGCGCGTACTCGAAGGCGATCGGCTGGCCCCGGTGCAACAGGAAGACCAGACGAAGCTGGCCCCACTCTGCAAGCTGCCGTGCCTGTCGCTGGAAGAACGAAAGCAGGCCGGGCACGCTGAGCACCGAGCCGCCGCAGCGGCCTTTCCAGCCTCGGTGCTCGACCTCAAAGCCCATGCGCACCAGCTCCGTGGCCGACTCGGGAGAAGGCGCCTCGTGCCAGGCGACCGCGACTCCGCCCATCTGCTCTGCGCACTTCTCTGCACGGCGCAGGGCACGCCGATGGCTCTTGGACCGGCTGGAAAAGTACTCTCCCCATTCACGCCGCAGCTCGAGCTGGCCCACCGCCGCTTGTGGGATGCACGCGTGGGCCCAGCCCTGCTCCACCGCAGCCTGCCTCAAGCTCGCCCATGCCTGCTGCTGATAGGCCATAGCATCGCACCACATCAGCAAAGGCCGCAGCTTCCGCAGGGCGCGCAGCAGCACGCCGCATACCGCCTCGCGATCCGCCTGCGGGTCCACCAACAGATCGCCGCAGCGCGACCAGACTCCGCTGGCCGGCCCCATGGCGGGAATCGCCCGTTTGAACGGCAAGGGCACCATGGGCAGCGCGGCCACAAAACTGCCCTCGTGCTCGATGCACACGGCCGCCAGCCTCCCCGAGGCGAAATGCTCGGACCACTGGGCGGCCGTTTCGGCACGAAGAGTTGGCAGACTGGCCTCGGCACGCCACCACAGTTCGTCCCAGGCGTGCGAGACGCCTCGCAGCGCTGCTGGCGAATCCAGGATACGGACCTTCAGACTCAAGCGAGCGAACTCCTGACGATCGAGCGGAGTTGTTACGCGGCGTGTGGTCGTTTGCATGCCTGTGCCGGCTGCATGCCCGGGCAAGGTAGCGTGGCCTTCCACAGCCCAGCCCATGCGCATGGGCGGCGCCTGTGGTGCGGGGCGTGCGGGGCAGCAAGCCTGCATACACAGTATCGGCCACACGGGCCGCTTGTGACCCAGCGTATGCGTGGCCGCATAGTTGGTATGGAGAACAGAGGGCACTTGATGATGCCTAGCGCGAACAGGCGGCTGGCAATGGCTCTAGAATCGCTACAAACCGGCTGTTCGACGCTAATCGCCCTGGGACGCATCCGCCTCAGCTAGCGGCGCGGCCGCCCGGCTGCCGGTATCGACACGGGGCAAGCCCAACTCGAGGAGCGTCTGGGGCGTCTCGGGCCACGTGGTCGGATGGCAGATGGTCAGGTGCCCCAATTTGCGCCCCGGCTGAGGAGTCTTGCCGTAGACGTGCAGATGAACGCCCGGCACGGCCAGCAGCCGCTCTCGCGGCGGTACGTTTCCCAGCAGGTTCAACATTAAACATCGGCCCCGCGGCCCCGTGCTGCCCAGTGATAGCCCCAGCCCCGCACGCAAGTGGTTCTCGAACTGGCTGGTCTCGGCACCCTCGATCGTCCAGTGGCCGGAATTGTGTACGCGCGGAGCCATCTCATTGGCCACCAGGCGATGGCCGCACTGAAAGAACTCCACCGTCAACACGCCGACGTAGCGGAGGGCATCCAGCAGACGCCGCAGATACTCCTCCGCCCGAAGTTGGAGGGAACGGCTCGCCCCTGGGGCGGGGGCAAGTGTCGCCGCCAGGATCCCCCGCTCATGGCGGTTTTCCACCAGGGGATAATAGGCCGTCCGGCCGTCCTTCCCGCGCACGGCCACCAGCGACAGCTCTCGATCGAACTCCACCAGCCGCTCAAGCAGCAGGGGGACCCCGCCTATTGCCGCCCACGCGGCCGGCACATCCGCAGGCGAACGCAGCACAAACTGTCCCTTCCCGTCATAGCCGAACCGCCGCGTCTTGAGCACAGCCGGCAGCCCCAGCGCCGCCGCGCCCGCTTCCAGCTCCGCCAGCGTCTCCACCAGGCAATAGTCTGCGGTGGGTATGCCCAGCTTGCGAAAACACGCCTTTTCGTGAGCACGGTCCTGCGCTGTCCGCAGCGCCACGGCGTTGGGAAACACCGGTACCGCACGCGCCAGCCTGCGCACCACGCGCGTGGGAACGTTCTCCGTGTCGATCGTGACGGCAGCCAGCCCCTGGCCAAAGGCGCTCAACGCTGCCTCGTCTTCCCATGGCGCATGGACGCACTCCCCCAGGCCCTGTACGGCCTCGATACCGTTGGCGTCGTAGAAGCGGAAGCTCAGGCCCAAGGGGTAGCCGGCCAGCGCCATCATGCGTGCAAGCTGTCCGCCACCCAGGATGCCAATCTTCATGCGTGCAAAAGCCATGCAACTTATCCAGACGTTGCAGCACCACTCTGCCGGACAAGCGCCGCCCGAATGTGGGTATGCTTCAGTGCCAGGATGCGCGCCGCGATCAGACCAGCCGCGGCCGCTCCCTCCGGTCCGATAGCCACTGTTCCCACGGGTATGCCGGCAGGCATCTGCACGATGGACAGCAGCGCATCGAATCCGCCCAACGTTCCGGCAGCCACCGGTACGCCCAGCACCGGCAACGTAGTCTTGGCCGCCGTCATGCCCGGCAGATGGGCCGCGCCGCCAGCTCCGGCAATAATCACCTCCAGCCCGCGTGCGGCCGCCACGGAGGCATACTCGAACAGCCAGTCAGGCGTACGGTGGGCCGAGACCACACGCGCCTCGTACGGTACGCCCAGCCCCTGCAACACCTGCGCCGCACGGCTGAGCGTGGGCCAATCGCTCTTGGAACCCATGATGATGCCTACGAGCGGTCGTTCGGCCTGGCCGGGCTCGGCTGCGGCCGCTGCGCTGGCGGGTACGTCCCTTTGTGGTTCAGACATAGGTGCGAGCTACCGACAAGCGATCGTTGGCCGCACATCATACCTGCCTGGCTGCCGTCGGGGAAGGGTGCGCACGCAGAAGCGCGTTGGAAATCCGCCGTCGTGCCTGGGGAACGGCCCGTCAAGCGGCGGCAAGGCACGCTGATGCGGATGAAGCCTCTTGGTGGCGAGAGCAGAGGCACGCGGCGTGACGGGGTTCAGCCCATCGTGACGAGCCGGGTCGATTCAGCTTGGGCCGACGGGGCAGTGTGCCGGCCTCGTTACGTCTGGCCGCACATGCAGCCCTGGGCGCGGATGGCGTGCAGCTCCGTGGCCAGAAGCGCATCGAGCTGTTCTTGCGGCGGCAGCAGCAGCTGGACCTCGTCGCCCACCACGCGCACGGGAAACACCTTGATGCTGTGGGGCTGTCCCGAGAGGCAGTTTCCCGACTGGAGCGAATAGGTGCGTTTGTGCAGCGGGCAGGCTACCTTGGGCTCGCCCTCGTGGGTTCCCAAAATGCCGCGTGAAAGCACAAAGGCATTGCGGTGCGGGCACATGTTCTGGCACGCGTACCAGCGGCCGAGAGTTTGGAAACGAAAGACGGCGATCTGCACCTTGCCGTACTTGACAGCGGCTCCGCCGTCTGGGGGAAAATCCTCGACGCGGCCGACGGTTACCCACGCGGGCTGTGTATCGCGAGTTGGGACAAGGCGCCGCGCGGTACGGTGGCCGTGGCCCATGGCTGCGGCAACCCGTTCGCCGTCATGCGGCCGCAAGCGGCCGTTGTGGGAAGCGGAGGGTACAGCAGCGTCCTCCATGCATCCGGCTGTGGTGCTAGGGGGGCAAGTCTGGGCGTCTGGCAGGACGTGAGCGCAGGCCCCGGAGGTCTGTGCGGCCGCGGAGGTGGCCGTTGTCGAATTCGCCACGGCGTGCTGGCTGCACCCGGCGGAACATGCGTGCGGCTGCTCCACTGGCAGGCTGAGTTGGTACACGGGAGGTTCGCCGCGGGGCCAATCGGCAGGGCGGCATTGTCCGCGTTCGTGGACCAGTTCGATGCCCAGCTCGGTTTCGTCGGTGTTGACGAATTGCCGGAACAGGCGGCGGCGCTGGGGATCACGTACCACGGCCGTCCACTCACACTGGTAGGAATCGACCAGGGCCTGCATCTGCCGTTCCAGCTCGGCGGCCAGGCCCAGCTTATCTTCCACGATCACCGCACGCAGGTACTCGATGCCGCCCGGCATGTTTTCGAGCCATACGCTCGTGCGGGTAAGCTTATCTGCGGTGTGGATGTAATACATCAAGAAGCGGTCGATGTAGCGGATGGCCGTCTCTTCGTCCAGGTCCGCGGCCAGCAAGTCAGCGTGGCGCGGCCGGGCGCCGCCGTTGCCGCACACGTACAGGTTGTAGCCCCGTTCCGTGGCAATCAGGCCGAAGTCCTTACTCTGGGCCTCTGCACACTCGCGTACGCAGCCCGATACAGCGGCCTTGAGCTTGTGCGGCGCACGCAGACCCCTGTAACGCCGCTCAATCCGGATGGCGAATCCCACCGAGTCCTGCACGCCGTAGCGGCACCAGGTGCTGCCCACACAGCTCTTGACCGTACGCATGGCCTTGCCGTACGCATGGCCGCTCTCGAAGCCGGCAGCGATGAGTTCCTCCCAGATGTCAGGAAGCTGGTGAAGCTGCGCGCCGAACAGGTCCACCCGCTGGCCGCCGGTAATCTTGGTGTACAGGCCGTATTTTTTGGCAACACGTCCTAGCGCCATGAGTTGGTCAGGCGTAATCTCTCCACCGGGCACGCGCGGCACGACTGAATACAGTCCGCCTCGCTGCATGTTGGCCAGGAAGCGGTCGTTGGTGTCTTGCAGGCCCAGGTGCGGCTCGGCAAGCACGAACTCGTTGTGCAAGCTGGCCAGTATCGATGCCACGGCCGGTTTGCAGACCTCGCAGCCGGCGCCTGTCCCATGGCTGGCCAGCAGCTCTGCAAAGGTCTTGTATCCCTTGATCTTGGTGATCTGAAACAGCTCTTGCCGCGTGTAGGCGAAGTGCTCGCACAATCTGGGCGAGGCGGCCTTTCCCGCGCGGGCCAGCTCTTGCTCGAGCAGTCTTGCCACCTCCGGCAGGCAGCCGCCGCAGCCGGTGGCGGCGCGGGTAGCTTGTTTCACCTGGGCCAGGGTCGCCAGGTGATGTTCGCTGATGGCGCGGCGGATCGCGCCGCGCGTCACCTGGTGGCAGGAACACAGCAGATCGTCCTGTTCGCGCGTCGCGGGTGCCGTGGGGGCCGCTGTCCCAGGCGGCACCACGAGTGCGGCCGGCGGACAAGTCAGAGTCTGCTGCCCGCGCACCAACCACAGCAACTTGCCGTAGTCGGAGGCGTCTCCGACCAGCATACCGCCCAGCAGGCGCGTCCCATCTGGGTTGAACAGCAGCTTCCGATACACGCCGGCGATGGGATCATGATGTACCAGCGGCACCGCGCGCTCCGAGGGTGCTTCATACTCGCCAAAGCTGGCGACATCGACCCCCAGGAGCTTCAACCGCGTGGAGAGGTCTGCACCCGCAAAGCGGCAGTCGCCGCCCGTCAAATTGGCGGCTACAATCTCGGCCATCTCATAGCCGGGGGAGACCAGGCCATACACCATGCCGCGGTGCCAGGCTACCTCGCCGATGGCGTACACGCGCGGGTCGGATGTGCGCAGCCGGTCGTCCACGATCACGCCGCCCCGAGCGTGAACGTCCAGCCCGCACCGGCGCGCCAGCTCGTCGCGCGGCCGGATCCCGGCCGAAACGATCACCATCTCCACGGACAGCGACGTCCCGTCCTCGAACAACAGGCCCTCCACGCTGCCCGCTCCGAGGACCTGGCGCGTCGTCTTGCTCAGGTGTACCTGTACACCCAAGGCCCGGATGCGAGCCGCCAGGAGCTGCGCGGCAGTGTCGTCAAGCTGCCGGGGCATCAGCCGCGGTGCGAACTCGATGACGTGGGTTTCCAGGCCCAGGTCGAGCGCGGCCTGGGCGGCTTCCAGTCCCAGCAGGCCGCCGCCCAGCACGGCGCAGCGGCGGACGCGCGGGGCATAGTCGAGAATCTGCTGCAAATCCTCCAAGGTTCGATAGAGGAACACCCCCCGCTGCTGCACGCCCGGCACCTGGGGTACAAAAGGGTAGGAACCGGTGGCAAGCACTAAATAATCGTAGCCGGCTTGCTGGCCCCGCTCCGACCGTACGACGCGCTGCTGGCGGTCGATGGCCACAGCCCGCTCTGCCAGGTAGACGTCGACGCCATGCTCGGCGTACCACTCCAGCCGCGCCAGCATCAACCGCTCGGCCTCACGATGTGCGAAGAAGGAGGTCAGCCCCACACGGTCATATGCGGCACGGGGCTCCTCGCAAAACACGACCAGCCGGTAGCGGCGAGCGGTATCCAGCGCGAGAAGCCGCTCGCAGAACCGGTGCCCGACCATGCCATGGCCGATGACCACAATCCGTTCTGCTGGCTGCAACGAGGCAGTCATGCGGCAGTCCTCCGCACCGCCAATCGGCCAGGGACGCCGCCGCCCGAGATAACATCAGCGAACATCGCGGTCGTGCCTCTCGTAGGGGCGGACACGCACGGCACAGTTCTTATATGACGGCTGGCGCGAGTGCGGGTCGAAATGTGCCAGCGTCAGCCGGTTGGTCTCGGGATAGTGCATGGGGAGAAACACACAGCCTTGAGGCACGCACGGCGTCACAAACGCTTGGGCCGCCACACGGCCGCGTTGAGACTCCACCACCACGCGCTGGCCGGGCCTGATGCCGGCAGAACGCGCATCCGCAGGATGGATTTCCACGTAAGGGCGCCGGGGTGCGAGTATCCGCAGCACGGCAGACTTGGCCGTGCGCGTTTGCGTGTGCCACTGCACGGCCGTACCCCGGCCTGTGAGCAACAGCAGCGGATAGTCGGCGTTGGGCGGCTCTGGCATTTCAGCAGGCTGGGCGAACATAAACCGCGCCTTGCCGTCAGGATGGTAAAAGCGGCCGTCGGCAAATAGCCGCTGCTCGCGGCGGGTGTCTGTTGGAGGGTCAGGATAGGGCCATTGCACCCCTCCCAATTCCGCCAGCATGCGATAGCCGCGAATGCCGCTGATGTCGCACGGCTGTCCCCGAGACAACTCCCGCAGAATGCCGAACACCGCCTCGGGATGCGTCCAGCGGCCGAACATTTCTCCACAACCCCAGGCCTGAGCGATCAAGCGGAAGATGTCAAAGTCTGGCAGCGCCTCTCCGGGCGGCCGAGCCACGCGCTGGATCAGCCCTACCCGCCGCTCGGAGTTGATGAAAGTCCCCTGCTTCTCGCCCCAAGCCGCTGCCGGCAGCAGGAGATCCGCCAGGCGCGCCGTCTCGGTCGAATGGTACATGTCCTGCACGACGAGAAACTCCAGCCGAGACAGCACGTCGTGCAGCATGTGCTGGTTGATCCAGGAATGCGCAGGATTCGTGGCAACCACCCACAGACCGCGAATCTTGCCGGCCAGGATACCCTCGATGATCTGGTCGTAGGCCCAGCTCGGCTGCTGGGGAATCAGGGCGGCATCGAGCCCTAAGATCCGCGCGACGATCTCCCGATGCTGGGGATTCTCGAAATCCCGCCCGCCTAGCAGATTTGTCGTGTTGCTGAACATGCGGGAGCCCATGGCATCAGTCTCTTATACACATCAGACTCTGCCGACGAACTCTAGGGTGTAGATCTC
>JAIMBC010000260.1 GCA_023511675.1 Pirellulales bacterium
CCCGACCTGCCCACACAGCAGCTCCATGAGCTGGCCCTCGACCTGGTTCAGTTGGCCTTCGACCTGGCGGGGCTGGTTGATCCGACCCCCGTCTCCGACGGTGCCAGCCTGCTGATCTCTCTGGGCCGCGGCCAGTGGCTCGATGCGGCGATCAGCGGTGTCAGCCTCATTCCCTACGTGGGAGATCTGGCCAAGGCGGGCAAGCTGCCCAAGTACCTGCGCACGGTAGAAAAGGCCATCGAGTTGGCGGAGCAATCCAAGGCGGCCGCCAAGGCCCTGCTGCCGGGCATGGAGAAACTCTACAAGGCCCTGGAACTGCTGCCTGATGGCGCGAACAAACATCTGGATCGCATCCGCGCGGCCGTACGCAGCTTTGTGGCCCGCCACGGCGGCGTGGCGCGTGCCGCCGATGAGCTGCCTGATATCAGCAGCCACTTCCGCTTCGACTCGTTCGAAGAAGGAGACAAAGTGGTCAAGGTCGGCACCGGACGCCTGGGCGTACCAGGCAAGGTCAAGAACCACCGCAAGGCCGATCCCTCCAAGGCCAAGCGCGAGCAGGCCAGCGTTGCGTCCGGCAGCGGAGATCACGCCGGCCACATGCTGGGCGTGCAGTTCGGCGCGCCCAACGGTGGACCCAATCGCTATGGGGTGGGCATGGATAACCTCTCGCTGCAAAACGCCCGCATGAACGCCGGCGGCACCTGGCAGCAGCTCGAACAGACCTGGGCCGAAAATCTGAAGCGGGGCTACGGCTACGAAATCACAGTCACCGACTGGATCAAGAAAGGCCAGACGCGGCCCTACAAGCGCAAGGTGACGGGTACCGAGATCCTGCCCGATGGCACGAGGCGTCCCTTTAATGCAGAGGGAGAGATGGGCGAGGTGATCTATCCCAACTTCCACACGCCCGCCAGCCGCGCCAAGCAGAACGTTCCACCCACCAAGACCGACGGCACACCCGCCAAGGTGATCGAGCACCCCGCCGCAAAGAAAAAGCCGGCCGAACCTGAAGGGGAGCCTTGAGCGGCCAGTAGGGCGGGTACAATCGGGCTGTGAAGCCGCGCCCCATCGCACACATCAAATCGCCCCAAGAGCTGCGCCGGCGGCTGCGCACCCTCGGCTACGACATCCCCGTCGACGAGGAGGTGCTGTCTGCCGCAGCCGGTTCGCCGCTGGCACAGCCGCTCACCTTTGCCGGGCTGACGGCCGGCAATCGCTGGTGCATTCATCCCATGGAAGGCTGGGATGCCCTGCCGGACGGCTCCCCTTCCACCCTGACCCTGCGGCGGTGGGAGAACTTCGGCCGCAGCGGCGCCAAGCTGATCTGGGGCGGAGAAGCCGCTGCCGTGCGGGAGGACGGCCGCGCCAATCCCCATCAAACCCTGGCGGTACCGGCAAACCGCGCCGGACTGGCACGCCTGCTGGACACGCTGCGCCAGGCCCACCAGGAGCGCTTCGGCAACTGCGACGACCTGGTGATCGGCTTGCAACTCACACACTCGGGCCGCTTTGCCAGGCCCCAGGGTCCGCCCGCGCCGCGCATCGCCTGCCACCATCCGCTGCTCGACCGCCGCTTCGGCATCGACCCCGAGGATGACGCCGTGGTCTGGTCCGACGCAGAACTGCAAGAACTCACGCAACAGTTCGTGGCTGCCGCCGCCCTGGCCCACGAAGTCGGCTTTCACTTTGTCGATATCAAGGCCTGCCATGGCTACCTGCTACATGAGTTCCTCGGCGCTTGGAACCGGCCTGGGCCGTACGGCGGAGATCTCGAAGGACGCAGCCGCCTGCTGTGCCAGATTATTTCAGGCGTGCGTGCGGCCTGTCCCGGACTGGCAGTCTGCGTGCGGCTGAGTGCGTTCGATACCGTGCCATACGAGCCCCATGACGGCCAGGGACGGCCGATGCGCCATGATCATCTGCTCCCCTACCGCTACGCCTTCGGCGTCGATCCCCAGGACCCGTGCCGCTTCGCGCTCGACGAGCCTATCTTGTTGCTACGCAGACTCGCCACGCTGGGCGTGGCGGCGGTAAACATCTCCGCCGGCAGCCCTTATTATTGCCCACATGTGCAGCGGCCGGCCTGGTTTCCCCCCAGTGACGGCTATCCGCCCCCGGAGGATCCGCTGGTCGGCGTGGCACGCCAGATCGAGGTCGCACGGCGGCTGAAGCAGGCAGTACCTGCACTGGTGTATGTGGGTACGGGGTATTCCTACCTGCAAGACTACCTGCCTCACGTGGCCCAGGCGGTGGTGCGTGCCGGCTGGATCGATGCCGTGGGCCTGGGGCGGATGGCTTTGGCCTACCCGGAGCTGCCTGCCCACGTCTTGCAGCGCGGAGAATTGGATCGTAAGCGGCTCTGCCGGACCTTCAGCGATTGCACCACAGCCCCTCGTAACGGACTGCCTTCGGGGTGTTTTCCACTCGATCCGTACTACAAGGCCCTGCCCGAGGCCGGCCTGCTGCGCGCCATCAAGTCTCGCAAGAGCGAGGCCTCTTAGGGCCCGGAAGCAAGCGGTCCTATGTATTTATAAGGCGCGACTCAGGCAGCCCATCCTCATGCTGCCCCAGCACCTTCCCCCCCGTTAGCATGAGGGGCAGGCCGACCGTGCGAGGGGCGATCCGCTGGCCCACAACTTCCCCCCTTAGCAAGGAAGAGGCCGTTCCTTCCCGCTTGGCAAGCGAGGCCGTACACGCATGTTCCACGCCTGGTGCCAGGCGATCAGCGGGGCGCGTAGGTGGCAAAGCAGTTGGGCGTCTCCCACAAGCGGACTTCGACCACCGGGAAGTTGCAAGACGCAGCAAACTCATAGATCAGCCGGGCGATGTTCTCCGCCGTGGGATTGCAGTCCAGCAGGTAGAGCGGCTCGCCCTGGCTTTTCAACAGGGGCACCACGGGGTCGTCTCGGTGCAGGATCATGCGATGGTCCAGCTCCGCGTCGATCCAACGGCTGACCACGTGCTTGATTTCCCCAAAGTCGAGCACCATGCCGCGATGGTCCAGCTCCGCGGCCTCGATGGTGATAATGGCCCGCCCATTGTGGCCGTGCAAGTATCGGCACTTGCCCTCGTAGTTCAGCAGGCGATGGCCGTAGCAGAAGTCGATATGGCGGCTGACGCGAAACATGGCAGTGGTCCATCGAGAACATGAAGGCTATCAAGACGTAAGGGGCAGACCGGCGTGGCAGCGGTAGAGCAAGCGCGGTGGGCGGCACGTGTAAGCCTGGGGAAGAGCCGCCCGGATGTGCGTGTGCGGCTCTCTCCCTCTAGTCGTGTAACCCTCCCGCCTGATCGCCAGGGCTGCATGCGGCCGCCGCATAGGTAGTGGGATCTGACATGCCGGCCAACCGGAAAGCGGCTTGCCGCTCGGCGCACTTGTTGCATTGCCCGCAATGTAGGCCCTCAGGCGTTGGTACCAGGCACGAACAGGTGTGTTCGAGCGGCAGATGCCGCCCGAGCAACATGACCTGGCGCTTCTGTAGCCGCGCGAAGGGCCGCAGCAGTTTGATCCTCCTGCCAGCGGAGAGGCTCAGCGCGGCTGCAAACTTCCGGCAGAAGCGCGCGGTGGCGTCGGCAAAGGGGTTGGCTGCCAGCGTGGCGAGGGCGAGCCGCTCCACGCCATGCATCAGGCACCACAATGCCGGTTTGATGACCAGCAGGGGATTCCGTCCCGGCAAATAGACGGCATCATCCGGAGTGGAGGCGTGGGGTTGCCCCTCTCCCGTGATGCTCCAGTGCGGTCCATAGAGGTCGGCCAGGGGCATCTCTAGCACCACCAGCGGCCGGAGAAGTGCGTCCCGCACTTCGCTCAGGAATGCCTCCAGGGCCCGTTGCTCCGCAGCAGCCCACACCACGTCGGTACGCACATAGAACGGTTGCACGCGCCACCCTCGTTGCAACAGCCAGCCGACCAAGATAGAGCTGTCCAACCCCCCACTGGCCAGCACGCCAATGTGTGCGTGGCGTTTACGAACGTACCGGCTCACGGATGGAGGCATGCTGCTTCCCGCATGGCGCTATGATGATCCCAAGCAGTGTGGCCCATGCCATTTTAGACTCCCCACCCGCCGCAGGGCAGCCGCCGATGCCGGACTTCGCGACACGCCGCACACGTTGACCAGCCAGTTCCCTCGCAGTAGACTTGTCTGTTCCCCCGTGGTGGCTATAGCTCAGTTGGTTAGAGCACCAGACTGTGGATCTGGGTGTCGCGGGTTCGAGTCCCGTTAGCCACCCTTGGCGCCAGGCCGCCGCCCCCGGCCGTACCTTGGGTGCGCCAACCGCATAGGAGGCGGCTGGTGCGTCGCTGGACGGGGCGCGGTACGTGGGCTCCCGTGTGCTGGCCGTTCCCGGCTGGGCCCCCAACCCTTGCCTCGCTCAGCGCGGCGGCTCCGAGGCGAATTGCAACCCCGCCTCGCTTGAACGATCTGCCGACAGACGTAACAGGAACTCGCCCTTGCGATTGACCACGCGGGCCAGCAGTGTATTCCACCCGGCACGCAGCTTCACCGCCACGCGCTCTTCCTGGTGCGCGGCGGTGCTCTGGTGGACCACCTCGCCATTCAGCAGCAGTTTGAGTTCGTCGTCGAACCAGAGCTTCAGCTCCAGCGGCTGCTCGCCAGGCGAATAAACGTAGGCCAGTACATAGGCGCCGCGATCCTCCACCGGCAGCGCTCGGGCAAGATCGAACAGGCCATCGTATCGCAGCCCCAGCCGCGTCCAGGAGACCGGCCTCCCCTGCTCGACTGCCCGATAGGGGTCGGCGTGCCGCTCGGGCGCATCGACCGCGTCCAGCCGCCCCTCGTATGGCCCTGCCACCCACACCGTGGTGAGCAGCCCGCGCAGCGACTCCTGTGCCGGCCGATTCTTGAGAAACGCCACCAGATCGACCAGCTCTTGCAGCGACAGTTGAGCCGTTACCGCCTCCGGCATCAAACTCTTGGGGCTGGCCGCAAGTTCTTCGATTTCGTCCGCGGCCAGCAGCAGGTCCCGTCCCTCCGCATCGCGCAGGGTCACCTGCCGCTCATCGGCGGCCATGCGCAGTCCGGTGTACACCTGGCCGCTCGTGGTAATGGCGGTGAAGGTCTGAAAGCCCTCCTTGATCTCCTTGGAGGGATCGATCAACGATTCCATCAGCTTGGAGACGGTATGCGTTTCCCACACCTTGGAGAGGTCGGGCCCCACCTTGCCGCCCACGCCTTCGAGGGTGTGGCATTGAGCGCACTGTCCTTTGCGGGCATCGAGGTACAGGCCGCGGCCCCGCAGGGGATCTCCGGAGAGGCGTACCATCTCTTCCACGCGGGCAACTTCCTGCGGATCGAGCGATACGGCCAGGCTGCCGCGCAGCACCTCGCGCAACAGGGCCGCGATCTGGCCGTCGACGTCCTGCCCCATGTGCCGCTGCAAGGCGGCGGCCACATCTGGTAGCAAGCTGCGGTCGAGCCGGCCCTCGATGAATTGTTTGGCCACGCGCTGGGCCTGCTGCGGGTCGGCGCCCAGTACGCCAATGGCGGCGCGCCGTTCTTCATACGACCCGCTGGCCAGAATCTGCTCGCCCAGCGGCAGGACTCGGTGAAAGTCGACGGTGGCCGCCACGCGCATCAACTCGGCGCGCAACGGCCGGCCCTCTTCCTGTTGGCTCAGCTCCAGCAGCTCATCGAGCACCAGTTCCAGCCCCGCTTCGCTGCGCACGCCAAAGGCGAACTCCTGCTGCCGCAATTGCCCCAACGCCCGCAGTGCCAACAGCCGCTCATCCAGCGCACGGTCCGCCTGGCGCAGCAAGGCCGCTAGTGCCGGTGCGGCCGCTGTGAGATGGTGCCGGCCGACCAACTCTATGGTCGGCTGACGGACCGCCGGCTGAGGATGTTCCAGCAGCTTGAGCACGACCGGCAGCGTGCTCTGCGGCGCGTGGCTGCCGCACAAGGCCAGCGTTTCCAACGCGGCGATTTGCAGCTCGGGCGATGCGTCCGTGTGCCTGTGCAGCCAGTCGGCAACCGCATGCACGTCAACAGGCGGCTCGACCAGGATGTGGCGGTAGGCAGCCAGCACTCGCACCAGTTCTGCCTCGGCCAGCCGATCCGCGGCCCGCATCACGGCGTTGAGCGCTCGGGCGCCCGCGGCTGTGCGCAGCGACTCCAGAGCCTCCAGGGCCCGCTGCCGCTGGATGTCTCGCCCCTCGATGGCGGGCGTTACCAGCAGGCTCAACCCCGCATCGCCCAGGCGTTCCAGGCCTCGTAAGATGCCGTCCCGCAGATACACGTCGCTGCCGTCGTCGGCGAGCAACAGCCGGGCGAGCTGTTTTGCCGTTTGGGCTTGTACGCTGTGGCCGGCCGGCAACTGTGCGGCCAGGGTGCCGGCAGCGAGCGCAGCCGCCCTGCGTACGGCGGCATCGGGATCCTTGGCGGCAAGCTTCCACAGGCGCCGCATGCCTCCGGCAAGCAGCACTTGTGCAACGCGCTGGCGTGGCGTGTTGTGAGAAAGTGCCGTGGCGGCCAGTCGACGCAGATCCGCATCGGCATCGTCCAGCAGGGCCACACACGTATCAATGGTCAAGCGGTCAAATTGCCAGCACAGACCGCCCAGGGCCACGGCACGGGCTGGCACGCTGCGTGCGGCGTCTCTGGCGATATCGGCAAAACGCTTACGTACCTGGGGGCCGCGCCGCAGCAACTCTCGCTGGGCGTGCAAGCGCAGCTCGAAGTCCGGCGTATCGAGCAAGGCGATGAGTCCTTCCTCTGTGCGGGAGGCAAGCTGCCATGTGTCCAGCCGGCCCGGCGCAATCGCCGGCACGCCCTCGAAGCCAGACCAGGTGAGGCGGTAGATTCGGCCATGCTCGCCATCGCCCCACAGCCTGCCCGCACCTCCGCTGTCCGTACGCCAGTCGGCTATGTAAATCGCTCCGTCCGGACCCATGATCGCATGGCAGGGCCGAAACAACCCCTCCTCCGATCGAAGCAAGTCGAACTGGCTCACCACGCGAAACGTGCTGCCCCAACGATCCACGGCGTAGGCCCGCACCAGCTTGCGATACACATCGGGGTAGATCAACAGGCCTCGGAAGAACTCAGGAAAGGCCGTCCCCTGATAGATCAGCAGCCCCGCTGGAGAGCCGCGCCCCGTCTTCGCCAGCGATGGCAGCTTGCCGGGCAGCTCGCCGAACACCGCCGCGCGCTCCGTATCGGTGCGGCAGCACACCGCCCCCTGGTACAGCCGCCAGCCATAATCTCCCCCTTCGACGATGTGCATCAGCCGGCAGCCAGTAAACTTGGATCCGTCTTCCTGGTCATTGTCCACGTGGAACATGTTGAACACGTGGTCGAAGGCCACGTCTCGATACGGGTTGCGAAAGCCGCGGGCGAACTCGTGCAACTGCGAGCCGTCCGGCCGGCAGCGGAACACCGCCCCCGTGCGCAGCACGATGGCCCGCGAGCCGTCGCTCCCCTCACCGCGATTGTCGTCATCTCCCGAGGTCACATACAGCCAGCCGTCGTGCGACAGCGTCAAGCCCGAGGCCTGGTGATGATGAAAACCGCACAGGCCGCGCAGCAGCTCTTCTTCCGCCCATGCCGTGGTGCCCTCTACCGGCCGCCGCCGCACGACATGCCCGATCGACGTCAGATACAGCCAGCCCTCATGCCACAGCAGGCTGGAGGGGATTTCCAGATCGTCCAGCACCACCTCCGCACGCTCGTACAGCCCGTCTCCGTCCGCGTCGATCAGCCGCTTGAGCTGATCGGGAACGCTTTTTTGCATGCGGTTGACCCGCCCCACCGTCCCATCTTGGAACGCCACCTCGTAGCTCACATGTTTTGCCTCAGACGCCACACGCCATTCGAGCACGTACAGCGTGCCCGACTCGTCAAAGCGGATGCCCACCGGATTGACCACCGCCGGCTCCTCGGCCACAATCTCCACACGTACGCCCTCCGGCGCATACAGGCCCGCCAACCGCCGATCGTGCTCCCCCTGGTCCACCTGGCGTACCCAGGCCGGCGCAGCTAAGGCCGGTGTCTCGTATTGCGTGTAATCGATGGGCGCGGCCGTGGCTGGTGCCGCCGCCCGTGCACGCGCCTCGGGCAGTACGCCGCAGCAAACCGCCAGCCACACGGGGGCCAGCCGGGCGGCGGCCAGCCAGGCAGCGGCTAGCCGCACGGCAAACTGCCATGTGGCGGCCGACACCGCCGCAAGCCGCAAGCCCATCAACCGGGCCCAGGGTGGCAAGTCCCCCAGGGTTTGCCTGCCGGCTGGATGCCGATGCGTCAAACACCGAGTGCTTCGGCTGGGACGCCAAGCCGGCTGCCGCGCGCCTTGCAAGAGGGTGCGGCCGTCCAGATCGGCGGGCCGGCCCGATCCTGCCGGTCGGCGAGCTGGGGCATGCGGCGGCACGGGCGCCATGGTCGAGCAGCTTCCGGGAGAGCTGGCGGGTGATCGTGCCAAGAGAGCTTGCATACCTGGCAGACGCTGCATCATCTATCGAGAGAATCTAGGGGTGGCGGGCAGGCAAGGGGGAGGGGG
>JAIMBC010000261.1 GCA_023511675.1 Pirellulales bacterium
GCGGCATGTAGGCTTTTTAGCGTTCAAGCTCTCCGGGGCCGCCCCGGCAGCTTATCCTTATCGTTCGGCCACAGTAATTGCTTGAGCCCAGCAGTGTTCAAATACAATTCAGGAGTCAAGATGAAGGCTTCTTCATTGATTTTGCTCGTTGTCATTTCGGCGCTTCCAATTTGTGGCTGTGGAGGCAGCACAAGCGTCCCAGCAAACCGTCAAGAAGCGATGGCCCGCATCGACGCAGCTATGCAGATCGTCAGTCACAACGAAAGAGATGCAGCGCTTGCCGCCGCATGTCGCCACGCCGCCAAGATCGGTGAAGACGGTGCCGTGATGAAGGGTATTCCGATGATCGTCAGCCACATCCTTCTTGATGAGGTTGCGAGGGACTGTGCATTAAGTCTACGCGATTCTGGTAAGTCTGAAGCAGCATTGGCGGTGGCTGGGCTGATCAAAAGCCACATCCTGCGTGACGAAGTACTCAAGAAACTAGCAACAGGCAAGTGATTGCGATTGGCCAGTTTGAAATGGCCGAACAAAGCGGTGAACCGGAGCCGCCGATGATGCGGGTTTTGAAAGCATCGTTTTTTCGCGGCGGCCCGGTTACCGCCGTCGTTAGGCGTTCTTGCACCCGCTCTCACAACACATGGCTGAACCAACCAAACCAACACACCCGCTCGCTTCTGTCGGCGCCATCGCCGGGGCCGCGGGCGGCGTGGCATTCAGTCGCTATGCTGGCCCATCGCTTTGGATTCCCAGCGTGGCTACGGTTCTTCTGCTGCTTCTATTCACCAAGACGCCTCTACGCCCGAAGTTCTTTCTTGGTGCCATTAGCACAACCGGCGGTCATGTGCTTTGGTTTCTCGTTGCCAGCTTCGTGGCACAGATTTGGGCGGCGACAGCTCTGGACATCGTGATTTTATCTATCGGTATTTTGTGGCTCTGGCTCCGACCGGGTTTAGCTCCGGCTTTTTTTCTCGGCCTCGTGCAGCTTGGCTCACTCGCCTACAACGCCTACCTGCTCACTTCCAATCCTGTTGGCAGCCTCGTGCACAAGGCTCTTACGGTTCACTGCATTTGGCGGCTCATCGCGCTCGTATGCTTAGTCACAGGCTACCTCAAGCTGCGTCGAGAACGGCTTGCAGCGGCATCTCCACCACCACTCCATGAGCCTGTCAAGCTGCAACGAACGTCTAACCATGCGCTGCAGCGAACGGCTCCGCGTGTCACGGTAGCTGCTATTTCTAGCTCGTATGTCTCTCCTGCGCTCCACCCCGGAGCTACCGCGCCACGCTCCGGCTTCGCTGAGCTTGGTCGTTCGGCGCAGGAAGCGGAGGCGGACTGATGGCGGGCGGCACACTACTCCCGTGGGGGAAGGCAGTCGCGACGGCGTTTGGGTGGGTGCTGGGAGTTGCCGGGGCGAGCGTTCGGCTCATCTTGTTGGAGGAAGTGTTGGTGTGTAGTAACTGGGCGTGGATCGGGGTAGGGGTAGCGACCGTTGCGGCCTTCGTCTCGGCTCCCGCGGCGGCGTGGTGGTCCCACCACTTGTCGCGGCTGGCCTTGTTGGTCGGCTTGTTCGGTGTTGCCGTCCTCTTGGCCGTCGGGTGCTTTTGGGCGTGGGCCTACGTCAGAGTCGGGGGGGGCCCGTGACCGGCGCAAGAACTCGTGCCGAACGACTAGTTCG
Organism: Pirellulales bacterium; assembly: GCA_023511675.1. Classification (GTDB taxonomy): domain Bacteria; phylum Planctomycetota; class Planctomycetia; order Pirellulales; family JAIMBC01; genus JAIMBC01. The sequence goes on from JAIMBC010000261.1 coordinate 1,679, forward strand.
TGGGGATTCTGGCAAAAAGCCGTCGGCGGGCCTCCTAACGCTCCGACTGCTGTTGACCGGACACTATGCGGTGGCCGGGGGGCTCGGCCTTGCGGTCACCCAGGGCAGCTGGTCACAGAAAGGAGAACCGATCCGGTTGTGTGTGATCGGCGGGGCGATGGCGTTGCTGGCAGCCGCGGTGCTGCTGTTGGTCCGCCGACCGTGGAGCTGGTGGGCAACACTGGTTTCGTTGGCGGCTGCGTTCGGGGCATTTGGCGTGGCGACCGTCGGCTTTTTCTGGGCGGGTGATCCAAACAGGTGGGATGCCAACGCGGCGTACGTGGCCCCCATCGCCGCGGGCTTCCTCATACTCGTCTGGCTGTTCGCCGTCTTTGCGGCTCTGTGCGGGTTGGCTGCACTCGCCGGGTTGTTAGTTCTTCTACTACCAGCCACGCGACGGGACTTTTGGTTACGGCATGGCGAGGCGACAGGGCAAGCGAGCCGAACCAGCCGCTGCACCTGACCGGAAGGGCATGTCGGCTTTCGGTGACGTATAGCTCACCGATTCTTCGCCGGCAGGTGAACTCTTGCGTTCGGCGCTCACATTCAAGGAGTTTGCGATGCGCATGAAACATGCTTTGGGCATCATGGCTTTGCTTCACTTCTGCTTCGCCCTCAAAATGAGGCACGTCTATGCTCAAGACAACAAGACACCGATTTTCCGTGACGACTTTGAGTACGACGTATCTCGAAACGCCAAGAATGCGGAGGTCACGTTTCGTGCCCACGGCTGGACAGACGCCAAGGCCAACAACACATACTTTCAACGCGGCGCGGGTTACTTGTACACTCAGTACGACCCTCTTTTGAAGTCTCGTGTACTCGTGATGGAGTCCCTTCCCGAGCGCCAATCCCAGAGGGATGGCGGTACGCGCAAACGGACTACTGGTTGAAGTACGGAGGGGAAGAAAAGCCTCTGACTACGATTCCCGCGAACGTGTGGTTTCAGTTCTGGACCTATGCCACGCCGGAGAGTCGGTTTGACCGGCTGAAGTTTCTCTATCCCTCTCGCGGAGTCTATCCCGCGTCGCGCCGCGACGGGCGAACCGATTATATCTGGCTGCTGGGCTTCCAAGGCAGGGACCATACAGGCAACGAAGGCCCACCGGGCTCACGTTTTCTGGCATTTGAGGCACGGCACGCAGAGCGGGGTGATACCCCACATGACCCTAGTCAGAGGCAGAGACTGTTCCAGAATCTCGCCCCTCGCACCCCCCTGCTCGCGGGACGGTGGTATCAGGTCAGAATTCACATTGATGTTTCCGTGGAACAGGGAGTTTATGAGGCGTGGGTGCACGAGAAAGATGGGCCGTGGTCGAAGGTCGCGCAATGGAAAGGAGCGGTCACAAGAGATTTCCTCTGGCCTATCCCGGCGGAAGAGCGCGTGGGTTTGCGTGTGTTGGCAATGCCGACAACGGTGAATGCAGTGGACTCCTAGATGTACCTCGACGAATTCGTAATGGCGTCCTCGGAAAGGGACCTGCCTTGACCAAGGCTGCTGCGGCTTGGATAGGAACGTTCCCAACAGCCGACTCGACCGCCGAACCTGCGGCTACAGCAGACGGCGGCCGCGACACTGGTTTCTCGGGATTCCAAGGTTCAGCGCGCGGACGCCACTGCTGAGCTGAGTCCTCACAGCTCAGATACCTTTCGCCGTTCCCATCCGAACCCGACCCGTTCCACACGGGGCCCCATCCTCTCGTCACAGGTTCATTGAGGGCGTTCGCCTTCGCACCAGGAGCAACCTGCCACAGCCGCGCACATCGCAACCTCATTCGGCAAAAGCGTTTGCCTGACTTGTGCCGCCCGCGTCCTCCCTGTGCATGTGCCGCAGGCAGGCCGAACAGTTGCTCTTGCGCTCCTCTGTACAGTGGCTCGCTGAAGGTTGTGCAGCGGCTGGCTGACAAGTTGGCTTCCAGCCGGCGGCCCAGCATTTGCCGCTGGCACGGCCAGGCCATGCCAGCAGGTACGGAGGCGAATGGGCGGCTGACAAGGCCACTGCACCACGCATGCCTGTCTAGTTTCCAACGGGCAGCCCGAGGTTCGTCAGCGCGCTGGCCTCCTTGCTTGCTTTTGCTGCTGCGACCGATCACAGTAAACACTGCAGCTTGGCTGCGTGTTCCTGGTGACCGCGGGAGGTAGATCCATGCAGCGCTCGATCCTCTTTCTGGCCCCCTTGCTTCTTTTCCTGTGCTTGCCAGCCACTAAGCCGCAGGGAGCGAACGGCATGACCGCCCCTCAGGGCAAGGTATATGGCGAATGGCGAATTCGTGTGAGGCCGGATAAGGGTGCGCAGTACGATGAACTCATCCGCTCGCAGGGCCTCCCTCTGTTTAAGGCGGCGGGCGGCCGTATGGTTGGCTGGTGGAAGACCCAGATCGGAGACCTGTATGAGCAGCTCACCATCTGGGAGTACGATAACATGGCCGCCTTCCAGCGGGCTGTCGAGCAGCTTGGTTCCGACCAGAAGTTCGCCGAGTTTGCGGCGCAGCGCGACCCGCTGCTCTCGGGCGAAGAAAGCCGCTTTCTGCGCCTCGGCCCGCAGGCTATCGCCCCAAAGCTGCACGAGCCGGCCCCGTTTGTGATCCACGAGATCCACCGAGTGCGGCTGGCCGACCTCTCGTCTTATCTTGAGTACATGCAGACCAAGGGCCTGCCCATGCTGCACCAGCACGGATTTTCTCCTGTCGGCCCCCTGGTCGTCGACGTGGGTGACTCAAGCGAGGTCACCTATCTGTTTCGCTTCGAGAGCCTGGCAGAGCGAGAGCGGCTGATTGCCGAGTTCTCCCAAAAGCGTGCGTACCAGGACTACTCCCGCGAACTGGCCGCACGTTGCCAGCAGGTGGTGACCCGCCTGCTCGTCCCCGCGGCGGCGATGCGCGAATGATCAGGCTGGCCCCACGTTGTGCTAGCGGGTATGCGTCCGCACAGGAGTAGCACGTTCACGGCCGTTGGCATGTCTCGAGCGTTCTCCGGCAACAGCGGTGCTGAGTAGAGGCGCGCCTTGCGGCCTGGCGATCCGACCATGGAGCAGGCAGCCTTCAGGCAGACGGCACGACCATCCCGAATGGCACTTCCAGCACATCAACCGAGGCGGCAGGCCGCCTCCCGTGACGACCAACTTGCCCCACCAACGATGCCCCTTCGCTCCTGATAGTCTCTCACCGGCTGATTTCGAGTCTGGAATTGCAAACGTGCATGCTGGCAACGGGCCGGCAGTGGCCCCCCAAAAGAGATTGCCTGTATGCACGGTTGCTATGTGCTCCACGCAGTTTTCATCCATCTGGGGAGGCTAGCGGCACTTTCCGAAGAGTCAATCGCGCACTTGTCGCAATCGCTTGTCCGATGGCAAGTTAGGCGCCTCGTTGCCTTCGAGGCCCTGTTGCCACCAACCTTTCCGAATCTACTAGTGATAACTTTCTCGTTGCATGTGGGAGGATAGACAATGACTCTCTGCCACAGCGTGCTTGCCCTGGCCGCGCACCTGATCTGCTCTCCCTTTACTGCCGAAGGTGGGCAAGAACGGCTCCCTCACCGTGAGCAGATTGCACCGGGAGTCCATGCCGCCGGACTTGCCGATCGCCACGGCTCGGCCAACTGCGGCTGGGCAGCCCTGCCCGAAGGTACACTGCTGATCGATGTGCCCGCAGGCCTCGATGCGGATGCCTATTTGCAGGTCGTGAGCGACGGTGGCAGCTTGAGGCTCACGGGGCTGGCACTGACCCGTTTCCGCAAAGATGAACTGGCTCTGGTGGAGGCGCTGGCCGTCGAAGGTGGGGTACCGCTCTACACCTCTGCCCGCCTTCGCCAGCGCTTGCTGGCCGCCTCCGGCGTACTGCGCCCCGAGCACTTTGCCGCCGATCCGCCTGGCATCAAGCCCGGGGGCACGTCCGGCGACGCCGCGCCCTCCTTTGGCCTGCTGCCACTCGATGGAGTGACGGACGATGGCGCCGCCGCTATCTACTTACCGCGCCATCGCGTGCTATTTGGCGGAGCCCTGGTCATCCACGGGCCGCGCGTCGTGCTGCCTGGCAGCCATACCCGTCGCTGGATAGCGGCACTGGACCGTTTGGCGGCGCTGGAGCCGCGGCAGGTCGTGCCCGGCTACGGTTCCTGGGCCGGGCCAGCAGTGCTGCACCGTCAGCGGGAGCTGCTGTGGGAGTTGCGGCAGCAGGTAGGTTACGTCATCGCGCAGGGCCGCGGGGCCGATGTGCTGGCGTCGCAAGTGCATGTGTCTCCCAGTCTGCTGGTGTGGATGCCATACGACAATCCTACCGCCGAGGATCTGCTGCACGTTTACCAAGAACTCACCGTCCCCCACGCCCCCTTTGACGGGCAGCCTCCGGCACGCGACGACGGCCAGACGCACGCACTCGTGTTGATCGGCGATCAGCCGCACGAGCCAGGGCACCTAGAGGTAGGCCTGCGGCCAGTATTTGAGGCCACGGGCGTTACGGCGCACTTTACCGTCGATGTGCGCGCCCTGACTGCCCAGAACCTCGCGCATGTGCAGCTTTTGGTCATGTTGCGCGACGGAATTCAGCGACCTGTGGCCAACGACCACTCCCAGGACTACGCCTGGATGACGCCCGAGCAGCAGCAAGCCGTGGTCGAGTTCGTGGAGGGAGGAGGCGCTTTCTTGAACCTGCACAACTCGATGGGGCTGTACCCGGAAGGCGGTCCCTATCTGCATCTGGTGGGGGGACGGTACGTCGGCCACGGGCCGCTGGAACGCTTTCGCGTCGAACTGGTCGATCCTCACCACCCCATCACGCGGGGGATCTTGCCGTTTTTCGTGGCCGACGAGCAGCACACCCCCGTGTACGACGCCGATCGTGTGCACTTGCTCTTGCGGAACCGGGCCGACGATGGCACGACGGGCGCCGCCGGCTGGGTACGCGAGCCGGGACGTGGACGGCTATGCCATCTGGCCAATGGACACACCCGTGAAGCCCTGTTGCATCCCATGTACCAGCGGCTGTTGCGCCAGGCCGTGCTGTGGTGCCTGCGACGCGAGGCGGAGATCGAAGCCGGCAACCCCTGAACCCGGCCTCTGCCAGCCCTCTCCGCAGCAAAGGGAGGGCCGCGCCACGCTTGCGGTGCTCGCCTCGACCGAGGTGAGCCCACGCCCACGATCATCCGGTAGGCCACGGTAGGGCGGTAGCACGCGCTTTACCGCCCGCACGTGAAGGCAACAGGAGAGAGAGCGGCTGACGGGGTTCGTGGCCTCGAGGCAACGATCTTTTAGCCTGGCCATGCTGGCGGTTGGAAATGCGCCCCCCCGGCAGAGAACGCCGCGGCGGTAGGACCACCGCGCGGCGGCCCAACACAACCGCGCGGCTGTGGAGAGGACCCGCCGTGCAGCGGTAGCTAGCGAAGCCTGTCCGTTGAGCTGAACAGGGCGGCCGGTGCGTGACGTGCGTCAGCCGTTGAGCAGCCGCGATACCTCCGCGACGATGGCTGCGGCGTCGTCCGTCAGCGGCACGTTGCGCGTGGTTGCATCAGCGAGGTTCTTGATCTGGCATTCGCCGCGTGCGAACTCGTCTTCGCCCACGATGACGGCGACCCGGCAGCCGCGCCGATCCGCATACTTGAGTTGTTGACCTAGGCGGCGCGGCTCGGGATACAGTTCCACACCCAAACCGGCTGCGCGTAGTCGTGCAGCCAAACGCAAGTAGTCGTGCAGGCGATCGGCCACAAACCAGCACACCAGCACGGGCGCGGGGGCGGGTTCGGCGGGCGCTAGCCCCAGTTCCTCCAGAGCCGCCATCAGCCGGTCCAGGCCCAGGGAGGCGCCCACGCCCGGTAGTTCCTGAGACGTGAACAGGCTGGCCAGATTGTCGTATCGCCCCCCGGAGCACACGCTGCCGATCGACGGCAAAGCCTCGAGCGTGGTCTCGAAGACGGTCCCCGTGTAATAGTCCAGCCCGCGAGCAATGGAGGGATCCAGCCGCAGGCATTCCTCGGGCACGCCGGCCGCGCGCACGGCGGCGGTAATATCCGCCAGGGCCTGCACGCCGGCACGGCCCGCTTCGCTACTGCCCACGGCTTGCTCCAGCGCACGGAGGACCTCTGCCGGCGTGCCGCGCACCTCCGCCAGCGCCAGGATCTGCTCAGCTTGTTGAGGCGTGGCACCTGCTGTGGTAACCATCTCTGCCGCCACGGACTCTCGGCCCTGTTTGGCGAGCTTATCGAGGGCGCGGAGCACGCTGCGCAACCGGGGGCCGAGGCCCGCCATTTCCAGCAGGCCGGCGAGCACGCCGCGGTGGTTGAGGGAGATGGTATGCGAGCCGCACCCCAGTGCCAGCAGCAAGTCGTGAATCACCAGCACCACCTCGACGTCCGCCGCCAGGCTCCGCGTGCCGATGATGTCGAAGTCGCACTGCGTGAACTCGCGGTAGCGGCCTCGCGCCGTGTTCTCGCCCCGCCACACGGTGGCAATATGGTAGCGTTTGAAGGGCAGCCCCAGTTCGTTGACATGCTGGGCCACATAGCGCGCCACCGGCACGGTAAGGTCGAACCGCAAGCCGACCCAGCGGCCGCCCGCATCTTGGAAGCGGTACAACTGCTTGTCGGTCTCCTCGCCCCCCTTGCCCAGCAGTGTTTCGAGCAGTTCCAGGGTGGGAGTGTAGATCGGCTCGAAGCCGAAGGTCTGGAAGACCTCGGTGATCACGCCGATCACATACTCGCGCCGGATCACTTCCTGCGGCAGGAGCGCTATTTCGATTCGCTCTTCCTCTGGATCCTGCGTTACATGACCAACGCCCGCGGCCTCATCGGGCACGAAGGTCAGC
>JAIMBC010000262.1 GCA_023511675.1 Pirellulales bacterium
ATCCTCGGCAGCGTGATCGACCCACATCTGCCCGATGCCTCCGTCGACCTGATGCTGCTGGTCGACGTGTATCACGAGTTCTCGCATCCCGTGCATATGCTGCGCGCCATCCGCAAGGCGCTCAAACCCGGCGGCCGTATGGTGCTGGTGGAGTTCCGCCTGGAGGACCCCAATGTGCCCATTCGGCTGGAACACAAGATGAGTAAGAAGCAGATCATGCGCGAAATCCCGCCTAATGGCTTCAAACTGGTAAAGGAATACGACCAGTTGCCCTGGCAGCACGTGATGTGGTTCGAAGCGGCCGAGCCCGCCGACGCATCCGACGCACGCAATAACAAGGCCCAGCCTTCTCAAGCTGAACAGCCGCAAGACGCAGGCGAGCCTTAGCCGGCCATCGACGCATCCCCGGCTGGCACAAGCGGCAACCGCTGCGATGCTCCTTGAATAGCCATGGTCCGCAGCACGGCAAGCCAGAGTGGTTGCCCGCTGCTTTCCGGCAGGCGTTGTGCGCTTTTCGAAGCCGAAATCACGCTGGGCAGCCTCCCGTCTGCGTGTTCCTGCATCTGGCCGCCGCCGGCATGGCTGCGGCCGCCCAGGCCAGAGTACATATCGCTCCCTGCTTCGAGCCTGGCCACCCCGCCAGGCCCTGGGGCCAGTTCATGCCTGTCGCGGCCCGACGCCCGACGGCATTTTTTCAACTGCCCTTTACTTTTCTCACCGGGGGGCGGTATGATTCCCACCATCGTTACCCTTCGTGGTGAAGAACTGAGGATCGCTCGCTCTCGTCTCGCGTTTGGCCTGCCGATACCGCCTGCTCCGCCTCTCCTGACCGCACCAGCCAGGCCCGCCTTGTCGAGTGTTCCTAGCCGGTTGGTCGTGTGCGCGGCCCCGGCGTTTCGGGGGGCAACATCAGATGGGTGCGTGTTTCCCCCTCGGCGGCCTGGCTGGGTGAGTTCATTTTGTGGGCTCGCCAGGCCCTTCGCTTGCGGGTAGCAGAGGTTCGCTTGGTTCGAAAGGTTTGATATGGCAAAGCGGTTGTACGTGGGCAATCTCCCCTATTCCTTTACTTCTCAGGACCTGCAGAAGCTGTTCAGCGAGTACGGCCCTGTGAAGTCGGCCGAGGTCGTGCAGGAACGCGACACGGGCCGTTCTCGCGGTTTCGGCTTTGTGGAGATGGAAACTGCCCAGGCCACCGAAGACGCCATCCGCAACGTGCATGACAAGCAGGTGGGCGGTCGCAGCCTGGTGGTGAATGAGGCCCGCGCCCGCACCGGCGGCGGCGGGGGCGGCGGCCGCGGCGGCGCCAGCGGTTATCGGCCCCGCCACCGCATGGGCGAGTTCTAGTTCCGCCTCGCACTGGCCCGGCCCGCGCGGCGCACCGCGACGGGCCGTGCCACGCGCCGCCCCGCAAGCGGGTGCCTTGTCCCAGCGGCGGCTGCAGACGGTCTGCCCGGTCGGACAGACGGCGCTGCATCTCCGTATTCACTGGGTAGTCATAGGTCCGTACTCGTGCCCCCGTACGTACGCGACCGCAAACAGCGGCGCTGGCACACGCCGCAGGGCTTGCGCACACGTACAGCGGCCAGCAGCCAGTACAGCAGTTAGCAGCAGGCCAGGCCGGTCCTACTTCAGCCGGCTCCTACTTCAGCCGGCGCAGCACTCCCACCACGACGCCCACCACGCGTGCGTCCGTCACATAAATCGGCGGCAGCGATGAGTTGGAAGGCTGCAAGCGAATGCGCTTCCCCTCGGGGTACCAGCGCTTCAACGTGGCTTCGTGCTCACCCGTTTGCGCCACCACAATCTGGCCGCGATGCGCCGTGTGCTGTTTGCGCACGATCACATAGTCGCCGTCGGTGATGTTGTCTTCGATCATCGAGTCTCCGCTCACGCGGAGCACATAGTGGTCGTCTGCATTGAACAGCTCGTTGAAATTGATCCGCTCACGCTCCTCCACTGCCTCGTGCAAGCGGCCGGCGGCTACCCGCCCACGCAGCGGCAATCCCTCGCCGCGGCCGTCGGGCGATTCGGTCGCCAAGGTGATCGCCCGAGACATATTCGGTTCGCGATTGATCAGCCCCTTGCGTTCCAACGCTCGCAGGTGGCACATCACGCCATTGGGAGAACTGATGCCGAACTGGCTGCCAATCTCCCTCACCGTCGGTCCGTAGCCCCGCATGCGGATCTTCTCTCTGATGAACTCATACACCGCACGCTGCTTCTCTGTAAGCCGTTCCAGGTTGGCCATGCAATCCGGTACTCCTTCAAGGGGGTATTCGCCCGCTTGCTCTGCTAAAGTTTAATATACGGCTGTACAGAGTCAACAACATCTGTACACTAGGGCTCCTTCAGGGTGCGCCGCCCTACAGTTCTGGCGGCATGCATGATCGTAACACATTTACAGCCAATACTTTGCGATTTGCCACCCCAGCCGGCGCCGCTGGCCTGCGGCTTGCCTTCAGGCCCTTGACCGCCGCCACGCCGCGTGCCAGACTCCCCCGCCGTGCGCCGCGACCAGGCATTGAGGGTAAACCACGTGGCCGCTGCCAACAGACTCCCCCGGCCTGCGCTGCCAGCAGGTTCCGCGACTTGCCCCCACCTTCTCGCCTGCCTCCGCGCCGCACGCTCTGCCCGTTACGCGGCACCTTTCGCCCCGCTCAGCCTTCCTCCTGGCCGTTGCTGCCTCCGCTGCACAACTAGCTGCTTTTCAACCCGTAGCGGCCGCCCCGTGCTACTCCTGCCTGGCGGCACCCACCGCCTCATACGCCGCATAGATCTCCTCCAGCGCGGCCAGGCGCCCCGTCGTGCACCTGTCCCCTTCTGCCAGACGCAATGTTCGGTCCAGCCGATCCAGCTCGACCGGCGTGTCAACCGTCAGCCGCAGGTCTGGCCGCAGTCCTTGCCAATCGCGCGGCAACTGCACAACGCTCCAAGGCGTTTGCCTCTCTCGCAGCCAGGGCGTCACATGTTCGCGCTGGTACGGAGTATCGGCCCGCATCGCCATGTCGCGCAGCGCGGCGACGTGCACCACCTCGGGCACGACATAAGAGAGGCCCTCGATACACGTATAGTGCGCGCCGCTTCGCAGATGCTCCGCCACAAGCTGCTCCGTCCTGCGTGGGCAATAGGCCGGGTTGTCTGCCGTGGCCCGAATCACCAGGTCATCTTCAGCTAGGTCGGCCGTGGCGGCGGCAAAGCGCGCGAGCACGTCCTTCGGCGAGCCGCGGAAGCACGGCAGCCCATGCGCCCGGCAGAGCTGCTCCGTGGCGTCGTCCTCGGGCAGGGTGGTCGTGGCCACAAGCAGTTGCCAGATCAAGCCGTCCGGCGCGGCAGCCAGCAGCCGGCTGGCAGCGCGGACCACCAGCGGCACGCCCGCCACGGGTGCCAGAACCTTTCCGGGCAGGCGGCTTGAGCCGACGCGCGCCTGCAGTACGACCCGTCCCGTGCGTCTGCACTCCGTGGACGGGCACGTGCCCTTCGCGGCAGCAGATGGCTCAGGCGGCATCATCGGCATGCGTCGCTAACATGCCCTGAGGCACTGCAAGGCGTCCTCGGCCTGCAAGTAGGCCTCGCACCTGCTCAAGTTGGCCCCGCGGTTCAGTTCCTCAAACAGGCCTCCCAGCCAGTGACGCTCCAGCCATGCCGCCAGCCAGCCTGCGCGGTGCTCTGCATAGCCCTGTTCCAGGTTTTGCAGCAGCACGAGGGCGGGCTTGGCCGCCTCGGTGATGGTCGCGTCAGCTCCTACGGTGGTGGCAACGGCGGCGGCACTCTCCACCACAATGTGCGAGGCGGCATGGCCGGCGGCCTGGCCAATGAGTTCGCCGGCGCCCAGCGCGCCGCTCAGCGCCAGCCCCACCGAGAGGACGGGGCGAGCCACGGCTGCCACACGGTCCAGGTAACGCAGCACGTCGAACCACCGCGGTCGACCCTGCTTCCAAGCCTCAAGCGCTTGGCGGACGAATCTGCCGAAGTCGCTCTCGAAGGGATCGTGGGCGCGGTAATCCTGCTCCAGCCGCGCCAGCAGACTTTGCCGCGTTGTCCCGGCAAGCAGCCTTTGCAACCGGGAGCGGAGCGTCTCGTTGCCTACTTCGGCAAGCCGCTCCAGTTCGACCATCGCTCTTTCCACGGCCTTCAACATGGCCCCTCGCTCTTCGTCGCGAAAGGCTGCCAAGGGGTCTGTAGGCACATATCCGAGACGCCCTCGCAATTCTCGCACGGGCCAGAGGAGCTTGTCGCTCAACCCCCGATAGAAACCATGAATGCTGCGAATCAAGGGGGGGCGGTGCTCATCCCACCATGCGATCGCCTCGCGTACGAGCAGTTGCCTGGGCACGGGCGGCCAATCGACCTTGGCAAGCTTGCAGGTCGAGACGTTCTGCACCGCACATTCGAACTCCCGTGCCGCCTCCCGCAAGTGGGCCAGATAGCGGGGGGCGCCCGTGGCTGGATCGAGAACGACACGCAGCGCACCCCCGAGGGCACGCCGCTTCAATTCTCCGAACCTCAATTCCGCCAGGTGCCGCCGCAGCGTGAGCGGATCCCCAGGGCCCACCTGAGGCTGCGAAGCTGTGGCCGCAACCGCGTCCGCACTGGCAAGCGCGTCACTTGCCCCCTGCGTGCTAAACCCCCCCCCCGTGCCGTCCCGGCCTACGTCGTACACCGGCAGTGACATGGCCGCGGCAGCCCGCCGGTCGTAGGGAACAACGTACACGCCTTCGACCTTGGCGCCGGTTTCGCTGGTAAATGTTTCCAGCCACTGCGGCCAGTATGTGCGGTCTTCTATCAGATCGCACTGGTTGAACACCACGATCACCGGTTTGCCTGCTTCGGCAGCCTGGCGGAAGAACTGCTTGACGGCGGCATCGTTGTATTTCTGCTGCGTGAGTACGGCGATGAGTACGTCCGCGGCCTGGCGAATGATCTTGGCCCGCTCCCAGTTCACCTGCACGTCCGAGTCGATGTCGGGCGTATCGAGCAGCAGCAGGCGGGGCGGCATGCGGTCGCTGGCACGCCAAAACAGGCGGTGTTCGGGCACATCGGCAAGGGGGTCGTCTGGAGACTGCCAGGCGTGCAGCTCGAATCCTTCAAATACTCTGCTGAGCAGGGCGGGGTCGGCCAGCGGCGGCGGCACCAGGCAAACAGGATGCCGGGTGCCCGCCGCCAGCGGGCCGGCGCGGCTGGCAGCCTCTCCCGCGACCTGGTTGAAAAGCGCGCTTTTGCCGATGTTGGTGCCGCCCACCACGGCCACCACCAGCGCCGCCGGCCCCTCGACCTGCGGCAGCAGCTTGTGCTGCAAGAGCTGGTACCACTCCTCGTTGTCAGGCACAGGGGCGCCCAGTGCGGCTGCCTCCTTGGCCAGCAGCCTCACAGCCCGGCCCAGCCGAGCCAAGGGTGCGGCCCAGCTCTCGCAAGCGTGCTCCTTGGTCACAGATGGTTGATATGACATCGCTGGCCGCATTATACCTACTTTGGCCCACGGCTCGTTCAGCCGCAAACGAATGCGATCGGCCCGCCGCGAAAATGGCCGTCGGCCGCAGCCGAGCTGTCGAGGGGAGGCACGGATCGAGCATCCGTACGAGCGTCCATGGCAACTCGCCACCCCAGGTTGCGGCAGGATCGGGCTGCGGCTGCCGCCGCGCTGGACGATGCTTCCCTCCAGCAGCTCGCGCCCTTCCTTTTGCCGACGAGGGATTGGCCAGCGACTGCTTCCCACGGCTGCCACGGCCCTTGAGCCCGTCAGAGGCGGCACCTCGCTCGTCTCAGCACGATTCTGCTCGTCCCGCAGGGGCGGCAGCCCGGCAACCCTCCCGGCAGAATCAAGCGCGGACACACGTTCTAGCTCAGGCCTGCGATCACACGGCCTTCGGAGAGGGGCCGGCGGACATTCTGAAAGTGGTCGTGATACTCCAGTCGGGGGTCGATGCCCAGGTGGTGCAGCATGGTGGCAGCCAGATCGGCCGGCGTGACGGGCCGATCCACCACGTGGCCCCCCACCGCGTTCGTCTGGCCATACACCTGACCACCACGCAGGCCCCCCCCGGCCAGCAACACGGTAAAGGCATAGGGCCAGTGGTCCCGGCCCGTGCTGAGCGTCATGGCATTCTGCGTGAACTGGCCAATGCGCGGCGTGCGGCCGAACTCGCCCGTCGCCACCACCAGGGTGGTGGGCAGCAGCCCGCGCTCGTCGAGATCTTCAATGAATGCCGCCATGGCCGGATCGAACACCGGACAGAGCGTCTCCTTCAACTTGCCAAAATTGTCATGGTGCGTGTCCCACATGGGGGACCGCTTGTCGTACTTGCTCTCATGGTCGTAATTCACCGTCACCAGCGGAATACCCGCCTCCACCAGCCGCCGGGCCAGCAACAGGCTCTGGCCAAACGTGGTCTGGCCATACCGCTCGCGCACATGCCGCGGCACCTGCCGCAAGTCCAGAGCGCTGGCAAAGGCCTTGTGCTGCAACATGGTATACGCCATCTCCGCGTGGCCCGCGTAGGTTTGTGCCACGGCATCCCCAGGTGCCGCAGGACGGGCCGGGTGGCCCAGCTCCTTCGCCAAAGCTCGCCGGCGGGCCAGCCGTTCGGCGCCCACGTCGGGCAGAACGGTCAGCCCGGGCACAGAGAAGTCGGGCTGGCCCGGATCACACTCGATCAACACGGGATTGTACTGCTCTCCCATGCGTCCGCCCGTCTGGCCCGCGATGCGGCGGCTCTGCCCCACAAAGTGAGAATACAAGGGCAGCACCACCGAGGGAGGGAGGCCCTCTGCCGACGCCCCGAAACGTGCCACCAGCGCGGCGACGCTGGGCCAGTCCTCGGGCAGGGCCTCGTCTGTGTTGGGCGGGCCAAAGTACTCGCGGCCGGTGTACATTTCGCTGCACGCCGGGCCATGCACGGGCATGCGGTGCGTCATGGAACGCACGAGCACCAGCCGGTCCATCACACGGGCCAGGCGCGGCAGATGTTCGCAGATCTGAATGCCGGGCACCACGGTGTCGACCGGTTTGAACTCGCCCCGGATTTCGGCCGGCGCCTCCGGCTTCATGTCCCAGAGATCGATGTGGCTGGGCCCGCCAAGGAGAAAGATGAACACGCAGGCGTTGCCCTGATGGCGTGCGGCCGGAGAACCTTCTGGCGAGTGCGCACGCAGGCGGGTCAGATCCCAGGCGTTCAGGCCGAGCATGCTCAGCCCTCCGATGTGCAGCAGGGCCCGGCGCCCAAGACGCCGGCTGGAAACAAGGCTGACACTCATGATGCACTCCTTGGGCGCGGCCGCCGTGCGCGCCGCGGCGGCAAGAGAGACTGCCACGCGGCGCGGGCCAGAATCTCCACGGCCGCCAGCGGGTTGTGCGGGTACCGGCCCCGCAGCCAGCTCCGGGCGAGGTGCGCGGCCGGCCCGACCACCAGCGAGAAATACAGCTCGGGTGGCAGGTCCGCCAACTCGCCGCGCTCAACGTGCGGCCGCAGGCAGGCGTAGAGGTCCTGCGCAAAGGCAGCGTGGGCCGCGCGATACTCTGCGGCCGTCTCCGCGTCGGCGTCGGCCATGCCCAGCCGCGTGAGGTAGAGAGATAGCTCGGGCTCCTCGACCGTGATCCGCAGGTGTGTCGCCACCACGGCACGGATGCGGCCGCGGGCCGTGCGCTGGCGCCGCACTGCCGCCAGCACGCGGTCGTGGTAACGCCGCATCCCCTCCACAAACAGGGTGTGCGCAATCTCATCCTTGCTGCGAAACAGGTGGTAGATGCTGCCCGTGCTGGCGCCCGAGGCGGCACGGATCTGTTCCATGGTCGTGGGGCCCACACCCTGGCGCAGGAATAGATCCAGCGCCGCATGCAGAATCTCGCGGCGTCGCCGCGCGGTGGCCTCGTGCCTGCGTACCCGGCCGTTGGTGGACATGCTCGTCATGAGTAGAACGGTATTCTAGAATTGCAATCGTGTCAAGCTGCTGAGGGCGGGGGCGTGCTGCGGGCAACCGCGACGTCACGCTGCCTCCGGCCGAACGGGTTAGCAGCCGAGAGTTGGGCACGGCGTGCGTGGAGGCAAGCGAGCGCGCGGTGGGGCCTGCCATCTCTCCGACAAGACCGGCTGTAGCGTCCGGGCTGATGCGACGCCGCAAAGACTGAGGCGGCCAACGTGCTGCCCCGCTACGTGGGCAGCGGGCTGGAGGTGATGCTGACCCATACGATGATTTCGAAGGTGCTTGCCTGGGGAGCGCAGGAGCTGGAGTTCTCCTGGGTAGCCGAGTCGAACGCCGCCTCGCGCGGCACGCTCGAGAACGGCGGCGCAAGGGTTGTCAAGCGTTATCGCGTGTACGAGGACGCCTCGTTGCTTGTGCTGGGCGATGGCCCCAAGACCAGTCGAAGGGTTGCGGCGCGGCGGTAAGGCATAGGCGCACAGCCATCCGAAGCGCCTCACGACGTCGAGGGGGGGCGGCCCTTGGGGTCAGCTTGTGCCGGAGAGACGGGGGG
>JAIMBC010000263.1 GCA_023511675.1 Pirellulales bacterium
AGGCTGGGGTGCGCGACTCATGAGTGCGTGGTGCGGGCTTGGCCGCGCGGCCGGCGGTAAACGTCGTCGCGCCGTACGGCCGCAAAGCGGTGCGGCCCCCTCTGCGCAGTCCCACAGCGCCATGGGCCGCAGACGGCGCGCGGTGGGTGGTGGGCCGCGTTTCGGGCTTGCGGCTGCGGTGGCTGGCCTTGGGGGCTTCACTCCACGCGGCAGATGAAGCACTTGAGATACTCGCTTTCCAGGCAACTGGCACTGGTGGGATGGTCGGGGGCGGCACCACGCTGCTCCAGCACCTGGATCGTGCGGCCGCTCCGCTGTGCCACCTCGGCCAGCACGTGCAAGAGGTCCTCTCGGCTGACATAGCCCGAGCAACTGCACGTCACCAGCACGCCGTCCGGGGCCAGCAGGTCCAGGGCCATGCGGTTAAGCTGATAGTAGGCACGCAACGCCGCTTCCAGCGATTCGCGGCGCTGGGCGAACTTGGGAGGGTCGAGAATCACCGCGTCAAAGCGTTGGCCCTCGGCGGCCAGCTCCGGAAGGTACGAAAAGGCATCGGCCGTTTCGAAGCGGACGTTCGCCACGCCGTTCAGCTCGGCATTGGCGCGGGCCAGCGCGATGGCCCGGGCACTGGTGTCGATGGCCAGCACCTCGCGGGCCTCGCCGCGCAGGGCACAGACCAAGGCGAAGCCGCCGCTGTAGCAGCACACGTCCAGCAGGCGGCGTCCGTGCATGTAGCGGGCGGCGGCGAGGCGGTTTTCACGTTGGTCGAGGAAGAAGCCCGTTTTCTGTCCCTCACACACATCCACGCCATAGCGCACGCCGTGCTCGGTAATGAACACGGGGCCATCAGGGGGCTGACCCCAGCACGGCCCCTGCGGGGGCATGGCGCCCTCGCCTCGCGCGGCGCCCCGCTCGCTGCGCAGCACCATGCCGCGCGGCCGCAGCAACTCGGCCAACAGGCCCACGAGCAGTTCCTGCCGCAGCGCCATGCCTAGCGAGGTAAACTCGATCGCCAGATAGTCCCGATAGCGATCGACAATCAGCCCGCTTAGGCCATCCGCCTCGCTGAATACCAGCCGCTCGGCCCCCTCCGGCTGCAGATGGCCGAGTATCTTCCGCAGCCGCACGGCGCTCTCCAGGCGTTGCCGCCAGAACGTCTCATCGAGCGGCTGGTCCGCCTGCCATGTGTAGAGGCGCACCCGAATGCGGCTGGCACTGTTGAACAGACCGCGGGCGACGAACTGCCCCTCCACCGTAAACAGCTCCACTTCATCCCCATCGCGAGGCTCCCCCTCAATCTGCCCAATGGCAGAATCGAGCACCCAGGGATGCCGGCCGAAAAACGGCCGGGCCTTGCGCGGCTGAAGGATCACCTTGGCTACGGACATGGGGAAGCGATCGTGTGGGCGTCGAACAGGAAGGAGGTTCGTGGCACGGGGCGGCACCTAGACTCGGCATGGCAACGCGGCGCACACCTTAGCAGATGCCAGACGTTTTTTGCAGTTGCGTGGCACACGCCAAGACTCAGACGCATCCGCCACAGGGGCCTGCCTGCGACCTGTGCCCTCCCCTACGGTGCAGCACCGAGAGAACAGGATCAGTTCTTACGGCTCTGGATACACCTCGCCGGTGGCGGTAAACGAAATGGGCCAAGCCAGGGGACGAACCGAGACGCTTTGGCCGCAGACAGCGGCCAGCAAGACTTCTGCCAGGTTCTCGGCCACGGCGTGGCGCAGTCCCACGTACGAGGTTGTGGGACGGGGGTTGATCTCGATCACCACATCGTCCGAAGGCCGTTCACCCAGCACCAGGTCGAAGCCCAGGTAGCCGCGAGGCTGGGGCAGCGCCAGCAGGGCTTGGCGCACAAGCCTGTGCGCGCGGCCTGTCAGGTGCGGGTCTTGCAACACGCTGCCGCCCAGGTAACAGAAGCAGCCGTCCTGCGTCAAATGCTGAGTGCACGCGGGAAGCAGCACGTGGCCGGCGGGTCCGGCAATCGCCGCCACGCTCGCGGCGAGGCCGGGACAATAACGTTCCACGCGATAGCCGCCTGGCACGCCCGAAGAAGGCCAACGGCGCAGCAGCCGCACGCCGCACGAGCCCGCGCCGTCTCTCGGCTTGCACACGGCGGGCAGCGGCCATTCAACGGGCCAGGGCTGCCCTGGCTCAATGGCCCGCCCCAGCGGCACAGGCACACCCTGATCCCGCAGGTACTCGCACGTGGCGTGCTTGTCGCTCGCCAGGGCAATCAGCGGCAAATCAGGGCCAAGCAGCCGTCCCCCCACGGCGGCCACGCGGGCAGCACAGGCGTACAAGGCCCCGCCAGTCTCGGGCGCAATCAACAGCGTCCAGTCGCAGGCCGCGGCCATCTGGTCGAACGCCGCCGTGTGCTCCGCCGCGGTTTTCACCACGATGGCCGCTTGTGGCGCATGCCATGCAGGCAGACGGCCGTCGCGCAGCAAGCGCACCTTTGTGTCGGGCAGCCGGGCCAGGTCCTCTGCCAGCGCCGCCAGCATGGCCTGTCCTTCGGCCAGCAGCGGACAATCTGCCGGCTCGGCCGTCTCGAGCAGCCCTCCGCCCGTCACATACTCGTACAAGAAGAGGTCCATGGCCGTAAAGCTGGGCGACCGTGGAATTGGGGCGCAAGCTCAGGGCGGCGTCACGCCACCAGCAGGGAGTAGCCCGCCAGACGCGTCAGGGCGGCGTCCACGGCCTTGTCAAGGGTCTCGGGCTGGGCGTCGGACAATGGCACCTTACCGGCGGCCACGGCCTCCGCCAGCAAGGTCTTGAGGGCCGCACGGTCGCGGGTGCCATCGAGCTGCTGCAGTATGAAGCGGTCCAGCTCATTCAGCGGCACGCCGCGATGCCGCATGTTGCAGACCACGTCGCTGGACAGTGCTTGTGCCCGTGCCAGGGCGCTTGCCAGGGGGCGCTCGCTCAATTGGACCACGAAGCGAAAGGGCGCCAGATGTACCTCGATGGCATCAGAAATGACGCATTGCGCCACGATGCTTGCAAACGGAGCGGGGTCCCGAGCGGCCTGGAGCGGCTCGGGAAGCTGGGCCGCATCGACGCGCCGCCAGGCGTGCGTGTAGAGTTCCTCGAAGCTCCAGGAGCGCGGCCAGATCTCAAACAGCGCGGTGAGCAGGGCCTTGATGAGGGGATTGTTTGTTGAAAGGGTGCGGCCCAGAGGCGTGGTGAACTTGACCACGCTATCGCCCGCCACATCAGGCGTTTCCGTCTCCGGCTTGGCATGCGCGGTGAAGTAGCACCGCTGCAAACCGTCCGTGTGCAGCTCGTGCTTGACCGCTTGCTCGGCATGGCAAATCAGCGTGCGGCGAAACGTGCGATTGCGCAAAAAATCGAAGTACTGTTCGCGTTGAATCACGTCGGACGCCAGCCGCTCCAGCTCCGCACGCACCTCCGCTGGGACAATGCCTGCCTGCTCCGGAAGCCGTGTCTCTGTCACATACTGCAGCCCGTGCGCCGACAGCCGCTCCGCGAACTGGTAAAAGTACACCGGCTGATTGTCCTTCTCCAGATGCTCATGGAACACGTAGCTGTCGCTCAGCCGTTCCAGCAGCTCCTTCTCCTCACGCAGTGCCGCGCCGTACACGCCCTCAGGTTCGGCGGAGTACCGCACCAGGAAATCCAAGAACCAGCGTGCCTCCCGCACCTTCACCAGAGGCTCCGTGAATCGATGCACGTGCCAGTTCATCATCTCGCGAATCAGGGCCCGCAGGTGCCAGCCGGGATACGTGTTGTAACTCACGTACGCCAGGCCCCGCGGCGCCAGGTTCTGGCGGCACACCTCCAGGATCTTCTCCTGCACCTCCGGCGGCACCCAGGAGTACACGCCGTGGCAAATGATGTAATCGAACTCTCCCCACTGAGGCGTTACCTCCGTGACGCTGATCGGCAACAGCTCGATGTTCGTCAAACCCAATCGTGAAACCAGTGCCCGCCCCTCTTCGATTTGCCGGCTCGACAGGTCGATCCCCAGATAGCTCCCCTGCGGATAGCAGAAGGCCAGCGGGATGAGATTGCCGCCGCTGGCACAACCGATTTCCAGCACGCGTGCCGTCTCGGGCGGGGGCGGGTCGAGGCCCGCCAGCAAACCCAGCGTCGCCAGGTGCAACGGCTGACTGACGTGAATGGCGTGGCTGGGATAGGGAAGTTCGTCATAGGTTGTGCTTGCGGGCGTGCTGCCGTGCGTGGTCATGGCGTGTGTCTTTGGCCAGCATGGTTGTGGGAACAGGTCAGACGGTGCATGTTACCGCCGGATACGTCGTGGCGAAACATGGTGGATTGCTGCTTCTGCCCCCCCAACGCTGAAACAGCAGGCGTGCTGCCCCACCCTGGGGCAAGCCACATCAGCCGGCACGTCAGCCGGCGTGCCGCACGCTCTGGCACGCCATACGGTCCGGCCCGGCACGCACGCCGGCCGCAGCCCTGCCGGCACCCTTGCCCGGCCGCAGCGTGGCCGGTGCGTGCGCTGTCAGCACGGCGCGCAGGTTTGCACGCCGTTGAGTGCAATTACGGTCTGGACCGCGCCCTATCGCACAGCGCGGCGGAGGCAACCACGCCGATGTCGCCGCCCAGCGGTTTGGCCCCCTGCTGCCAGTGGACCGCACGCCAATCTGTGTGGCTACTGCGTTTTGGCCTCCGCCGTCTCTGCACGCCCCGCCAACCTGAGTGCACCGCCCGCGAGTCCGTGCGGCTACTGCGGCACAGTCAGCGGACGGCCGTTGTGCTCCGCCCCCAGGCTCAACAGAAAAGGTATCGCCTTCTTGGCCCAGGCATCCGGCTTGGGGTAGTTGGCTGCCTGCCGGCCGAAGCATGAACGCAGCATGTCGGTATCGATGATGCCGGGGTTGAGCGGTATGGCGGCCATGCCCTGGGGCAGTTCTTCCGCCAGGGCGCGGGTCAAGCCCTCGATGGCCCATTTCGTGGCACAGTACGGGGCGACCTCCGGAGAGGTCGAGCGGCCCCAGCCTGAACTCAGGTTCACAATCACGCCGCGGCGGCGCCGGACCATCGCGGGCACGAAATAGCGGATGCAATGCGCCACGCCGCAGATATTGACGTCCACCAACAGATGAAACTCCTCGGCCGGCACCTTCCATAAGGGCGCATTGCGATTCACCACCGCCGCATTATTCACGAGCAGATCCGGCGCGCCCTCCTGCAGCAAGGCCTCGGCCCATTCCCGCACCTGACGCTCGTCTCGCACGTCCACCACGTCCATTCGGCAGGGGGGGCCCAGCTCCCTCGCCAGCTCGTCAACTGCCCGGCGATTCCGCCCGCACCCCAGCACCACGTGTCCCCGCGCTGCCAGCCCGACGGCCAGTGCCCTGCCAAGCCCACGCGTGGCGCCCGTGATCACAATCCTCCGGGGCAGTTCCAGCTTTGCCATGCTGATTCACCCTGTAATGGCCATGTTGTCTCGATGAACGACTTCGTGATACGGGCAATGTCCCAGCACCTGGGCAATCTGGTCGGTCTTCAGACCGCGGATGCGGCGCACCTCCGCGGCGGCATAATTGGTCAGGCCGCGGGCCAGCTCCTTCCCCTGTACATCGCAGAGGGCCACCACGTCTCCCTTTTGAAACTCGCCCCGCACCTCCATGATGCCAATGGCCAGCAGGCTGCGGCCCTGGGCAACCAGGGCACGGCAGGCGCCTTCGTCAAGCAGCAGCGTGCCGCGCGGCTGCGCTGCAAAGCCGATCCAGCGCTTCCAGCTTGGGACGGATGCTCCCTGGGCCACTACCAAGGTGCCTACCACTTCACCAGCCAGAATCCGGCGCAGCACGTCTGGTTGGCGGCCGCTGGCGATGATCACGTTCTCTCCCGACAACGTTGCCATGCGTGCGGCGTTCAGCTTGCTGGCCATGCCTCCCTTGCTCAGGCCGGTACGCCGGTCGCGCACCAGAGAGAAAACGCTCTCATCCAGCCTCGTCACCGTATGTACCACGCGGGCCGCCGGGGAGGCGGGATCGTCATCGTAAAGTCCCTCCACGTCCGACAGCAGCACCAGCAGCGGCGCTCGAATCAAGTTGGTGACCAGGGCCGCCAGCCGGTCGTTGTCGCCGAAGGTGGTTTGCAGCTCTTCGACGCTCACCGTGTCGTTCTCGTTGATCACCGGCACGGCACCGTACTCGAACAACGCCAGAATGGTGTTGCGGACATTCAGGTACCGCGTACGGTCGTTGAGGTCTTCCGCCGTAAGCAGGATCTGCGCGGCATGCCGGCCAAAGGCACGCAACGCCCTGTCATAGGCTTGTACCAGGCTCGCCTGGCCCACGGCGGCCACCGCTTGCAAGTGAGCCAGGTCCCGCGGCCGCTCCGTCAGCCCCAATAGCCCCATTCCCGAACCCACGGCCCCCGAACTCACCAGCGCCACCTTGCGGCCAGCTTGCATCAGGGCACTGATGTCTGCCGTGAGACTGGCAATCCGCCCCTCATCGAGCTTCCCATCTGCCCCCGTGAGCACGCGGGTGCCCACCTTTACCACGATGGTATCGGCCGTGGCCGCAATCTCCTGACGTAGCAGATCCATCATAGCAATGGCGACACCGCCACCATGCACGCGGCACAAACTCCGGCACTGCCGGAGAACTATCAACCTCTGGCCATGCCAGCAGGTCCTGCCTTCACACGGCAGCCGCTGGCAGTCAGGCGTGGAACCAGCCCCCTAACATACTTCCCCCCTGATTGAAGCGAAAGCGGCCCTCCATGCCATGCCATGGCAGGTCAAAGTGGGTGGACTGGGAGAATGGGGCAGCCAGCACCGGTCGTATCGAATTTCTCGACTGGCCTCAGCCGCGTTCCGATAAAGCATTGTGAAGGCCAACTCTTCCCATCCTCGACAAGGAGTTCTGCCCATGCATCGCGCCTGGGCTAGTGTGGTCGCTGCCCTGCTGTTGGTTGCCTTGACCGGCTGCTGTTGCGGCCCCTGCGGCCGCCCCTGCGTGTGCAGCCTGGGATGCGGCGAGTGGTACTTTGGAGACTGGCTCGACTACGGCGAGCCCTGCGATGCCTGCGGCAACTGGGTGGGCGGCTGGGATGGGGACGCCGCCGGCCACCCCCGTGGCGGCTACTGCACGCATTGCGGCAGGGGCTACACCACATACGCCCAACCCTACGCGTCAGCCCCTGCTGATCAGCCGGCCTACGCCGACGACGGCTACGGCATCTCCGGCACGCCGGCCGAGTTCGGTCTGGAAGGCGTGCAAGACTTTCGCATCATCTCCGACCGCCCCGTGAACACCGGCGAACCCACTCCAGCAGAGGGGACCGCGCCGCAACAACTCAAGCAACGATAGGGCTGTCCTTTGCCTCCGCCTGCTCCACGCCCTTGCAACAAGGCGGCCGCTTCCTTCCCTTTCGGTCTGGCACGGGGAGCTGCACACCGCTGCAAGGCCACAGCAGGTCTTCGCCCTGATCAGGTGCAAGACAGTCTCACAAGCGGCTAGGGGCTGCTCCAGCGGCGCAGGCGGCGCCACCGCAGGAGGGCACAATCAAGCTGGATGAGCCTCCGCGAATCCAATGCGTTCCTGTCGCGAGCGGCTTTCCGGCCTCGGGGGCTTGCGGGCCAGCACCCTCGCAGAATGGTCCTGGTACCCGCCCATGCATCGTCCGGGATTCTCCCCATCAGCCCGCGTTGCACTGGCGACGCTTTACGCTAGCTGCGTTGGCTGAGCATCGGTGTTGCGCCTCTCTGAGTGTCAGCAGGCGGCTTGTGCCCCGTCTGATCGTTACCAGGCAATTGCAGTTTCGAGATCGTTGCCTGCTGTTTGTGCCTGAGCTGCCTGATCCACCGTCCACTCATGCGACTGCATGGGCCGCTGCTGGCGCACCCCGCGACGCCGGCTGCGGCACCGTGCTGCCTCTTCCCAGGGCGTTTGCCGAGGGCAACGATAAGGGAACGTCATCGGCACATCTAGCCGCCGCTCGATCGTGATCTCTCATGTGCGACTGGCTCGCTCGCCACCGCGGCAGGTTATTCCTGACGCTGATCGCCGTGCATGCGGCGTTGCTGGCTATTTCGGCTGCCATCCACACGCCGGATATGAACGAGCTGGGCCAAATGGGGGCGGGACTGTCGCACTGGGAGACGGGACGGTTCCACCTGCACAGCGTCAACCCGCCCCTGTTGCGGATAATCTCGGTGGTGCCGGTGCTGGTCTGCACCCATATGAGCGCCGAGGACCGGAATCATCTGCCCCACTCGGGGGCCGAGTATCAGGCCGGGTATGTGTTCGCCTTGCACAACGGCTGGCAGGCGCTCACGTTTTTCACACTTGCCCGCTGGGCAAGCATCCCCTTTAGAGGCTCTGACAAAACCGGTGTTCTTGGGGACAACTGGCTTACACATTACTCGAGGAGACGGAAGCACATAACACTCGCGGCGAGCGCGTTCCACGCGAGCTGCATCATGGCGAGACGATC
>JAIMBC010000264.1 GCA_023511675.1 Pirellulales bacterium
ACCCCAGATCTTCTGCTATTCCGTTGCTATTCCGTTACCTTCTGCGGTCGCTCTCTAGTACCCCCGTGAACGCTCACCCGGGGGGTTGACAGTTTTCGCCGGGGAAGGCTAGAGTGAGCCGAGGTTGAGGCCACAGAGCAGAAGTGGGTGTTCTGTTCTGCCCTTGGCTCATCCCGGTGCCGCCGCGTGGCAACCCTAAGGATCAGGCATCTTGAGATCGATGCGGCGCACGGGGTGAGCGGCCGTACGAGGTGGTCGGCCACAGGCGGCTAGGCCCGTGGCGTACCGCGTGCGGGTGGTCGGCTTGCGTTCCACGGACGGTGTGTGTGTCATGACTACGCCCGACGGCGTCAGCGTCTTGTTGACTCTGGACGATGAGGCGGGTGTGTCTGCGCGCGGACGGAACTGGTCGGGCATTGCTGGCGGCCCCTGGGGCCGGCCCGACTGGCCGCGGGCTGGGCAGGGCGGTGTTCTATGTATGCGGGGTCCCTGATGGCGGGGGAGTGCTCAGGTCCCGGGGAGCGCATGGCGGCGTAGGCCTGTGGCGCTTGCTGTGGCGAGCGGTCCGAGAGGTCCAGACGCGAGGAGAAGCGATGGAAAAGGCGATTCACGAGAGCAATCCCCTGCCGCGCGGCCAGCAGCGGGCAGGCGGTTTGCCGTTGCACGACGAGCTGTCTCAGGAGCGGCTGCTGGTGCGGGTCGAGCAAGCGGTGAGGCGTGAGCTGGGCCGACGCATCCGGGACCTGAAGGTGGAGATTTGCCAGGAGGGGGTGCGGATCGCCGGCCGTTGCACGACGTATTATTCGAAGCAACTTGCGCAGCATGCTGCGATGACGGCTGCGCGGGGAACGCCACTCGTCAACGACATTGTCGTCGAGTAGCCCCCGGCGGCATCAGGCTGCCCGGCGCTGCCTTGCGATCTCTTGGTATAGGGCCGCAAGCTGGCGGAAGTTGTCGGTCAGCGTGTGCGCCTCGGCCAGGGCGCGGGCTTGCTGACCCATGTGCTGCCGCAGCTCCTGGTCCAGCAACGTTTGCAGATGTGCGGCCAGCACAACGGAATCGGCGGGATCGGTCAGGACGTAGCCCTCCTTGCCGTCTCTCATAAGTTCGCTGGCGCCGTTGTACTGCGAGGTCACCACGGGCAGACCGCAGGCCAGGGCCTCGAGCACGACCAGGCTGCATGGGTCGTACCAGGTGGGGTGTGCATACACGTCGGCGGCGGCATACAGGGGTGCCGGATCATCCACGCTGCCCAGAAACAGCGTCTCCCCGCGCCGGCAGCGGGCCGCCGGCAGCCGGCGGCCGCCGGCGACGACCAGGCGAACCGGGCGGCCTTGCCGCCGCAGGCAGGCCACGGTGCGCCGTAGGGCAGGCACCCCCTTGAGGCGGTGATTGTGTGCCACAATCAACACAAGCAGCTCGTGGTCTTCGATGCCAAGCTTGCGGCGGATGGGCTGTCTCCATTGGCGGCGGAGCTGGGGCGAATAGCGTTCCACATCCACGCCGTTGTAGACAACGCGGATGTGTTCTGCGGCCACGCCGTGGTAGTGCCGCATATGCGTGGCCACCATCTTGGAAAGGGCGACGTACAATCGCGGCTGCCCAGCGTACTGGCGGGCTACGAGCTGGGCAAAGTCCCGGTAGCGCGGCAGCAAGGGAGCCATCCTCCGCTTCAGCGGCGCGAGCCATCGCGGCAGCAGCCGCAGGTTCTGTTCGAACGCCGCTAGCCGAGAACCGCTGTGCGGCTGGAAAATGTCGCAATGCCAACCGCAGCCCATATCGTGCACAACGTCGGGCGCACATTGCTGAACGGCCTGTGCGGCCGCATCGGCCAGCGCGCAGCGGGAGGCAGCGTAGGGCAGCAGATGCCGCACGATACCGAGCCTTTCTGCGGCGGGAGCAAAGTGGGCCGCCAGGACGTGGACCTGGTGGCCGCACGCCGCCAGCCATTGCACGTACTGCCAGGTCCAGTTTTCGGCCCCGCCGCGTCGCTGGTCCAGGGCCTCGATCACAATGGCAATTCTCAAGGATGGAGTCCCAGGTGACGTTCCATGGCTTGCTGCTTGGCCAGCACGCGCCGGATCAGCCGCTTGTCTCTTGGACGAAGCTTGCGCACGCCCAGGTACGCCTTGATAAAGGCCAACCGATGCCTGCACGAGAGGCGATCCCGTGGGGCCGAATAGGCGAGCTGGGCCAGATCCTTGACCAGCCATCGGCCCCGCAGCCGCCGCCTCCGCTCCATGCGCTGCAGATCGATCAGCCGCACTTCGAACCTCCCCCGCTGCGGCTCGCGGATGAAGAAATGGCAGCAGTAGAAATCGCGATGGTTGAAGCCGGCCGCATGGAACCGCCGTGCCAGCGATGCGACCTCGTCAATCAGCAGCCGCAGCTCGCGTTCCTCCTCATGCGGCCTGTCCCCGTTGAGGGGACCAAACCTCTGCCGCAGAAAGTGATCAAGCTGCACGTGCCCTGCCAACTCCTCCGTCAGCAGGAAAGACTCCAACAGACCGTTGGCATGCAACTTGGCCCCATATGCCACAAGCTGCATGGAGGCGATGCCGGCCCGTTCCAGCCGGGCAATGTTGCGGGCCTCGATCCGGCCCGGACTCTGTACCGGCTGCAAACCGAACCTGGCACGCAGCCACCAGCGCCAGTCCCGCAGATGATGCTTCTTCAGAAACGCGCCGCGAACCCCGCCCGCCCCGTCCGGCAGTTCCAGCCGCCAGTTCTCTCTGTCGGGCAGGGCGCGCAGCAGCCGGCCGGCTTGCGTGCTCATCATGGCCTCGAAACTCAACAAGCCCGCCTGGGCCAGCGACTCCAGGTAGCTTGCGGCGACCCACATGGTTCCTGGCCCGACCGGTTCCAACCGCATCGTGCCGCCGGTTCCCATGCCGCCTCGCACAGCGCCCATTGCTCTCCGCTCTTGGCAAGTGCATCCAGCCGTCTTGGTGAGCAAGCCGGCCGCCTGCTGGCTCAAGACGGCATCACTCGGCGGCACCTCTGCCGAACCGACCATCAAGCTTGCGTCAAAAGGCACGGCGGCAGCCACGCCTGCCGCATCGGCATGGGCACCGGGCGAATGTTGGCCCGCCGCTCCAGACACACCTGTCGGCACGACGGCGCTGTGCTCCCATCCCTTCATGCCGCCTGCACTCCTCCCCTGCTAGCCTGCCGCGCCAATAGCGCGCAGGCCGCCTGGAACACCTCTTCCACAGAAAGCTCGCGCAAGCAACGGTGGTGCACCAGGGGGCACTTTCGCCGCTGGCACGGCCCGCAGGGAACTTGCCGCTGGAGATGCACGTCCAGCGGGTGGTAATTCTCGCTCCATGCCGGATGCGTGGGTCCAAATAGAGTCACCACCGGTATGTTAAAGGCGGCGGCGAAGTGGCGCGGGCCGCTATCTGTGGTGATCAGCAGGCCGGCACGGCGGACACACGCCTTGCTCAGGCCAATGCTGGGCCGCACCTCAGCCAGCGAAACCACACGAGGATGTGCAGCTCGTGCGGCAATCTCTGCCGCGCGTGCCTGCTCCGCCGGACCACACAATACCAGCACCATGCGTCCGCACTCCGCCCCCAGGCGGCGGGCAAGTTGGGCGAAGTATTCCGTCGGCCACAGCTTGGCCTCGCCGTATGCCCCGCTGCTGTTGAGCAGCACGACCTCTCCGTGGGGCGGCAAGCCGAACCGCTGCCAGACGACATCGGCTGCGGCCTCGTCTGCGGGAAGCGTGGCCAATTCCAGCCTGCGCGAGGCAGTGGGGCAACCCAGGCCAGCCGTGAGATTCAAATACGCATCGAGCACGGAAGACGGCAGCAGGCGGCCATGCCGTCTTGGCGGCTCCAGCCGATCGGTCAGTAGCCAGCGGCGGCCGTGCATGCAGTAGCCGACGCGCCGCCGCGCCCCGCTCAGCCAGGCCATCAGGCCGGTGCGCAGTGAGTTGGTGAACAGCAGTACCGTCTGCGGCCGCTGGGCACGAAGCTGCCGCACCACGGGCCAGGTGCGGTTTTCGCGTGCGGAGCCGTATGGATCAAACAACAACTGCTCGTCGAGCCAGCCGGTGCCGGCCAGTACTTCCGCCACCACGGGTCGCATCACGCCCAGCAAGCGTTCGCCGGGCAAGCTCCGCCTGAGCGCACGCAAGGCTGGCGTGGCCAGCACGGCGTCTCCCACCCAGTTCGGTAGAAACACGGCGAGCGTCACACACGGCTCCTACAAGCCGGGGGGGGCCGAGTTACCCTGCACGTGCGCCCGCTCCCCTTGGTACATGCCCGCCGCCGCATCCCCCATGCTGGCCGGCGTGGTTCGCGTGGCCAGAGAGAAGTGTGGGCCTTGCAACGGCGGCGAGGCGGCTGCCGCAAGCAGGCCGGTGGTTGAGAGCCCCGGCACCTGCCGCGCCACATGCACGCGGCCGCCGCGCCGCAGCACCACCTCGGCCCCCACGATGGCCTCGGGGCGGTAATCTCCGCCCTTCACCAGCACGTCGGGTTCGATCCGGCAGATCAGCTCGTGGGGCGTGTCCTCTTCGAAGACCACTACGTAGTCCACCGCCGCCAACCCCGCCAGCACGCGTGCCCGCTGCTGCTGCGGCACGACGGGGCGTGCAGGCCCCTTCAATCGGCGGACGCTAGCATCTGAGTTCAGCCCCACGACCAGCACGTCACCCTGGGCTCGTGCCTCCTCCAGGCAGGTCACGTGGCCGGCATGAATCAGGTCGAAACATCCGTTGGTGAACACCACACGCTGCCCCTGGGCACGATGCCGCGCCAGATGCGCAAGCAGGGCCTCCAACGTGCAGATCTTGTCGTCGGTGCTCACACCAATGCGGCGGATCTCATATTGCTGCGGAAGCCACTCACGCTGCGACTCTTCCCATAAGCGCTGCCGGATCGACTGCCGCGGAACGACCACCACGCCGAGCTGCTCCACTTCCATGCCCGCGGCCACATTGGCAAGCTGCAAGGCCACCGGCGGCGGTACCCCGCCCGCCAACGCCAGGCCGATCATCGCCAACGCCATGTCTCCCGCCCCCGTGATGTCGTACACCTGCCGCGGACGCGTGGAGAACAGCTCGCTCCGCCCGTCGGGATACACCAACGCCATTCCATCGCGGTCGAGGGTGATCACGGCGTAGTCCAGCGCGAGCCGGGTGCACAGGATCTTGCCGGCTGCGAAGGCATCTTCGGGCCGCTCGATGGTGCGGCCCGTGGCCATGCTCGCCTCCTGGCGGTTGGGGGTCATGCTGGTGGCCCGCAGGTAGCGGCTGTAGTCGTGGCCGCGGAGGGGATCCACCAGCACCGGTATGTTCGCCGCGCGGGCTGCTTCGATCACGCGACGCAGCAACTCGGGCGTGCAGACCCCCTTGTCGTAGTCGGAGATGAGCACCACTGCATAGTCTTGGACGTGGGCCTCGATCCAGCCGGCAAGCTGCTCGACGAGTTCGGCTGCCAGGGGGGTACGGACCTCGTTATCGACGCGCAGCATCTGATGGGCATGCCGTCCCTGCGCCCGGCCCAGAAAGCGCTCCTTAACGGTGGTGGGGCGGGAAGGGTCGGCCAGCAAGGCTTGCTGCCCCACGCCGGCTTCTTGCAACAGCTTGCGCACCAGCACTCCCTCGGCATCGTCTCCCAGCACACCCACGCAATCCACCGCGGCATCCAATCCGCGCAGCATGTTTGCCACATTGGCTGCACCGCCCAGCCGCACCTCGCGGCGCTCTGCCCGCAGCAAAATCACGGGCGCTTCCTGGCTGACGCGCTCGGCATCTCCCCACGTATAGCGGTCGAGAATCAGGTCTCCCACGACCAGCGCTCGCGGCGAGCCAAGCTGGTCGAGAGCGGCAAGCAACTCCAGCGGCTTCATCGAGGGTCGTCCTTGACAAACGGCGATGCCAACAGCGGGGGGATACGCCTCCAGCGGTGCGGGCGAGGTGCTAGCATCTGGGCATCCGCGTGGGGCCACAGCATAACCGCCACCAACTC
Source organism: Pirellulales bacterium (assembly GCA_023511675.1). Lineage (GTDB taxonomy): Bacteria > Planctomycetota > Planctomycetia > Pirellulales > JAIMBC01 > JAIMBC01. The sequence continues at coordinate 5,979 of JAIMBC010000264.1, forward strand.
CGCGCTCCAATAGCGATACCAGCAACACCAATCCGGCCGATCCGGCCGATGCTGCCCGCCCTCCGAGCCGGAGTATCCGTCAGCCACAAGCCGCAGCCTGCCACCACGCCGCCACCCTGGAGGCACGCAGGGGGCCGTGGCAGCCCCGCGATGCGGAAGTGCGTCGGCCAGCATCCTGGAGGCACGCATGGGGCCGTGGCCGCACCTGCCAACTCGCCGCCTGTCAGGCCGGCCGCTTCCGAGCGTTGGGTGTCTGCCGCGGCAGCGGGCTTCAGCCCGTCGCCCCTCGCTTCCTCTGGCGCCAGCGGCAAGCCCACACCGCGTATACCACGCCATTGACCAGCAACACTGCCAGCCCCAGCAGCACCTGGTACCGGCGATCCAGCCCCGGTGGATAGAGCCAACGTACGACGTAATGCTCGATGAATCCGCCCTCATAGCCGGCCTGCCCGGCAACACGCCGCAGCCATTTCTCCAGCGGCGTCAGAGGGCAGACCCAACCGCACCACTCGATCAGCACGCCCCACAGCGCGGCGGGCAGGTGGAGCCACGCCACCCGCGGCCAACGCAGGGCGGCCAGCCCGCCCAGCACCACGAAGAGCACAAATGCCGCATGCACCACGAGCACCAGGTCTGCTGCGAGGCGGGCGATCATAGGGAGAGACTCTCTCCGGGCCGCAGGACCACGGGTTCCGTCGAGGTTTCGGCCCGCACGCGGGCGGCCCACGCCTGTGCATCCTGGGCGATGGGCGGCCAGGTGTTGTAGTGCGACGGAGCAACGCGGCGAGGCTTCAGGAGCTTGATCGCTTCCAGAGCATCATCCGGCCCCATGGTGAACAGGTCCCCGATGGGCAGCACGGCCAGGTCCAGGCCGCCGCGTCCGATGAGCTGCATATCGAGGAACAGGGCTGTATCGCAGGCGAAGTACAGGCGCGTGCCTTGATGGAGTGTGATCAGGAAGCCGGCGGGATTGCCGCCATTGCTGCCGTCGGGCAGCACGGAGCTGTGATGGGCCAGCGTCAACTGCACGCGGCCGAAGGGATGCTGGGAGCCGCCGCCCAGGTTGTGGCCCAGCGTGCGTTCGACGCCCTGGCGGGCCAACCACTCGCAGATTTCGTAGCAGGCGATTACCAGCGCGCCGGTCCGGCGTGCAATCTTGACCGTGTCTCCCACATGGTCGCCGTGCCCGTGCGAGACGAGGATGTAATCGGCCGCCACGGCCTCCGCCTTGGCGGCCGCAGCCGGATTATCGTCCAGAAACGGATCGATCAGCAGCGTGCCTTGCGGCGTTTCTACCGACCAGCAGCCATGTCCCAACCAGGTGACCTTCGCCGTCATCGTTTATCCTTCCAAGATGGCCTTCATGTGTTTTTTGTACGCCTCGACGCCCGGCTGTCCATAGGGGTTCACGCCGATCAGCCGCCCCTCCACAACCGTGGCCAGCATCAACATCTGGAGCAATTGCCCGATCGCCCCCTCATCGGCTCGTGGCAGCGTGATCGTCGCCGTGGGCCGGCCCGCCTCGCGGTATGCGGCGTTCGTACCCGCTGCCGCCGCCTGCATGAGCTGCGGCAGCGTCTTCTCCGCCAGGGCGTTGAGCCCATCCTGCTCCCACTCAGAGTGGCCCACCCGCAGTGGATCGCGCCGCCACGCTTGCAGAACCACGTTCGTAATCAGTTTGTCTCGCCGCCCCTCCTGATGCTGCTGCGCCCGTGAGTGCAGATCCCGCGTATTCACCACAGTCAGCGGCGTGGCCCCACGCTCCTGCTTGCCCAGGCTCTCGCTGAGCAACTGATCGTACCAAAGTCCCACTGTCTCCAGCCCCTTGGCCCATAGCGACAGCACGCGAATCGTCGCCCCGCACTGCTCCCACAGACTGCACACGCCCGCGTAGTCCAGCACCGGATTGTCTCCCGGCGGCGCGCGGCGGAACCGCTCCGTCATCGCCGCCGCCCCCCCCAACAGCGCCAGCACATCCAGCCCCAGAATTGCTGCCGGCAGCAGGCCCACGGCTGAAAGGACCGAGTAGCGGCCGCCCACCCCCTCGGGCACGGCAAACACTTCCCGGCAACCCAGCGCCTGGACAAGGTCGAACAGTTTGCCCGATCGACCCGTAACCGGCAGGATGCGGGCCGCTGCACCCTCGGCGCTGCCGGTCGCCTCCACCAACGCCCTGAGGAAAAGGCGAAAGGCCACGGCGGTCTCGAGCGTCCCCCCGCTCTTGCTGATCACCACCAACCCCCAGCCGTCGCGGCGAGCCTCTGGGGTGGACAAGAGTTCCAACAGGCCCTGCACGGCGTCGTTGTCGAGGTTATTGCCTTCGAAGTACAAGCGGGGGTGGCTGCCACGTTCGCCCCGGCTCAGTTCGTTATGATAGGGGTGGCAGCACGCCTCGAATAATGCCCGCGCGCCCATGTAGGAGCCGCCAATACCCAGGACCAC